>DASXXR010000490.1:0-15623 GCA_036502945.1 Paraburkholderia sp. | reverse complement strand
GATTCGGTGCGCCTCGCGCTCGACGCGGTTCCGCCCGGCGTCGACCTGCAGCGCATCCGCGACTACCTCGCGGCGCAGCCCGGCGTCATCGACGTGCACGACCTGCACGTGTGGGCGCTGTCGACCACCGGCAATGCGCTGTCCGCGCATCTGGTGATGCCGGCGGGCCATCCGGGCGACCAGGCGGTCGACACCATCGTCGCGGTGCTGCGTGAAGAGTTCCAGATGCTTCATGCGACGTTGCAAGTGGATCTCGGCACGACCGATCATCGTTGCACGCTCGATCGCCCGTCGCACACGCATTGATTCACACCCGCCGCGCCCAGGATGCAGCGGGGCGTCACGCCGCAATGGGGCGGCGTACACTAACCGGCATCGATTTTCGGAGGTCTGCATGGCCGCCGCTTTCCTGAACATACCGCCGGTACTGATCGTCGGCGCGGGCCCGACCGGGCTCGCCGCGGCATTGAGCCTTGCGCGCGCGCGTATTCCTGTGCGCCTCATCGACAAGGCGACCCGGCCCGATCCGCATTCGCGCGCGATCGGCATTCAGGCGCGCACGCTCGAACTGCTCGAGCAGCACCGGCTGGTCGAGCCGTTTCTCGAACTGGGCCATCGTGCGCGGGTCGCGAATCTGTACTCGAATGGGCAGCGTCTCGCGCGGCTCGATTTCGATCCGCTGCAAACGCGCTATCCGTATCTGCTGTTTCTCGATCAATCGATCACCGAACGTCTATTGACCGCGCATCTGGCGACGCTCGGCGTCGAGGTCGAGCGCGGCGTCGAACTGGCGATGTTTTCGCAGGGCTCGGCCGGCATCAACGCGACGTTGCAACGCTCGAACGGACACACGGAGACGCTGCACCCGTCGTACATGATTGCCGCAGACGGCGCGCATAGCGGCGTGCGGCACCGGCTTGGGATGAGCTTCGCGGGCAAAACCTCCGAGCAGACGTTTCTGCTCGCCGATATCCAGGCCGATACCGGCTGGCCCGACGACGAGTTCCACATCTTCGCGTCCGGCGACGGGCTTGCCGCGCTCTTTCCGATGGGCAAGGGCCGCTACAGGCTGATTGCCGACCATGCTGCGTCGGGGCCTGCCGGTGATGGCGAGCCTGCAGAAAGCGCGGCTACCGCCGGAAGCGTCGCTGCCGTGCCCCCCGCGCCTGCGAGCCCGCCGTCACTCGACGCGTGCCGCGCGGTCGCCGCGGCACGCCTCCATCACCCGATCGCGTTGACCGATCTCAACTGGTCCGGGTACTTCCATCTGAACAGCCGGATGGTCGAGCAATTGCGCGTCGGCCGCGTGTTCCTCGCGGGCGATTCGGCGCACGTGCACAGCCCCGCCGGCGCGCAGGGCATGAACACGGGAATTCAGGAAGCGTTCAATCTCGGCTGGAAGCTCGCGCGTGTGCTGGGCGGCGGCGCGCCGGAGCGGCTACTCGATACGTATCATCTCGAGCGCCATCCGATCGAGCGCGACGTGCTGCGCCAGGCGAACTTCATCACCCATCTCGCCGAGGCCGATCACGGGCCGCTCAAACTGCTGCGCGACCGCGTGATGCCGGTGCTTGCCGCGCTCGGTCCGCTGCGCGATGCCGCGCGTCTGCAAGTGAGCGAACTGGCGATCCAGTACCGGCGCAGTCCGTTGACGCTCGAACGCGTGCTCGACGGCGGGCCGCGGGCCGGCGAACGGGCGCCCGATGCGCTTGTGCATGTCGTCGACGGACCGCTTGGGCGCGTACCGGGCGTCGGCTGCATCTTCGATCTGCATGACCCGGCGTTCTTCTCACTGTTTATCCTCGTCGCGCCGGAGCCCGGCGACGACGACGTGCCGCTCGATCGGCCCGAACCGGCGCCGCCCCGCAAGCCCGCGCGCGGGCTGGATCTGGACCGCTTCGCGGCGGCCGTCGAAGAACTGCTGCCCGGCGCCGTGCGCGTATGGCGCATAACGGATACGGAGGGCGAGGGCGGGCCTTCGTTGAGCGAGTCGTACGGTCGCACGCGGCCATCGTTCTATTTAGTGCGGCCGGACGGCTATGTCTGCGTGCGCGGCCGGGCTGCGTCCGATCTGAACGGCCTGTTGCGCCACTGCGAGTCTTGGTTCACGAAAGGCGGCGAGCCAGCGCAAGCAGCCCATCCTTGAAAGGCCGGAAGGCTGCCGCGCCGGCTCGCTTGCTGTTGCGATTCGAGCGGTGAAGGAGGGCTTGCGGCTAAGCTGCCGCCGGCGCCGCCGGCATCAGTTTGTCGTGATTTGCGATAAGGGCTTCACGCACGATTTCAGACATCTCGCCCGTGCGGCCTTCATCGAGCGAGGCGAGCAGCGTGCGCCGCATCCGTGGTTCCCAGAAGCGGCGGATGTGATCGGCGATGCCGGCCAGCGCTTCTTCGCGATCCGGCATCGAGTCGAAGAACTCGCCGATCCGGTTCGCCATATCGATCAGGTTATGTTCATCCATGGCGATCCTCACTTACCTGATGTGACCACAGCCGCTTCGCGCTTGGCCAGCAGATCGAGCTGTTCGGTGTTAAAGCGCGAATAGTCTTTCTGCCACTGCGACGGCTGTTCGACCGGCGTCACCTGCACGGCCGTCACCTTATACTCGGGGCAGTTCGTGGCCCAGTCGGAGCTGTCCGTGGTGATCACGTTGGCGCCCGATTCGGGGAAGTGGAACGTCGTGTAGACGACGCCCGGCTGCATCCGCTCGGTCACCTTCGCGCGCAGCACCGTATAGCCGGCGCGCGATTCGATGCCCACCCAGTCGTCCGTCCGGATGCCGCGCTCTTCGGCGTCGTGCGGATGGATCTCGAGCCGGTCTTCGTCGTGCCAGCGCGAGTTCTCCGTGCGGCGCGTCTGCGCGCCGACGTTGTACTGCGACAGGATGCGGCCGGTCGTCAGGATGAACGGGAACTTCCGCGTCACCTTCTCCGGCGACGCGACGAACTTCGTGATCACGAACTTGCCCTTGCCGCGCACGAATTCGTCGATGTGCATCGTCGGCGTGCCGTCCGGCGCGTGCTCGTTGCACGGCCACTGGATGCTGCCCTGCTGATCGAGCTTCGCGTACGAGACGCCGTGGAAGGTCGGCGTGAGGTGCGCGATCTCGTCCATGATCTCGGACGGATGCGTGTAGTCCATTTCATAGCCGAGCGCGCGGGCGAGCAGGACGGTGACTTCCCAGACCGCGTAGCCGGCGAGCGGCGGCATGACCTTGCGCACGCGCGAGATGCGGCGCTCGGCGTTGGTGAACGTGCCGTCCTTTTCGAGGAACGTCGAACCCGGCAGCAGCACGTGGGCGTACTTCGCGGTTTCGTTCAGGAAAATGTCCTGCACGACGATGCATTCCATCGACGACAGCGCCGCGCCCACATGCTGCGTGTTCGGGTCCGACTGCACGATGTCTTCGCCCTGGCAATACAGGCCCATGAAGGTGCCGTCGAGCGCGGCGTCGAACATGTTCGGAATGCGCAGACCCGGTTCCGGCTGCAGCGTGACCTTCCATGCGTCTTCGAACAGCGCGCGCACGGTCGGGTCGCTGATGTGGCGATAGCCCGGCAGTTCGTGCGGGAACGAGCCCATGTCGCACGAACCCTGCACGTTGTTCTGGCCGCGCAACGGATTCACACCGACGCCTTCGCGGCCGATATTGCCGGTTGCCATCGCGAGGTTCGCGATGCCGATCACCATCGTCGAGCCTTGCGCGTGCTCGGTGACGCCGAGGCCGTAGTAGATCGCCGCGTTGCCGCCCGTCGCATAGATGCGGGCCGCTTCGCGCACTTGCTGTGCGGGCACGCCGGTGATGTCGGCGGTCGCTTCCGGTGCGTTTTCCGGCAGCGCGACGAACGTGCGCCACTGGTCGAACGCGCGCGTGTCGCAGCGCTCGGCGATGAATTTCTCGTTCAGCAGCCCTTCGGTGACGATCACGTGCGCCAGCGCATTGACGATCGCGACGTTCGTGCCCGGCATCAACTGCAGATGGTGCGACGCCTTCACGTGCGGCGTATCGACAATATCGATGCGGCGCGGGTCGACGACGATCAGCTTCGCGCCTTCGCGCACCCGGCGCTTCAGACGCGAGCCGAACACGGGATGGCCGTCGGTCGGGTTCGCGCCGATCACCATGATCACGTCGGCTTTATCGACCGATGCGAACGTCTGCGTACCGGCCGATTCGCCGAGCGTCGTCTTCAGGCCGTAGCCGGTCGGCGAGTGGCAGACCCGCGCGCAGGTGTCGACGTTATTGTTGCCGAACGCGGCGCGCACGAGCTTCTGCACCAGATACGTCTCTTCGTTCGTGCAGCGCGACGACGTGATGCCGCCGATCGAATCGCGGCCATGCTTTTCCTGGATGCGGCGGAACTGTGTCGCAGCGTAGTTGAGCGCTTCGTCCCAGCTGACTTCGCGCCACGGGTCCGTGATCTTTTCGCGGATCATCGGCTTCGTGATGCGGTCCTTGTGCGTCGCATAGCCCCACGCGAAGCGGCCCTTCACGCACGCGTGGCCTTCGTTCGCCTGGCCGTTCTTGTTCGGCACCATGCGCACGACCTGATTGCCCTTCATCTCGGCCTTGAACGAGCAGCCGACGCCGCAATACGCGCAGGTCGTGACGACCGAATGCTCAGCCTGGCCCAGCATCACGACGGTCTTTTCCTGCAGCGTCGCGGTCGGGCACGCGGCGACGCACGCGCCGCACGACACGCATTCGGATTCCATGAACGGCTGGCTTTCGCTCGCGGCGACGCGCGATTCGAAACCGCGGCCGGCGATGGTCAGTGCGAACGTGCCTTGCGTTTCTTCGCACGCGCGCACGCAGCGGTTGCAGACGATGCACTTCGACGCGTCGTACGTGAAGTACGGGTTCGACTCGTCTTTCTTGTCCTTCAGGTGATTCGCGCCGTCAAAGCCGTAGCGCACTTCGCGCAGGCCCGTGACGCCCGCCATGTCCTGCAGTTCGCAGTCGCCGTTCGCGGGGCAGGTCAGGCAGTCGAGCGGGTGATCGGAGATGTACAGCTCCATCACGTTGCGGCGCAGCGACTGCAGACGGTCCGTCTGCGTACGCACCTTCATGCCGGCTTCGACGGGCGTCGTGCACGACGCCGGATAGCCGCGCCGGCCTTCGATCTCGACGAGACACAGCCGGCACGAGCCGAACGGCTCGAGCGAATCGGTCGCGCACAGCTTCGGCACGTTGACGCCGGCTTCGACCGCCGCGCGCATCACCGACGTGCCGGCCGGCACCGTGATGCATTGACCGTCGATCTCGAGCGTGACGTCGACGTCGGCGTGACGAAGCGGCGTGCCGTAATCGGTGTCGTCGAACGGCGAGCGGTTCGCGGCTCGCTGCTGGGCCTGGCTTTTACAACTGCAATTGCCGGAGCCGCAGCCACCGGCGTTTAGATTGAGCGCGTCGGACATGTTGGGCTCCTTGGTCAAGCCGCTGCTTTGGGCGCGACGGTTGCAAGACCGAAGTCTTCGGGGAAATGATCGAGGGCGGAGATCACGGGGAAGGGCGTCATGCCGCCCATCGCGCAGAGCGAACCGGACACCATCGTGTCGCACAGGTCGCGCAGCAACTGCACTTGCTTCGTTGATGTGTCGCCGTTGCGGATCCGCGCGATAACTTCGACGCCGCGCGTCGAGCCGATCCGGCACGGCGTGCATTTGCCGCACGATTCGAGCGCGCAGAAATGCATCGCGTATTGCGCGAGGTCCGCGAGGTTCGACGTATCGTCATGCACGACGAGCCCGCCGTGACCGACCACCGCACCGACTGCCGCATACGCTTCGTAGTCGAGCGGGATGTCCCACTGGCTTTCAGGCAGATACGTGCCGAGCGGGCCGCCGACCTGCACCGCGCGCGCCGGCCGCCCGCTTGCGGTGCCGCCGCCATAGTCGACCAGCAGTTCGCGCAGCGTCACGCCGAACGCGAGTTCGACAAGGCCGCCTTGTTTCACGTTGCCGGCGATCTGGAACGGCAGCGTGCCGCGCGAGCGGCCCATGCCGAAGTTCTTATAGAACGCCGCGCCGCGCGCGAAGATGATCGGCACGGTGGCGAGCGTGATCACGTTGTTGATCACGGTCGGCTTGCCGAACAGGCCCGCGAGCGCGGGCAGCGGCGGCTTGGCCCGCACGATGCCGCGCTTGCCTTCCAGCGATTCGAGCAGCGCGGTTTCTTCGCCGCAGACGTACGCGCCTGCGCCCTTCGCGACGAACAGCTCGAAGCGATGCGCGGAGCCGAGCACGCTGTCGCCGAGCCAGCCGGCCGCGCGTGCCTTGGCGATCGCGGCTTCGAGCGTCGTGATCGAATGCGGGTATTCGCTGCGTACATAGATATGGCCGACGGTCGCGCCGGTGACGATGCCCGCGATGATCATGCCTTCGATCAGCATGAACGGATCGCTTTCCATCACGAGCCGGTCGGAGAACGTGCCGGAGTCGCCTTCGTCCGCGTTGCAGACGATGTATTTCTGATCGGCCTGCGCGGCGCGCACGGTGCGCCACTTGATGCCTGCCGGAAATGCTGCGCCGCCGCGGCCGCGCAGGCCCGATTCGATCAGCGCTGCGCACGCGGCGTCGCCGTCGGTCACCAGCGCCTCTTTCAGGCCTTCGATGCCGCCGTGCGCGACGTAATCGTCGACCGACAGCGGATCGGTGATGCCGATGCGAGCGAACGTCAGGCGCTGCTGCTTCTTCAGATACGGAATCGCTTCGACGAGGCCGACGTGGCGCGGATGCGCGTGGCCATCGGCGAAGCCGGCGTCGAACAGCGACGCGACGTCGCTTGCGTCGACGTTCGCGTAGCCGACGCGGCCCGCCGGTGTGTCGACTTCGACGAGCGGTTCGAGATAGAGCAGACCACGCGAACCGTTGCGGATCAGCTCGACGGCAACGCCGCGCTGTGCGGCTTCACGGACGATCGCAGCGGCCAGCGCGTCGGCGCCGAGCGCGAGGGCAGAAGAGTCGCGGGGAACGAAGATGCGCGTCATGCCGGCTCCTCCACCTGCTTCGAAGCGGCGGCAAAGAGCGCGTCGAACTTTTGCGGCGTGACCTTCGCGTGCAATTCGCCGTTGATCGTCAGCGCCGGCGACAGCGCGCACTGACCCAGGCAGTAGACCGATTCAAGACCCACCGCGGAGTCCTGCTTATGTTCGTGCTGATGCGCGGCGTCGAAGCGGCAACCCGTGCGAGCTTCGATGTGCTGCGCAAGCGCTTCGGTTCCCATGCTGCGGCACGCTTCCGCGCGACACAGTTGCACCGTAACCGGTGCAGCGGGGTGTGTGCGGAAGTGGTGGTAATAGGTAATGACGCCGTGGACTTCTGCGCGCGACAGGTTCAGTGCGCGCGCAAGCGGTGCGACCGCCTCGGGGGGCACGAAGCCGGCTTCGTCCTGGATGGCGTGCAGCACGGCGACCAGCGACATGCCGGGCCGCGCGTGACGTCGCACCAGTTCGTCCGGTGCGGGGGCGGTGGATATATCCACAGTGGGGGCTCCTCCAAAGTCAAATATGCACTTGTCATTCATAAAGTGTGCATCTATGCTTTGCTTCTTGGGTACGGATACGGCGAACGATAGGCGGGTAAAACGCCTTCCGCAATAGGAATCAGAACACCATATATGATCCGAATTGAATGTCAGGCACAACTCATCGTGCGCGGTCCCGACGGGAGAACCACCAGCCTGACTGATATCGTGCCGCTATTGGCGCTCGTCGGCGAGACGGGCAGCATTGCTCAGGCCGCCACGCTTAAGGGTTTGTCCTACCGTCACGCGTGGGGTTTGCTGCGCAGCATCGAGATGCATCTCGGCGGCGCGCTGATCGAAAAGGAGCGCGGGCGCGGCTCGGCGTTGTCGGAACTCGGGCACGCGGTGCTGCGCGGGCAGCGTCTGTGCGGCGAACGGCTCGACGGCAACATGCAGGCGCTCGCCAGCGAAGTAGCCAGCGATCTGAACCGCTGGCTCACGCAGCCACGCGACGACGTGCGCATTCAGGCATCGCACGGCTATGCGGTTGCCGCGCTGGTAACCACGCTCGTTGCCGACGACGTGCCGCTCGACATCAAGTACCGCGATAGCGCCGAAGCGATCGTCGCGCTCGCTCGCGGCGAGTGCGACCTCGCGGGCTTTCATTTGCCGCGCGGCGAGTTTCGCGCGGCGTTCGCAGAGAAGTACCGGCAATGGCTCGACCCGCAGCGCCATGTGCTGGTTCATCTGACGGGCCGCAAGCAGGGCTTGTTTCTCGCGAAAGGTAATCCGAAGAACATCGCTGGCTTGAGCGACCTCGCGCGCGACGATATCCGCTTCGTCAATCGTCAGCCGGGGTCGGGCACGCGGATGCTGCTTGATCTCTCGTTGCGGCGTATCGGTGTGGATCCGGATCGGGTCAACGGCTACGCATCGACGGAGCTGACGCACTCGGCGATCGCGGCGTTCGTCGCGAGCGGCATGGCGGATGTGGGTTTCGGCGTGGAACCGGCCGCGCATCATTTCGGGCTCGACTTCGTGCCGGCGGTCGATGAGGATTACTACTTCGCGTGCGACCGCGCGCGTCTCGATCGCGCGCCGCTTGCGACGGTGACCGAGGTGCTGCGCAGCGAGACATTCCGGCAACGCGTCGCCCAACTGGACGGCTATGATCCGCAAGACTGCGGGAAACTGCTCGAACTCGACGAAGGTCTCGCAAGCACGGCTAGCGATCCGTTGTAGTTATGATGGCCCGTAAGCGGTCGTAATAGGGCAACAAGCTGCCAGAAGCTGCGCTGGGCGGCACTTTGCGCTAATCTTTACGACTTCATCTTCCGTTTATCTGCGTGGCTTTCATGCCGCGCCGTATCGACATGAAATTTATCATTCAGACTTTCTTCGCTGCCGCAACGGCCGGCGCGCTCCTTGCCACTGTTTCTGTCGCATTTGCGCAGAACTCGCCCGGTGTGCCGGGCGGCATCCTGACAGACGAGTTTCGCTTGCAGGCACACCCGCAATTGCAATTCGCCGCTTCCGCTCCTACCAAGAAGTTCCAGCGCGGCGCGCCGTCCAAGTTGCGCCGCAAGGGCGACGACGGCGATCCGGACGGCTGCAATCTGCAATGCCCGGACGATAGCAACTGAACGCGGTCCGGGTGTAGCTCAGGCACCGCTCAATTTGCGGCGTGCTTTTGCGGTTGCGGTTGCTTTTGCGGTTGCGGTTGCGGTTGCGTTAAACCGTTGCCTGAAGGCGAGAGGCTCTATGGCTTCGCCATATGCCACACGCCCTTGAAGCCGTCTCCGGTCGTATCGCCGGGTTTGCTGTCGGCTGCATACGTGTACAGCGGTTTGCCCTCGTACGCCCACTGCTTGCCGCCGTCGCCGGCGATCAGCGTCCAGTCGCCCGACGCCTTATCGGACGAGTCCGACATCGCAGGCGGCCACTTCGTTGCGCATGCACCCGTGCAGGCGCTTTTGCCGGGCATCGTGTCCTTGTCGAAGGTGTAGAGGGTGCGGCCTTGTCCGTCGACGAAGTGGCCGTCCATGGTCTTCGGCGCTTCGGCAAACGCTGTTTGCGACATGGCCACGGCGGCGAGTAAGAGAATCGTCTTGCGCATGTTGCTGCTCCTGTTCAGAACGTTGTGTCCTGGAGTGATGCGTTGATGTGACTGCATGCGCCGGATCTGGCGGCGTGCGGAAGCTAAACGAATGGGTGCGCTTGATTATTCCGATTGGTGTTCCGTTGCCATGCTGCGTTGACGTCGCGCAGTGGGGTAAGCCACTGCATCATGCATGGGAGAGCAAACGGAATGCGGACGGGCTTCCGGCGCGTCGCAGACGATGCGCCGGAAGCAAGCACTCAAGGAAAGCCGGCACGCCGGCTGGAATGTGGTGGAGGCGGCGGCCACCAAATAAGACGTGTAATTAAATGAAAAATAAGGAATTTTATTGTCGGATAAGAAAAAGGTACCCCCAATCGTACCCCCACTTTGTTTCGACTAGGAAGCGAAATCAAAAGGCGTGTCTGAGTGCAGCTTGGTGCGCTGCGCGGGGTCTGCTTCACCTCTCGAAGCATTGATCTGTCGCTCGATCCACGCCTGCACTTCGGACTCGATCCATCCACTTGAATAACCCAACTTGATGGGCGCGGGAAACTTCTTCTCCTTGATGCGCACGTAAATGACACTGCGGCTCAGGCCTACCATATTGCAGACTTCGGGTAAGCGGATGATGCGCCGTTGTGCGTTGTCGGTCGCCATTAGAAATTTCCTCGCGTTGCGCCAGCTTTAGCGGCCTTATGAAAGCCGGCCAGAATTTCCTTTGCTTTGAACAGTGCACCGCCGTTCGTTTCGGCCAATGCGATCGATTCTTGTGCCGAAATGCGCCAGTGCTCGTCCATTCGATTGCGGGCGCTCATGGCCTTGAAGCGCGCGACAGTCCCGTTCTGCAGAAGTGCCTCAAGCGCGGTATCGATAGCAGCCTGCGTGGTGCCGAGAGCCGTTATGATGCGCTTCTTTGGCATTGGCCCATCGTATTGAAGAAGCAAAACGACGTCCGCCTGCAAAGTAACTTGGTCGCGCACCCAAAGCGTCCGGTCGGCGCCCTGGACGGTCGCATAGCGCCCTTCGTTGCCAGCGAACGGGCGCATGCCTCGTGATGTAGTCGCGCTCACGCCGCACCTCCGGCGTCGCTGTTCTGTTGTGCGCAGTCGGTCACATGGCCCGCCAGAACCCAGCTTCCATTCGGGTCGAGCTTCATGCCGTTGACTGCCCAGGAATGCCGCGTTGTGGCCGTCACAGGCTCGCGCTCGCTGTTCTGTTTGAGCAGGGCGCGGAGGCGATCGATCAGCCCAACTTCGGCCTCGTGTACCGCTTTCTCGTCCGCATCGCACCATGTTCCGTCGAGCGAAGTGTTGGATTCCTTCAACTCATCCGCACGAACAGAAAGGCTGTGCACAGCTTCCCGGATCGCCTCGCACTCGTTGCTCGCGATGGGCGGGCTGGTGTAAAGCGGTTCGGCCCATTCGTCACCGTCAGCAAGTGGCACTTCGTCCTGCGTCTCGCACAGGCAAAGCGTATGACTATGACGCCACGCCACCGGCTCATCGATCGCGACTTGCGATACTCGATCACGCGAGATAATCACAAGGCCAGTGCGCTCCAAGGCGCGTTCAATGCAACCAGCCATTTCGCTGTCATTCGCGACCATTGCATTAGGATCGTCTTCCGGCGAATTGCGGTCGCACAGTTCTGACATTTCCAGAACGAGTAACGAATGGAATACACGCTCTGCCGCGTCGAATACTTCCTGTGTGTTTCCCGTCACCGGTTCGCCCTGCACGGCATCCGCAGCGGTACGTGTGGCTGGCGTGTCGATGACCTCAACGGTGAGGCGCACGCGCTTGCCCTCGTTTTCGTTGAGGTCCGTGGTCCGCGAATTAACGAAGACCCGGGCGTCGCTCCCGAAGTGCTCGGGTCGGCGGGTATCGTATTTGTCCCACTCAACGCGACGACCGAATATATGGCCGGCGCCGGGCGGGCAGCAAGCACACTGATTGCCGTCAAATCTGCGCATGAAGCGCACGGTGCCTTCAATTACGTGTCGCTGCGCCATTTCACTCTGCTCACCCCCACCCGCATGCAGCGCTGGTGCGGCATCCGCAGCGTGAGCTACCGGAGCGGTGGGCCAGCTGTGGTGCCACATGAAGGCGCAGTAGGCTGCGACGTCGCGCGGGTCGCCCTTGGCGATATGCTTCATCAGGTCCGCGCGGCACTTGTCCTGCCAGTCATCGTCAGCCCACGACGCGCCGTAGCCGTACTTGCGCTGCGCGACGAGCAACTTGGCCGCAAGCGCTCCGGTAAATCGCCGGACTAACCGGAATGTGTCGGGATGCAAACCTTCGCCGTTCCACCCCGCAGCCTCATTGCTCGCCACGGGAGCGTCGGCGAACAGCGCGCGCACTTCTTCGACGGTGGCGGGCGGGATCGGTTCGTGCGTCGCCGTGAAAACGTCCGGCTTGCACGAATAAAACACATCGTCGGCACCTTTGACGATCCAGTCGCCCGGCTCGGCGATGATCGCGCCTGCCGGCGTCTCGATAGCCATGCATCCATCGCGCTCGCTCGTGTAGCCGTCGAACTCGACGCGTGCGGCCCATTCATGGAACGCGTCGACGTCGTCGTCGATCTGCGGCAGTTGAAACGCCTCCAGGGCGATATTCAGTCGGTATTGGGTCATGGTGGAATTCACTCGGAGTCGGGAGTTTCGTAAGCGGGGCAACCATCGGCGACATAGAACGATGCCTTGGTGATCAGGCGTCGAGCATCCCGAACGACGTTTTCACTTGCCTCCCACGTGGTTCTGTCGATGACAGCATCGATATGGGAAGAGACCAGCTGGTCGAGGTACTGCGGCGCCAGAGCATCGAGTTCCCAGCTGGATTCACCAAAACGACGGCGATACGAAGCGAAGCGAGAATCTGTGGTTTTGGCGGGGTTCTCTGGCGGTTGCAACTCTTCAACCTGATCAAAATTCAGCGCGATACGCTTCAGTTCGAACGAGTGGCCGCCGAACATGCGAAGACGATCGAGTAAGTCGCGCGTCATATCGATGCCGCTCGGATCGTGGTCGCCAAGATGCAGGATCAAGCCCTGCTGGTCTTCGTCCATCGCCGGCAGAATGTCCTCCTCCGCGAACTCGCGCAACACGGTCGACGACGGATATCCGCGCGCGGCGAGCAGCGGAACGTCGTACCGGTGGCATACGCGGTCCAGCACGCCTACCAAGGCCTCTTTCTCTACGATGACGAAAACGCGGTGCGATTGATCGCGCCACATGTCTTGGTGGTACTGCTCGGCGCACGCGTCGATGATGGATCTTGGGGCATCCCAACGGCTGCGACGGATAAACGATCTAGTCCGATCTTCGAGCATGTCCCAATCGATCAGGCCGGCGAGTTTCCCATCGTTGATAATCGACGCTGCACGCTTGTACTCTTGCAGGTTGTTGGCGATGATGTCCCGCGCGACAAGCTGGTAATAGAGCTGACGAGTCGTGAGCACATAGCCATCGGCCTCGTACTCGTCAACGATACTGTTTATCGTGTCGATCAGCGCGAGCGTATCGGCTCTGAAACGCTTTTCCTGATAGCACTGTTTGGTCATGACGGATCCTCAGGTAGACGCTGGCCGCAGTGCGCGGCCGAGCTGCATCAATCCAGTTTCGAGCGTGACGCCGGCAGTAGCTGCCCATGTGCGCGCGTCTTGCGCCGCTTTGTGCCGGCTATAGCTGCCTACCTCGTCGCGCATGAGATCGAGCAACTCGACGTCGGCCGCGATCGCGATGGCCTCAGTCAGCGAGCGGATCTCGGTGCGCAATGCGCCGATCCGCGCGAGGGTGGCCAGTCGGGAATCCGACTGGCCTTCGTTCGTCTGGATAGGTTTGCGCCGCGCGAGCGGCGCCTCGTCCTTCTGGATCGCTTGGGCGGGCGTCAGCCCGTTGCTGTTGACGTCGTCGTTCGATGCGTGCGCCGGGACGGCGCCAGCGAGGGCGAGCCTTGGGCTCTTTTCCGCGCGTTCCCGCTTACGCGGCAGCGGGCGTGGGGTAGAAATGGCCGGGCGCATCAAAATTTCCCCTCGTTCGCGGCCGCAAGCATGCGATTAGCCCACGCAGCGATCTGCTTGGCCTCGTCCGTTTGCTTCATCTGCGAGCTTGCGTAGTTCGCGATTTCCGTTGCGCCTGCCGCGATGGCGGCGTTTTTGGCCATCCGGATATTGGTGTGCTCCTGTGCCGGCCTCGCGTCGAATTCGTCGACGTGGCGCTGGAGAGGCAGACCGCCCGTTCCGCCTTGGGACGTGGTGATCTGGCAGGACACGAGCCACATATCTTCGTCAATCTCGACGACAAAAATCGAAGCCAGTGGGAGCCCTTTCCAGTTCTTGCGGAGGTTCGGCAACTGCAGTTCAAGACAGTCGTCTTTGCTGAACGCACCGTTGGCGTTGGAGACGGGAAACGCACGCGCTTGAGGTTTTGCGGCGGAAGTCGGCGGCGGTAGGATGAAATTCGGAAAGGTGAGGTCGGGAAAGCAGCTCAGCAATTCCGTCACGGCGATAACGGTTGCCGGTTTCAGCTTCCGAAACGCTGCATCGTCACGAACTAGGCGGAGTGCTTGCAAAAGTTGCTTTGCGTGCACAGGCGAGATCTTCGCGTCCGCCGGCTTGTCGAGAGCCTTCTTTGTGACCTTTGCTTTGCCCGCGACCTTCGCTTGCGTCGCGGCGTTCGCGAGTCGATCCAGCGCCTTCTCGCCGCCGTGCGTTCGTATCTCCTCGATCGCGAGCGTCGACGAGACGACCTTGTCGCGCACAAGCTTATGAAGTGCAGCTGGTGCGTTCGCGAGCAGCAACACGTCACGGATCGTTTGATCAGTAATGTTGAGCCGTTGGCAGATAGTCGCGGTCGACTCGCCGAGCTCCTGCAGCTCGATCACCTTCTCTGCCAGTTGCAGCGGCGTCAGCTTCTCGCCGTCGTTGTTCGTGATGCCGGCATAGATCAGGTTGGCGCGATTGACGGACTTCGCCTCGTCGATCACGATTGGGAGCCGGTCGAGTGCCGTGCCTTCCTTGATGGCGAGTAACGCGGCGTGGAATCGGTGCTGCCCCTCGTAAACGAATATCCGGTCTTCGCCGCCGACCTTACGGACAAAGCAGCCGAGCGGTTTCTTGCGGTCGTAACCATTGACCTTAATCAGGTCGGCAAGGTGACGCACACGCACCGGATCGAGCGGGCGCACGTTGTCGCGAGGGTCGTAGTGGATTTGATCGGCCGGCACGGTCCAGAGGTCCGACGATCCGCCGCCGGCAGCTTTAACCGCAGCTTTGGTGTTGCCGGTGACGATCATTGCATCGAGAATAAGGGCGCGAGTTTTAGCCATGTTTTGTCTCCAGCGCGTGGGGAATGCCGCCAACATCAGCGAACGTGACCGCCGGCGGGTAGTGAAACAACGTGCCGTCGAAATCGCCAACGGATGCGCCGGAAAGCCAGTAGACCAGCCGCTCGTCGGAGTGCCGAATCGCCTGTCGCACGACAGTGGCTCGCACCAGCATCTGCAGCTCGCCACGCACGGCGTGATGATCAGCGTCCGGAAGAGCGGCCTCGATGTTGCTGATCGTGAGTTGCTCCGGCCTGTGGGCGAAGAGTGCGATCAACGCTTTGCAGATCGGGGAAAGATCGTTAGGCATGCTGCCTCCAGACGAGGCGAGCTAGGTGGCGCAGCACAGGCCGCGCGAAGCAGACGGCGCAGAATGCGGCGACGACAACGATGGCGATCTTGCCGGCGGTAATGCCGGCGAACAGCCAGAGGACGGTGTCCGCGAAAGCAAACACGAAGCCGATTCCGCGTCGTTGTGGATGGCCGGTGAGGAACCACGCAGCTGCGCACGTGGTGAAGGTGACGAGAAGGCCGAAGATCATGACGCCTCCTGCGGCCGGAGGTTGCCGATGTATTCGTCGGTTCCATAAATCTTTACGCGCACCTGCGTCTTCGGCCGCCTCAATACCGCAACCGGGATGCCTTTCAGGTCCGTGAGATCAACGAGCCATCCAAGCGTAAGGAATCCTGCGATCAACCTGTCGCCGGAGTCTCTGAACGCACCGGCAGAGAGGT
>DASXXR010000489.1:0-3328 GCA_036502945.1 Paraburkholderia sp. | reverse complement strand
ACACCGTCGCAACCATGCCGACGCCGATAAAGAGCATCGCGACGACGAGCGGCGCCATCAGCCAATGAAAAAATCTGGCAGGCGGACTGAAGTGTGCGTGACGCGCTTTCATTACTGATTTTCCGTTGATGAAATTTTCTGCACAGGCATGCGGGCTTCTTCACGAAGCCGGCGATAACGACGCCGATCGCGGCCAGCCGGCCGATTTCCCCGAGATGCCGGCCCGGATGGCGCACCAGATCGGTGAATGAAAACGGTCGTTCGTGCATGAAGCTCACCTTGAGTTGAGAGTGCAGTCAGAGCAAACGCAAACCCACACGGGTTTATTCCGTCGATCATTCAATTCGTATAAACGTAAGGTTTCAGACACGTCAATTGCTTCTGCCAAGCAATGCAAACAATCGCAACCGCGTTTATCCTAACGAAGCTCCTTACCCTGTTCAGGAAATCAACCATGTCTGTGTGCAGCCAATATGAACTATTCGGCTTCTGGCGTTCGTCGGCCACCTACCGTGTCCGCGTCGCGCTGAATCTGAAGCAAATGAATGTTCATGAAATGACCGTCGATCTCGACGCAGGTCAGCAGCAAAGCGCCGAATACCTCGCAGTCAATCCGCTTGGCGCACTGCCGGCGCTCGTCGAAGCGGGACAAGTGCCGTTGACTCAGTCTATCGCCATACTTGAGTATCTTGAGGAATTGCAGCCGCTACCGCCGCTTTTGCCGGCCGATCCGCGCGGCCGCGCGCGCGTCAGGTCCATCGCGGCCATGCTGACCGCCGACACGCACCCGCTTGTCGTGCCGCGCGTGAAAAATTATTTAATGGAGCGCGGCGGCTTCGATCTCGCTGCATGGCGCGAGTGGCAGTTCGAATGGTTCGGTGCTGGCATTCGTGCAGTGGAAAAGCGTTTGTCCTCGGAGCCCTGCACCGGCATCTGGTGCCACGGCGATACGCCTACGTATGCAGATATCGCATTGGCGAGCATCGTCGCAGTCATGCGCGTGTTCCAGATCGTCATTCCGAACACGCCCACGGTCGATCGGATCATCGCAAAATGCGACGCTCACGAGGCGTTCATCAAGGCGGCACCGTACCGGCAACTCGGCGCGCCGGCCGTTCCGATCCGCTAGAAGCGGTGTCGAATGCCGGTGCCGACAAGCAGCTGACTGCAGCTTGCCGATGGATCGAACGAGTTGACGACGGCGGGCGCGCCCGATGAGGCGCGCTGATAGACGGCTTCGAGGTACGCATCGGTACGCTTTGACATCACGTAGTCGGCCTGCAGCGCACCTTCGTGCCAGTGCGCCCCTGAGCCCTTCGTGTAGCTGTACATACCGGCCAGCATGATCTTGCGCGCCAACTGATAGAGGCCACTAACTTCATAGTTGCTGAAACCGGCTGAAGGCGCCGCTGCGCCTGAACTGGCATCGGTCACGCCGCTGAATGTCGAACGTGACCATGCCGCGGCCATCGTCCAGTCGCCGATCACATAGCTTGCGCCGGCGGCATAGGTGTTCTGCGTGGCTACCGCGGCGTCGAACACATCGCGATTCGCGCCGGGCAACATGACGGGTTCAAATGCACCGGCGGACGAGTTGCCTCGTCCGTTCGCGTGCAGATACGCCGCACCGGCGCTGAACGGCCCGTTCTGATAGTTCGCGCCGAAGTTATACGCGCGATTGTTCGCGAACTGGCCAGCGCTGTTCGAAAACGCGTATAGCGCGCCGAAGCTGAAACCGGCAACTGTCGGACTCGCGTACTTGACCGAGTTGCTCGCCAGATAGGTGTTATTCGCGTTGTCGTTGTCGAACGGATGGGCGAATGCGGTGCCGCCGGTACCGCCCGTCAGCGTGAACGGCGCGAAGTAGTCGTGAATCAGATCGTATTGATGGCCGAGCGTGAGCGTACCGAATGCGTCGTTCGCGATACCGACGTAGTGCGGGTGATCGTCGAAGCTTTCGCCGGTCGTTGCCGAAAAGCCGCTCTCGAGCCGGAACACCGCTTTGGTGCCGCCGCCCAGAATTTCAGTGCCCTGCAAGCCCCAATAGCTGCCGTCGATGAGTCCTGTTGTTGCCTGGTACAGAGCATGATCGTCGACATTGCTGACATATGCGAGGCCTGTATCGATCTCGCCGTAAAGCGTCACGCTGCCCTGCGCGCTAGCGCCCGGTGCGGGAGCCAGCAATGCGGCGGCAGCGAATGGCGCGACTGTCTTGTTGATTTTGCGCGCGGGCATAGCCAGGTCCAGAAAGATGCATCATGTTAAAGGCATGTTGACGAGCCGTCGCCGTTGACGGCCTTGCATGGCGCGTGGCGCCGCATTGTGCCATACGATGCCGATGAGTCAATGCAGGAAAGGCTCGTCGAGGCCGAAGCGGCTGCGCAAACCGTCATGCAATGCGAGCGCGTGCGCAGCGATGTCCGGCGTCCATCCGCCGGCCACATCGCACATACGCTGTAGCACGCGACATTGCGCCGCGAACTCCGGCTCGTGGACAATGAGGAACGCGCCCGCTGCGCTATGTGCCCAATCGCGCAGCGCGCTCCAGTCCCGCGTTTCGACGATGCCCGCAAGCTTCGGCAAGTCAGTGCTCAAGTGGTCTTTCAGCATCGCCATGTAGCGGGCCTTATCGGCTGAATCGAGCGTGCCTCCGGGGAGGGAAGCCGCAGGCGCCGGCCCGGTTGCCGCTTCCTCCGGTGCGGGTCCTCGCAAACCCAGCGCCATGAGACCGGTCTCCAGTTGCCGCAGCGACGCGGGTTTCAGAATGTAGTTCGCGAAGCCGCGCCGCCGCCACTCTTCCGCCTGCTCCACGCCGGTCACTGCGCTGAATGCGAGAACCGGCAACGCCGGATGCGTTTCGCGCAAGGCCGCGATCAGCGCGTAGCCGTCCATGACCGGCATGTGGATATCGGTGAGCACCAGATCGACGTCGGTCTGCGACAGAACAGCGAGCGCCTGTCTGCCGTCGCCGACTATGACCGGCATGCAGCCCAAGGTCGTGAGCTGTTCGGTGATAAGCGTCTGGTTCAGTGGATTGTCTTCGGCTACCAGCACACGCAGTCCGCGCAATGCGGGATCGAATGCCGGCGCCGATGCATGGGCCGCTGCTTCGGCGGCTTCGTCGAGGGGTGCCTCGACTTCTGGCGCGTCACCGCTCACGGCCAGTTCGATGCCGGCGGCCAGCGCGGCATGGCTGAACTCGCTCACTTCGAGCACGCCGTCGCCGCGCGCCGCCGGACGATGGGGCCCGGTCCGCGTGATCCACACCACCGTCACGAGGCGCAGCGCACGCAATGTTGCAATCGTATCGGCGCCGTACTCGCCCGTG
>DASXXR010000488.1:0-2957 GCA_036502945.1 Paraburkholderia sp. | reverse complement strand
CGCGCCGTTTGGCGGGACGGCGACGCTGTGTTGCGTTGCGTCGGTGGGCACGGGCGGATAGGAGCCGTAGTATCCGTAGGGATAGTAGCCGGGGCCGACGTAGTAGCAGCCGGACAGTGCCAGCAGGGCAGCGGCGCCGCTAACGCGGGCCGTTGCGGAAAACGGATTCATGACGTGCTCCTGTTTCGTCGCGACGCCACGATGCGGCGCGCACTTATCCAACGAGCTTACGTCAGCGGTGCAACGCCCGCGTTGCAAACTGGTTACCGCGTATTTCACACCGTTGCAAGCCATCGCCTTGCGGGTTAGAGCGGCGCGGGTTCAAGCCAGGATGCAGGAAGCGAAGCATCAGCCCGCGCTTCTTTAGTGCAAGACATTGGCGCATCGACCCATTGACAGACACCTCGACGTCACCGCCAGATTACTTGCCCACCTGGTTCCCAATCACGCCACCCACCGCTGCGCCGCCGAGCGTAGATAGCGCGCTGCCGCCGATCACAGCACCGGCCGCGCCGCCGACCCCCGCGCCGACCGCCGTATCGCGCTGGCGTGTGGTCATGCCGTCACACGCGGACAGACCCGCGACGACCATCGCAATGGCCGCCCATGCACCGATTTGTTTGAGCGATTTCATGGTACCGACTCCCTGTCATTAGCGGGATCCGCGAGCCGCAGGCCGCAGCACAGCCGGTGCTTCTCTTTTGGACCCTTATGATCGATGCTAGCCACCGTCGCGGTTTCCAGGTGTGTTTGCTTGTCAGCAAACTGTTGGCCCGGTAAATAAATGTTTCTCTGTGGTCCAGAACTTGCGCCCCGAACCCGCAAACGCGAAAAAAAGCCCGCGTATCCGAAGATCGCGGGCCCGCGTTCAGTTGCAATTACCGGCAGGCGGTCATTGCCGCTGGTAGATCTCCGCGCCGTTCCTGATGAATTCGACCGCCTTGACTTCCATGCCTTTCTGCAGCGCTTCGTTGTCGCTTAAGCCCTGTTGCGCGGCGAACTCGCGCACGTCCTGGGTAATCTTCATCGAGCAGAAGTGCGGCCCGCACATCGAGCAGAAATGCGCGACCTTCGCCGAATCCTTCGGTAAGGTTTCATCGTGGAATTCGCGCGCCTTGTCCGGGTCGAGGCCGAGATTGAACTGATCTTCCCAACGGAATTCGAAGCGCGCCTTCGACAACGCGTTGTCGCGCACCTGCGCGCCCGGATGACCCTTGGCAAGATCGGCTGCGTGCGCCGCGAGCTTGTACGTGATGATGCCGGTCTTCACGTCGTCCTTGTTCGGCAGGCCCAGGTGTTCCTTCGGCGTCACGTAGCACAGCATCGCCGTGCCGAACCAGCCGATCATCGCCGCGCCGATGCCCGACGTGATGTGGTCGTAGCCCGGCGCGATGTCGGTGGTGAGCGGCCCGAGCGTGTAGAACGGCGCTTCGTCGCACCATTCCAGCTGCAGGTCCATGTTCTCCTTGATGAGCTGCATCGGCACGTGGCCGGGGCCTTCGATCATCGTCTGCACGTCGTGCTTCCACGCGATCTGCGTGAGCTCGCCGAGCGTCTTCAGTTCGCCGAGCTGCGCTTCGTCGTTTGCATCGTAGATCGAGCCGGGGCGCAGGCCGTCGCCGAGCGAGAAGCTCACGTCGTACGCCTTCATGATTTCGCAGATGTCTTCGAAATGCTCGTACAGGAAGCTTTCCTTGTGGTGCGCGAGACACCACTTCGCCATGATCGAGCCGCCGCGCGACACGATGCCGGTCATCCGCTTCGCGGTGAGCGGCACGTACTGCAGACGCACGCCCGCATGGATCGTGAAGTAGTCGACGCCCTGTTCGGCCTGTTCGATCAGCGTGTCGCGGAAGATTTCCCACGTCAGGTCTTCGGCTTTGCCGTTCACTTTTTCGAGCGCCTGATAGATCGGCACCGTGCCGATCGGCACCGGGCTGTTGCGGATGATCCATTCGCGCGTTTCGTGAATGTGCTTGCCGGTCGACAGATCCATCACCGTGTCGCCGCCCCAGCGGATCGCCCACGTCATCTTGTCGACTTCCTCGCCGATCGACGACGTCACCGCCGAGTTGCCGATATTCGCGTTGACCTTCACGAGGAAGTTGCGGCCGATGATCATCGGCTCGCTTTCCGGGTGATTGATGTTCGCGGGAATGATCGCGCGGCCGCGCGCCACTTCGTCGCGCACGAATTCAGGCGTGATTTCCTTCAGTGCATTGGCGCCGAACGCAGCAGCGCCGAATGCCTGGCCCGGATGCTGGCGGCCCATCATTTCGGCGAGTTTCGTGCCGTTCGGCCCGCTCGTGCGCAGGCTTTCGAGGTACTCGGCGCGCCGCTGGTTCTCGCGGATCGCGATGTATTCCATCTCCGGCGTGACGATGCCGCGGCGCGCGTAGTGCATCTGCGACACGTTCGCGCCCGCCGTCGCGCGGCGCGGTGTGCGGTGCAGGCCGGTGAAACGCAGCTGCGCGGTGGCCGCGTCGGCGGCGCGCTCGCGGCCGAATTCGCTCGACAGCCCGGGCAGCGCTTCGGTGTCGCCGCGCGCTTCGATCCAGCGTTGCCGCAACGCGGGCAGGCCCGCGCGAATGTCGATGTGCGCATCGGGATCGGAGTACGGGCCGGACGTATCGTATACATAGACCGGGGGATTTTTTTCGCCACCGAAGCCGGTTGGCGTATCCGCCTGCGAGATTTCGCGCATCGGCACGCGAATATCAGGCTGCGAGCCGGTTACATAGACTTTCCGGGAATTCGGCAGCGGCGCGACTGCGGCGGCGTCGACGTGAGCGTCGGCGGAAATGAACTTCGGATTAGCGTTCATGCATCTCTCCATGTAGTGGGGCAGGCCACATTAGCGAGCTACACGGGAGACAGGAGGAAGTTGGACGGGTTCGCGAGACGTGACGCAGTGGAAAGCGGCGAAGCCCGAACGCTTCCCTGCGCTGGCATTATCC
>DASXXR010000487.1:0-3763 GCA_036502945.1 Paraburkholderia sp. | reverse complement strand
TGCGGCAGACGAACAGTTGCTGCGCGATTTCGCCGACGCGCACCACGTGCAGTTCTGGCTGCAGCCGAAGGGGCCGGACTCGGTCGTACCGTTCTATCCGCTCGACGCGCAACTCGACTACACGCTGCCGGAGTTCGGTATTCGCATGCCGTTCCGGCCTACCGATTTCACGCAGGTCAATCATGCGATCAACCGCGTGCTGGTCGGCCGCGCGTTGCGGCTGCTCGCGCCGGCGAAGAGCGAGCGCGTGCTCGACCTCTTTTGTGGGATCGGCAATTTCACGTTGCCGCTGGCGAAGCTTGCGCGAGAGGTAGTCGGCATCGAAGGCAGCGAAGCGCTGACCACGCGGGCGTTGGCGAATGCGAAGGAAAACGGCGTCGACGGCCACACGTCGTTTGCGTGCCGCAATCTGTTCGAAGTCAGCGCCGACGACCTGCGCGCGCTCGGGCACTTCGACAAGTTCCTGATCGATCCGCCGCGTGAAGGCGCGCTGGCGGTGTCGAAGGCACTGGCCGACATCGCGCAGAGCGGCGACGGTCCGCTGCCGCAACGCATTGTGTACGTGTCGTGCAATCCGGCTACGCTCGCGCGCGATGCCGGGCTGCTCGTGCATGAAGCCGGTTACCGGCTGACGGGGGCGGGCGTCGTGAACATGTTTCCGCATACGTCGCATGTGGAGTCGATCGCGTTGTTCGAGCGCGCCTGATGAAGTGAACCGGCGCGAACGCGGTGCGCTGAGATCAACGAGATCAGCGCACCGAACCGGCACCACCTGAGAATCCGGTGAGTGAATCCGGCCAGGTTCGCAAACAAAAACGCCACGGCATGCCGTGGCGTTTCGTTTTGGTGCGGCGTTCACGGCGCCGCACGGCGTTTCAGTTCGTCAGAACTGCCACCACGACTTCGCCGTGCCCGGACGCGCACGGCCCGTAATGTACGGGCTGTCAGGGAAGGTGCCGGCGAGCACACGTTTCGTATCGTCGGCAAGCTGCGGCTGGTCGAGCTTCTCATACGACAGCCACATGATATGCAGCGCGTCTTCGATCGCCGGCGCGTTCTTGTATTCCTTGATTGCGAGCTGCGCGCGGTTGATCGCGGCCACATACGCGCCGCGGCGATAGTAGTAGTCGGCGGCATGCACCTCGTGCGAAGCAAGCGCATTCACGATATAGCGCATGCGCTGCGCGGCGTCCGGTGCGTACTTGCTTTGCGGATATTTGTCGACGACCACCTTGAACGCGTCGTACGACTCGCGCAGCGACTTCGGATCGCGCTCGCTCATGTCCTGCCCGGAGAAGCGGCCGAACAGACCCAGATCGTCGTTGAAGTGGATCATGCCCTTCAGATAGTACGCATACGGGATATCGGGGTGATCCGGGTGCAGCTGGATGAAGCGGTCCACCGCCTGGTCAGCCGCGGCGGTTTCGCTGTCCTTCCAGTTGCAATACGCGACGTTGATTTGCGCCTGCTGAGCGAAGTGGCCGAACGGGTCGCGACCTTCGAGTGCTTCGAAATACTTCGCGCACTTGCCCCAGTCGCTGCCCGTCATCGCGTCCTGCGCCTCCGTATATAATTTGTTGTTGGCCCAGGTGGCGGTTTCATCGGTCTTTTCCGGCAGGCCGTGACAGGCCGCCACCAATGCAACAGCAGCCATGCACGCGAGGTAACGGGTTAACCGTGTGGCTAAGCGCGGGGCTAAACGCAGGGTGAACCGCCGAACCACATCTCCGGCGCTTTTCCCCGCCGTTGCCCGGGCCGCCGCTCGTTGGGCCATATTGGTAATAATGTTCAAGGCTCGCATTTTCCAGTCTAGCTTTGCGTCAAGCGCGCTTGTCAGGTCGCTTGCGTCCAGGTATTTACGTCCAGGTAACCAGTCTCGATGACCCGCTCAAATACTCCGGGTACCGCTGCCGGTACGCGGAATAGCAACAAAGATTATAGCCCATGCGCCGAGCCCGCCGACGCTCTGGCAGCGGATGCGTTCGATGACGATCTCGCCGCCGAAACGCTCGCGCCGTCCGCCGCGCAACGAAGCGCAGGCACGGCGGACGTCGCGGAAGCCCCGCGCGTCGTGGCAGTGCCGCCTGAATTTGCCGGCGAACGGCTCGACAAAGTGCTGGCGAAAATCTTTCCGGAGTTTTCACGCAGCCGGCTGCAAAGCTGGATCGAAGCGCAACGCGTGCGGGTCGATGGCGCGCCCGCGAAGATCCGGCAGCCGGTGCCGCTCGGCGCGACGATCGAACTCGTGCCCGACCTGTTGCCGGAACAACTGGCGTTCACGCCCGAGCCGGTGCCGCTGGAAGTCGTCTACGAAGACGCGGCGATCGTCGTCGTCAACAAGCCCGCGGGGCTCGTCGTGCATCCGGCGGCAGGCAACTGGAGCGGCACGTTGCTGAACGGGTTGCTGCATCGCTACGGCGAGGCCGCCGCCGGCCTGCCGCGCGCGGGCATCGTGCATCGTCTCGACAAGGAAACCTCCGGGCTGATGGTCGTCGCGCGCACGCTCGCCGCGCAAACCGATCTCGTGCGGCAGTTGCAGGCGCACACCGTGAAGCGCCGCTACCTCGCGCTCGTGTGGGGCAAGATGCCGGACGAAGGCACGATCGACGCGCCGATCGGCCGCGACCCGCGCGAGCGCACGCGGATGGCGGTCGTGACCGGCGCGTCGGGCAAACCCGCACGCACGCATTTCCGCTGTGTTGAAACAGCGGTGTGGGAGCGGCAGCCGGTATCGGCGATTCACTGCGATCTGGAAACCGGGCGCACGCATCAGATCCGCGTGCACTGCGCGCATACCGGGCATCCGCTGCTCGGCGATCCGGTGTATGGCCGCGCGCGCGGCAAACGGTCGGTGGCGCCGCTGCCCGGCGGCTTTGCGCGTCAGGCGCTGCACGCGTGGCGGCTGGGCTTGATTCACCCGCAGACAGGCCGCTCGATGCAATGGCGCGCGGACGTGCCGGACGACATCGCTGCACTTTGCGCCGCACTGGGTCTCGGCCGCGCGCGCACCGACGAAGACGCCGAAGCCTACGAAGACGACGGCTCCGCGTCTCCTGACGATCGCGCTGAAGACGGCTGGGGCGACTACGACAGCGAACACGACGAGGACCATCACGGATGACACTGCCCGACCTGACGTTGGCCGATGTGCTGCAACCGGAATGGCGCGTGGCGCCGCGCGTACGCGCGCTCGTCACGACGCGCAACGGCGGCGTGAGTCTGCCGCCGTTCGGCGCATGGCGCGACGGGGCCGATCAGCCAGGCGGACTGAATCTCGGCCGCCGGGCGGGCGACGACCCCGTGCACGTCGCAGCGAACCGCGCGCGCTTGATGGAGCTGACCGGCATCGCCGATGCGGCATGGCTCGAACAGATTCACGGCGCGGAAGTCGCGACTGCTGACGATGTGCTCGCCAATGCGCGCACAGGCGGTGCGCCCGCGCGGGCCGACGCGAGCGTAACCGACCAGCCGGGCAGCGTATGCGCGGTGATGATCGCGGACTGCATGCCGGTCTTGTTATGCGACACGGCGGGCCGCGCGGTGGGCGCCGCCCATGCGGGCTGGCGCGGGCTGGCAGCGGGTATCGTCGAGAAGGCGGCGCAGCGCGTGGCGGCGCTCGCCGGCACGGATACCGGGTCGCTGCACGCGTATCTCGGCCCGTGCATCGGGCCGGCCGCGTTCGAAGTGGGCACCGATGTGCACGATGCGTTTATCGATGCCGCGGGCGGCGCGCAACGCGATGCGACGAGCCGCGCATTCGCGC
>DASXXR010000486.1:0-13240 GCA_036502945.1 Paraburkholderia sp. | reverse complement strand
CGCGACCGGTCGCAGGGCCGCGCGCTGCCGCGCCTGCGCGAGCTGCTGGGCAGCGACAAGATCGCCGAGTGGGATCTGTCGCGCATCGAGCGCATGGATCACGTCGGCGGTCAGGCGCTGTGGCGCATCTGGGGGTATCGGTTGCCCGCCGATCTGGTCGCGCTGAACGATACGCAACGCGACATCTTCGAGCGCATCGCCTTGCTCGACTCGGTGCGCGAAAACCCGGAAGCGGTGCTGCGCTTCGATCCGTTCACGCGGCTCGGCGTCGGCATCTTCTCGTTCTTCGAGCATCTGTACGGCGGTATCGCGATGTTCGGCCGGGTCGTGCTGGATCTGCTCGCGGTGCTGCGCAATCCAAAGATCACACCGTGGAAGGAAATCTCCGCGAACGTCTATTCCGCGGGCGCGCGGGCGCTGCCGATCATCGCGCTCGTCGCGTTTCTGATCGGCATCGTGCTGAGTTACCTTTCCGCGCAGCAGTTGCGGCTCTTCGGCGCGAATCAGTACATCGTCAATATCCTGGGCCTGTCGGTGATCCGGGAGCTCGGGCCGGTGCTGTCGGCGATTCTCGTCGCGGGGCGTTCCGGTTCGGCGATCACCGCGCAGATCGGCGTGATGCGCGTCACCGAGGAACTCGACGCGATGCGCGTGATGGGCATTCCGCACGGCCTGCGGCTGATTCTGCCGCGGGTGGTGGCGCTCGGCATCGCGATGCCGCTGCTCGTGATGTGGACCAACATCGTCGCGCTATTCGGCGGCGCGCTCGCCGCGAAGCTCGTGCTGCAGATCGACATGTCGTACTTTGCGCGCTCGCTGCCGAGTGTGGTGCCGGTCGCGAATCTGTGGATCGGGCTCGGCAAGGGTGTTACGTTCGGTATGCTGATTGCGATTGTCGGCTGTCACTTCGGCTTTCGCATCAAGGCCAATTCGCAGAGCCTCGGCGAAGGCACGACGACGTCGGTCGTTACGTCGATCACGGTTGTCATCCTCGCGGACGCGGTGTTCGCGATTCTCTTTCAGAACGTGGGGTTCGGATGATTGCGCCGCTTACTCATGCCGTACGGGACCAGCCGCTGCCGGAGATTGCCGAAACCGTGATCGAGGTGCGCGACCTGACGAAACGCTACGGCCGCACGATCGTGCATCAGCATCTGAACTTCGACGTGCGGCGCGGCGAGATCGTGGCGATCGTCGGCGGCTCGGGATCCGGCAAGACGACGCTAGTGCGCCAGATCCTCGGGCTCGAGCGGCCGTCGTCGGGCACGATCAAGGTATTCGGCCGCGATACGTCGGAGATCGACCCGGAAGAGGCGCGCCTCATGCGCAGCCGCTCCGGGATGCTGTTCCAGCAAGGCGCGCTGTTTTCGTCGCTGTCGGTGTTCGACAACATCGCGCAGCCGCTGCGCGAGCTCGGCAAGGTGCCGGACGAACTGCTGCGCGACATCGTGATGCTGAAGCTCGAAATGGTCGGCTTGCCGTGCAAGCACGCGTCGAAGATGCCGGCCGCGCTGTCGGGCGGCATGGTGAAGCGCGTCGGCATTGCGCGCGCCATTGCGCTCGAACCCGAACTGCTGTTTCTCGATGAACCCACCGCCGGTCTCGATCCGCAGGCGTCGGACGAATTCGTCGAGCTGATCAGCGCGCTGCATCGCGCGCTCGGGCTGACCGTGGTGATGGTGACACACGATCTGGATACGATGGTCGCGCTGTCGTCGCGGGTGGCGGTGCTGGCCGACCGCAAGGTGCTGGTCGCAGCACCGGTCGAGGAAGTGGCGGGCGTCGATCATCCGTTCATCCGCGAATATTTTCTCGGCCTGCGCGGGCGGCTCGCGCTGCAAGGGCTGTCGGCGGAGCGCCGCGCGAAGCTGCCGCCGGCCGCGCTGGAACCGGCGTCGGAGGCCATTCCGATCCGAACCACGATGTGACCAGGGAACCTGACCATGGAAAACAAATCCCATGCCTTCTGGGCGGGGCTCTTCACGGTAGTGCTGGCCGTCGCGATTGCGGCGGCGGCGTTCCTGTTCAATGTCGACCGCTCGGTGCGTGTGCCGTACGACCTGATCGCGCGCACCAACGTGACGGGTTTGTATTCGGATGCGGCGGTGCGCTATCGCGGGCTCGACGTCGGCAAGGTGCAGTCGATCAAGTTCGACACGGCTCACCCCGGGCAGATCATCATTCGCATTCTTGTCGACCAGCACGCGCCGATCACGCATTCGACGTTCGGCAGCCTCGGGCTGCAGGGCGTCACGGGCATCGCGTTCATTCAGCTCGACGATTCGGGGCATAACACCGCGCCGCTGGCGTCGTCGGCGAAGAACGTCGCGCAGTTGCCGATGCGTCCGGGCCTGTTCGATCAATTGCAGCAGCGCGGCGAATTGCTGCTGCGCAGGCTCGACAAAGTGGCTGCGGATGTCGACGATCTGCTGTCCGAGGACATGCGCAAGCAATTGCTCGGCACAATGGTCAGCCTTCAGCATGCGGCCGACGGCGTGAGCTCGCTGGCCCAGCAGATACAGCCGGCCGCCGGCAAGCTGCCGCCGACGCTGGATCAGCTGAGCCGCACGCTCGCGTCGACGAACCAGCTGATCACCGGCCTGAACCGTTCGGACGGCCCGCTCGAAACGAACCTGAACAAGGTCGGGACGGCGGCGCAGCAGGCAGGCGATGCGCTGACGTCGATGAACATGTCGTTGCAGGAGATATCGTCGCGAGTCGGCTACGAGACCCTGCCGCGCGTCAATTCGCTGGCCGACGACGTGCAGTCCGCCGCGCGTGCGGTCGATCGTGCGGCGGACACGTTCAGCGAGAGCCCGCGCAGCGTGTTTTTCGGTGCGCCGCGCGCGGCGCCGGGTCCGGGTGAACCGGGTTTCGCATGGCCTTCGGCAGCCGCGCAGAAATGATTTCAAAGGAAGATGCACATGTCACGCTCGTTTAACCGCTCGTTTAACCGCGCATTTAACCGCGCATTTAACCGCTTACTCTCGTCCGGCGCCGCGCTCGCCGCCGTCCTCGCAATGGGCGTGCTGACGGGATGCGCCGGTACGCCGTCGGCGATCTCGGACTTCCGCTACGACCTCGGCCCCGCTCCGCAGCCGGCGACGTCCGGCTCACTGCCGGCCATCAAGGTGCTCGAAGTCGTGGCGCCTGCGACGCTCGAGTCCGACAAGCTGATCTATCGGTTGAGCTATGCCGACGCGCAGCAAACGGCGAACTACGCGAACAGTCACTGGACGATGCCGCCCGCACAGTTGCTGACGCAACGATTACGCGGCGCGCTGTCGTCGCACGGCACGGTGCTGACGGGCGCCGACGGCGTGCACGCGCCGGTGCTGAAAGTGGACCTCGAAGAGTTCGAGCAGGATTTCGATGGTGAGGCGCAGAGCCACGGCTCCGTTACCGCGCGCACGACGCTGATCGTCGCAGGCAAGGTGATCGGCCAGCGCACTTTCGTTGCGCGCGCGCCGGCCAGTTCGGCCGATGCGGCAGGCGGCGCGCGCGCACTCGCGTCCGCCAGCGACGACCTCGTCGCGCAGATCAGCGCATGGCTCGGCGTGCAGGCGCTCGTCGCCGCGAAATGAGCGGCGCGCCGCGCGTGCCCCGGAGCGCTGCATGACCGTCAAGCCGTGGCAGCGCCGCCCGTCCACTTTTGCGCGGCAAGCGTTCGTGCTCTATACGGCGCTGATCGTCTACGGCTCGTGGTATCCGTTTTACGGCTGGCGCTCGCTTGGGCTCGGCCCGTTCGACTATCTGTCGGACCCGCTGCCGCAGTATCTGACGGTATTCGACGTCGTCACCAACGTGCTCGGGTATATGCCCTTCGGGGCGCTCGTCGTGCTGGCGGTTTATCCGCGCGTACGGGGCGCGCTGGCCGTCGGGATCGCGTTCGCGCTCGGCGCGCTGTTGTCGGGCGCGATGGAAGCGGGGCAAACGTATCTGCCGACGCGCATCGCGTCGAATCTGGATCTCGCCGCCAACGCGCTCGGCGCGCTGCTCGGCGCAACGCTGATGTCGCCTGCAACCGGTGCGCTGCTCGATCGCGGCATGCTGCGCCGCATCCGCTTTTTGTGGTTCGAGCGCGATAGTGCGGCGGTTGTCGGCATGACCGCGCTGTGGCCGTTCGCGACGATGTTTCCGGCGTCGCGTCTGTTCGGTGTCGGCGATTGGCCGCGCACGCTGTGGTTGCGTTTCGATTCGACGATGCAGGACGCGCTGCTCGCCTGGACACCGCCTTCGTGGCACGTCGCAGCATGGCCGGCGCTCGCGGCCGCATGGCTGCCCGACGACGCGTGGGAAGCCGTCATCACCGCGCTCAATCTGTTCGCGGCCGGGGCCTTCGCGTCGCTGCCGATGCGCGCGCGGGCGCCGCGCAGACGGCTTCTGCTGGGCTTCATCGTGGTGACGCTGGCGGTGAAGGCCAGTGCGACCCTCCGGCAGTCGGAGACGGGCCTCGCATTCGACTGGGCCACGCCCGGCGCGCTGATCGGCCTTGCGTGCGGCACGGTCGCCGTCATGCTTGCGCCGGTGCTCCCGCAGGCCTCGCGCGCGGCGCTCGCCGCGGGTGCGCTGATCGTCGCGCTGGTGTTCGTCAATCTGCTGCCGGGCAATCCGTATTTCGACGTGGTGCTCGCCGACTGGCGTCAGGGGCGCTATCTGCACTTCAATGGTCTCGCGCGTTGGCTCGCGTGGACGTGGCCGTATGCGGCGCTGGTGTGGCTCGCGTTGTCGGCGGAGCGCGCATGGCTCACGCGGCGGCGGGTCGGCGGATGATGCGCTTTTGTTTGCCGCTGCCGGCTGCGGGCGGGCCCGTCAGCGTTTCGTCACAGCGATCGCTATAATCGATCGGATCACGTTTGAGCCGCGCAGTTGCGCTCGACTTCATTCGCTTGCAGCCGACGCCTGGCAACGCTGCCTTCAAACGCCGCTTCTGAACCTGTTCCGCGTGCCAGACACAACATGGATTCCTTTTTCAAGTACCACGTCTTCTTCTGCCTGAACCAGCGGGAACCCGGTGCGGAGCGTCCGTGCTGTGCAAACTGCAACGCGCAGGCCATGCAGGAATACGCGAAAAAGCGCGTGAAGCAACTCGGCCTTGCAGGGCCCGGCCAGGTGCGCATCAACAAATCCGGCTGTCTCGACCGCTGCGAAGAAGGCCCGACTATCGTCATTTATCCGGAAGGCACGTGGTACACGTACATCGATGAAACCGACATCGACGAAATCGTCGACTCGCATCTGGTGAACGGTAAAGTCGTCGAGCGACTGAAGATCGACCGGTAAGCACCGCCCATGAATGCTCATACACAGAAATTTTTGATCGACGGCCCGGTCGGCAAGATCGAAGTCGCGCTCGACTTGCCCGATGGCGAGCCGCGCGGCATCGCGCTCGTCGCGCATCCGCATCCGCTCTTCGGCGGCTCGATGGACAACAAGGTCGCTCAGACGCTCACCCGTACGCTTGTACAGCTGAACTATGTGACGTACCGCTCGAACTTCCGCGGTGTCGGCGAAACGCAAGGCGAGCACGATAACGGCATCGGCGAGCGCGACGACCTGCGCGCGGTGCTCGACTTCATGCGCGCGCAGCCGGGGCAGGCCGAACTGCCGCTCGTGCTGGCGGGGTTTTCGTTTGGCACGTTCGTGCTGTCGCATGTCGCTGCGCGGCTGCGCGAGGAAGGCCGTGCGATCGAGCGTATCGTCTTCGTCGGCACGGCGGCGAGCCGCTGGGAAGTTGCGCCGGTGCCGGACAACACGCTCGTGATTCACGGCGAAAACGACGACACCGTGCCGATTCAATCGGTGTATGACTGGGCGCGTCCGCAGGAACTGCCGGTGGTCGTCATTCCCGGCGCGGAGCATTTCCTGCATCGCAAGCTGCATATCCTCAAGCGCGTCATCGTCGACGCGTGGCGCTGAGGGCGTGCCGTCGTCGGCGCTGCCCGGATCGTAGAGCGTCGCACGCATCGTGCAGGGTGGCTTGTCTGGCGCTGATTTGCCGCTCGATCGCAGGAAAAGCCGCACCATGCTGAAAAAATGTCGGCGTGCGGCGCGTATAATGGGCGCTCTTTTTTTGGGCGCAGCGCCGCCCGTCCGGCCGCAGGCATCGTCGTCGACGCCAGGCCGAACTTGAGGCGCGCTGCGCGAACCGATCGTGTAGCCGGTAGTCCAAGAAGCGCCGCGCCGCTCGTTGCGTGTTTTGCGGCAAGAACCTTGCTGACCGGCTTCTCCAAACTGCGCGCCGCTCACGTGCAAATGCCCATTTCTGCCCGAACCGATCCTATGCGCTTCTCCACTTCCGGCTTTCCGTCACTGGCGTCCTTCGTTCCCCAATCCATCAGCCGCGCGGTGACGCTCGGCGTTGTGCTGCCCGCGTCGCTCGTCGCGAGTGCGGCGTTCGCGCAAGTGCCGCCGCCCGCCGTAAACGCGCGCTCGTGGGTGCTCGTCGATGCAACCAGCAATCAGGTGCTCGCATCGGGCAATCCGGATGAACGCGTCGAACCCGCATCGCTGACGAAGCTGATGACCGCGTATCTCGTGTTCGAAGCGCTGCAGACCAAGAAGATCTCGATGGATCAGACCATGATGCCGAGCGAAGCGGTCCGCCGCGTGCGCAACGACGAGTCGCGGATGTTCATCGAAGCGAACAAGCCGGTCACGGTGCACGACCTCGTCTACGGGATGATCGTGCAGTCGGGCAACGACGCGGCGATCGCATTGGCCGAACTCGTCGGCGGCAGCGAGTCGCAGTTCGTCAACATGATGAACGCGGAGGCGCAGCGCCTCGGCATGAAGAGCACGCACTTCGCCGACGTCAACGGCATGCCCGATGCGCAGCACTACACGACGGCAGGCGACCTCGCCTTGTTGTCGGCGCGGTTGATCCGCGATTTCCCCGATTACTACAGCATCTTTTCCGTCAAGGAATTCACGTACAACAAGATCAAGCAGCCGAACCGCAACCGCTTGCTGTGGCTCGATCCGACGGTCGACGGCCTGAAGACCGGCCATACGCAGGCGGCCGGCTATTGCCTGATCGCGACCGCGAAGCGCCCGCTGCCGGGCACGCCCGATGCGTCGCGCCGGCTCGTGACGGTGATGATGGGCGAGGTGAAGGAGCACGACCGCGTGCAGGACAGCCTGAAGATGCTGAACTACGGTTACTCCGCGTATGACGTGGTGCGCCTGTACAAGGCGGGCCAGGTGATCGAAACGCCGCGCGTGTACAAGGGCACGCAGGACACCGTGCAGCTCGGCGTGAAGGGCGATCAGTTCATTACCGTGCCGAAGGGTCTGGGCGACAAGGTCAAGCCCGTGATCGAGCATGCCGACCCGTTGATCGCGCCGATCGCCGCGGGCCAGCAGGTCGGCACCGTGAAGCTCGTGTCCGACGGCAAGACGCTTGCGCAATTCCCGGTTGTCGCGCTGCAGGCGGTGCAACAGGCGGGTGTCGTCGGCCGTGTGTGGGATTCGCTGATGCTGATGTTCAACAAGAAGAAATAAGCCTGTGGTTCGGTTTGATTGCCGCGCGCGGATCGGCCGGATTGCCGCTTGCTGGCGTTGCGCGCGCGGTGCTGCATAAGGAGCCCAGGATGAACCCCGTGAAAGAATCACTGATTGATTTTCCGTGCGATTTCCCGATCAAGGTGATGGGTAAATCGCATCCCGATTTCACCGCGACGATCGTCGCGGTGATCCGGCAGTTCGATAGCGGTTTCGACGCCGCGGGTATTGAAACGCGGCCGTCGAGCGGCGGCAATTACACCGGCTTGACGGTGACGGTGCGTGCGCTGAACCAGCAGCACCTCGACGACATCTACCGGGCGCTCACCGGGCACCCGATGGTGAAGATCGTTCTGTGACAAAAGCCTCTGGCCGCTGCCAGAGGTTTGTTCAAGTCTGGATGTGCAATGCGTCCGGTGCGGGGTGCGGACTCGCCGCGCAAACCTGATCGAACTGCAGCCTGAAACGCGCGGCTTCGTCGAATACCCAGTCGCGGAATGCCTCTACGCGCGCCGTGTGCCGCAACTGCGGCGGGCAAACGAAAAAATACTGCCAGAGGCTCGGACCGTCGATATCGAACAAACGCACGAGTCGGCCCGCCGCTATTTCATGCGTCGCGAGCGCGCGGCGCGTGAGCACGATGCCCTGGCCGTCCATTGCGGCCTGCAGCAGGTTCGATGAATCCTGATACAGCACGCCGCGGCTCGGCTCGGACCAGTCAGCAAGCCCTGCGGCTTCGAACCAGCGCCGCCATAGTTGGTCGTCCGAGCGCAACAGCGGGACGTTCGCGAGATCGGCGGGTGTTTTGGGCAGATCGCCGCCGTTGAAATTCGGCGCGCATGCGGGAAAAAAAGCCTCTTCGAGCAGCAGTTCGACGTGCAGACCCGGATACTTGCCATACCCGAAACGGATGGCGGCATCGACGTCGTCGCGCGCGAAGTCCACCAGCGCGTTGGTGGACTGCAGTTCGAGATCCCATTGCGGATGCGCTTCGATGAAAGTGCCCACACGAGGTGTCACCCAGCGGGCCGCAAACGACGTCAGTATCGACACCACCAGCCGACGTTCGCGGTCGCCCGCGCGAATCTCACGCGTGGCTTCCGCCAGCGCCACCAGCGCGGTGCGAACCTGCGCGGCGTAGCGGCGGCCCACGTCTGTGAGGCGCACGCGTTTGCCGTCGCGCGTGAAGAGCGTCACGCCGAGTTCACTTTCCAGCGCGCGGATCTGGTGACTGACCGCGCCGTGCGTGACGAACAGTTCGTCTGCGGCACGCGAAAAGCTTTCGTGCCGGGCCGCGGCTTCGAACGCTTTGACGGCGTTCAGCGTGGGTAGCTGGCGAAGATCCATTGCTAATTTTTCTCACATGGGCGTGAAAAATGATCGTTTGGCGAAAACCCTTACCGTGACTACGATTGTAGCCATGAAACGATCTTTGGCGAGGGCATCATGCGAGAAATTTTCTCTAGCGTCACGTTCGAAATCTCGGCCGGCGAAACCGTCTCGATGCGTGTTGCGCGTAGCACGCGGCTGACGGCGCAGGGCGGCGCGATCTGGGTTACGCGCAGCGATGACGTCGACGATTACTGGCTCGAGCCCGGCAAAACGATGCGGCTTCGGCGGGGAGAACGGCTTTGGTTGAGCGTCGAGCGCGGCTCACAGGCGCGTGTCGCTTTCTTCGTGCCGACCCGGGCCGATGAAAAGGCGCTGAACTGGTTTGCGCGCGTCGCTGAACGGCTCGGTTCGCGTCTGCGCGGAGGGTGGCGGACCGTATGAGGTCGTACCGGTTCCGCAATGCGGATGGGTTGGTCCTCGGCGTGGCGCGCGGGTTTTCGTTAAACTTGCGTAATCATGTGTGCCACGCCGGTTTTTCTGCCTGTTGCGTCGTCGGGTTCGAGTCCGTCCGGATCGACGCAGTCTGAAACAATCCCAGTCGAGGTCGCTGCTGCCGCGAAAGTCATAGTGGCAGCACCGCCGGTGACGCTGCGTTGGCGCGGCGTCGAGCCGTATCAAACCAGTTTCGACGCAATGCGCGCGTTCACCGACGCCCGCACCGCGGAAACGACCGACGAAATCTGGCTCGTCGAGCATCCTCCCGTCTTCACGCTCGGCCAGGCCGGCGACCCCGCGCATCTGCTTGCCGCCGATAGTGGTATTCCGCTCGTCAAAGTCGATCGGGGTGGGCAGATCACTTATCACGGACCCGGTCAGATTGTCGCCTACCTGCTGCTCGACTTGCGGCGTCGCAAACTCATGGTGCGCGAACTCGTCGCCCGGATCGAGCAAGGCGTGATCGAGGCGCTCGCAGCGTATAATCTCGCCGGAGAACGCAAGGCCGGTGCGCCCGGCATCTATGTCGCACCGGGTCCTGGCGCAGAGTTGCATACCGGCGCGAAAATCGCCGCGCTGGGCCTCAAAATCCGCAACGGCTGCAGCTATCACGGCGTCAGTCTGAACGTGAAGATGGACCTGCAACCGTTTCTCGCGATCAATCCGTGCGGTTATGCGGGGCTTGAAACAGTCGATATGGCAACACTGGGTGTCGCCGCCGGCTGGCGCGACGTGGCCCAGACCCTGGCAGCCTGCCTCACCGCAAACATCGACGGCCGTTCCGCAGCCGTCGCGCAACCGCAGGCCGGTGCCGTCACCGCCTGACTGGAACGAACGAATGACTGACGTTACCGCCAACCTCGCAGGCCATCCCGCTACCGACGCGGCCCCGGCCCCAGCCGCATACGACGCCACCGCCAAACAAAAGGCGCAGGCCAAGACCGCGCGCATTCCGATCAAGATCGTCCCGATCGAAAAACTGAAGAAGCCCGACTGGATCCGCGTCAAAGCCGCAACCGGCAATTCGCGCTTCTCCGAGATCAAGCAGATCTTGCGTGAGCACAACCTGCATACGGTGTGCGAGGAAGCGAGTTGCCCGAACATCGGCGAATGCTTCGGCAAAGGCACGGCGACGTTCATGATCATGGGCGACAAATGCACGCGCCGTTGTCCGTTTTGCGATGTCGGCCATGGGCGGCCGGATCCCCTCGACGTCGACGAGCCGGTCAATCTCGCACGTACGATCGCCGCGCTGAAACTGAAGTACGTTGTGATTACGAGCGTCGATCGTGATGATCTGCGCGATGGCGGTGCCGCCCATTTCGTCGAATGCATCAAGCAAACGCGCGAGCTGTCGCCGGACACGCGCATCGAAATCCTGACGCCGGATTTCCGCGGGCGTCTTGACCGCGCACTCGGCATCCTGAACGCCGCGCCGCCCGACGTGATGAATCACAACCTCGAAACTGTGCCGCGTCTGTACAAGGAAGCGCGCCCGGGTTCGGACTACGCGCATTCGCTGAAGCTGCTGAAGGACTTCAAGGCGCTGCATCCCGATGTCGCCACGAAGTCGGGGCTGATGGTCGGGCTAGGTGAAACGGAAGAGGAAATCCTGCAAGTGATGCGCGACCTGCGCGCGCACAACGTCGACATGCTGACGGTCGGGCAGTATTTACAACCGTCTGAGCATCATCTGCCGGTGCGTGCCTATGTGCATCCGGACACGTTCAGGATGTACGAGGAAGAAGCCTACAAGATGGGCTTCACGCATGCCGCGGTCGGTGCGATGGTGCGTTCCAGCTACCACGCGGATGAGCAGGCTCACGGAGCAGGAGTGGTTTAACGACGCCGCTGTTTGCTGATAGACGTACGTGAAGCCCGCCGATGCGGGCTTTTTTTCGCCCTCCTTTCTCGCACGGGTTCGTTCGCAGTACATCGTTTGGTCTATTGATGCGGCGGCTTTTGCCCGGCACGATGCCCCTATGGTCGAACACGTTACGAGGGCTTTATATGCACGATCTTTTTGCAAGTCACCACTGCCGTCAATTGCGGCCTCGCTCTGCCAGATACCGCATCTCAATAAAGTTGTCGTTTGACAACTGCGCGGTTTATCCCTAAGATTGGGGGTAAGCATGACGCGTTCAAACCACCCGAAGAAAGAAGTCGAGGAAGCGCTCAAGCACGCTGAAGCCAATGGCTGGCGTGTCGTAGTAGGCGGAGGTCATGCATGGGGGAAAATCTACTGTCCGTACAACGACGAAGAGTGTCGTTGTGGTGAGTTTTGCATTACCTCCGTCTGGAGTACGCCGCGGAGTCCCGGTAATCACGGTAATGCGCTGAAGCGGGTTGTCGACAACTGCACCACGCACACGAAACACAGGCCCGGCGCTCGGCGAGCGTCGAACAAGGAATAGCGATGGAATACATTTTTACTCTGAAGTATCAGCTTTCGGGCCAGGACTGCGACACGGATGAGCTTGTTGAGCGGTTGGGTGCGGCCGGGTGCGACGACGCGCTGGTTGGTCTCGGTCAGCCGGGTCGCATCGCGCTCGAATTCACTCGTGAGGCCGAGTCGGCTGAAGAGGCGCTGGTGAGCGCTTTGGCGAACGTCAAGACCGCGATACCGTCAGCCAAGCTGATCGAAGCGGCCCCTGATTTTGTCGGGCTTACCGATGTGGCGCAAGCCGTCGGCGTGACGCGGCAAAACATGCGCAAGCTCATGATCACCCATGCAACGAGCTTCCCGACCCCGGTGCACGAGGGTAGCGCGACGGTATGGCATCTGGCGGATATCCTTGCATGGTTGCAGGCGAGAGGCAGCTACCGGTTGGAGCAGACGCTGCTCGATGTGGCGGCAATGGCGATGCAGATCAATCTCGCCAAAGAAGTTCGCCAGATGGCTCCGCGCATGCGGCGCGAAATCCGCACGCTCGTTGCCTAGCGCTCGCGTTCGGGGTCACCGCCCACCGCAAGCAGTTCATCCGCCTCGCCCGATCGGCTCGGTACACCACAAGCGTGTCGTCAAAGACGCTTCGCTCACTCAGCCAGCATCAGGACGTTGCACGCTGCAGGCGCCGGCTGAGCGTCGAGCCGCTCTCCGCATCGCGTCGCAAATGAAATATTCGAGCGGCGCCGATGTTGCCAACCCGCTCGGCTACCACCGCGCTTCCAGCCGCTATGCGAGGATCACCACTTGGCCCGCGTTGCCGACCATCGCGCGTGCGACTTCCGTCTCGCCGTGATGGTAATTCGTTGCGCCATGCCGACCGTCGAAAGTATCCGCTCGCTGATCAAGCCGCCTAACAGGATCACTTCGTTGGCGCGCGGCTCTTCCGGCGCGCCGCGCATCTTGAGCGCCACGTCGATCGAGTGGGTGCCTCCCTTGAATGTCGACAGCAGGATGCGGATTCGCTGATGACGGTCTTCCTGCCATATGCGCGCTTTTCTTCCTCGGCTGGACGGTGAAACCAGATATTGGGTTGCCATGTAAGGCGACTACCGAAGTCGCGTGTCGACGCGATGACAAGCGTGCTACTTTGCCCTTTCGGAGTTGTATTTTTTTGGGCGCTTGCAAGTTTGGGTATTTGACTTTAGCCTTCGCTGATTGAAGCAACGGGTCGCCGCTCGCGAATCCGCTTGCACGGAAATGGGCGACTCGATTCGCCATCCTGAGAATGCGAACAGATAGTTCGGGGAACGGAGGGCGTTGAGCCGGGTTCCCCGATGCAGTGCGAATACCGATCTGCCGTCGGGCATCTATCCGGCGATGCTGTTTCCGGCATTGCAGAGCACCGCTGATAGCCGCAGATATACAGAGCAATGGTCTCAGCGGATCAACCTTGAAGCAGGCGCACGATGGGAAACGGGATCGACGAGGCTCTATCCGCCGGTTGGCCATATCCTCGGCTGG
>DASXXR010000485.1:0-5161 GCA_036502945.1 Paraburkholderia sp. | reverse complement strand
CTCGCAAATGCAGGGCAAAACGGGCCAACATCTGGCGGACAATGAATGGCTTGCCAGCATTCGCAGCCGCACCATCATTCCGGGTGGCACCTGCAAGTTCGATCTTCCGTCGTACTACGCATGGCAGCAGACGCATCCGGATCAGCGCCGCCAGGACATCGCCAAATGGGTCACGCCGCTGTTGCCGCTGCGCGACGCGGCCGCCATCGTTTTGCGCCTCGCGCGCGAGTCCGGTCAGGCGTCGAAGGTGATGGCGATGCAGGGCAGCTATCAGCAGATGCTATCGGGCCGCACTTATCAGTTGATGCAGGTCCGTGTGGCACCGGAATTGCGGGTAATTCCAGAGGCAAGTGCGAACAAGTACATGCTGTGGGTGCGTTTTACGGTGCAGGATGGGGATCTTCGGCCGCGTGCAGTTGACGTCGATGTACCGTTTCAGCTTACACTGTGCAGCCTCTGAGCACGGCTTACAGGGGCGATTGCAGTACCGGATAGCGGAACAGCGATAACGCCTTGAACTCATGCCTTAAGCCCGCGCGAATGTCCCCGGATTTGCGCTTGTCCCGTATTGATTCACTGCCAGACAGAATGATCACCGTCGTCAAATGTCCGACCTGCGGCAAGGAAGTCCGCTGGACCCCAGAGAGCCGCTTCCGCCCGTTCTGTTCCGACCGATGCAAACAGATCGATCTAGGCGCGTGGGCCGCTGAAAAGTACAAGCTTGACGGCACTGATGAAGAGCCGCCTACGGACGGCCCAACCGGCGAAGGCCCGCCGCACTGACGGCGAAGGTGCGCGAGTAGCCAAACCAGCAGCGCTCCCCGCCCCAACCAAACTGCCCCCACGCGCCGGCGCCAGCCACAAGCGCGGCTCAGTTCACTCCGTGGCGAGCCACTCCAGCACCGGGATCGTTGCCGGCAACAACGGCGCGACGTCGGCGGGCAGCGTCTGCCAGACGAACGCCTGACCTTCGCGCCCGTGCGGTTCGCCGGACCATGCCGTTACCTTGCAAAAGTAAAGCCGCACGTACGCGTGCGGGTAATCGTGTTCGAGCGTGCGCCAGCGATGGCATGCGTCGACGTCAATGCCCAGTTCTTCGTGCAATTCACGCGCGAGCGCCGCTTCGACCGTTTCGCCCGGTTCGAGCTTGCCGCCCGGGAATTCCCAGTACCCTTCATATGGCTTACCCGCCGGCCGCTGCGCGAGCAGATAGCGGCCGTCGGGCTGCACGAGCACCCCGACCGCCACCTCCGTCACTGGACGCGTCGGACGCTTTGCTGCCGCATTATCGGCGGCATCGGTCATGCTTGTGCCCGGCGGCCCGACCAGTCACGCGCGAATTGCCATGCGACGCGCCCCGACCGCGACCCGCGTTCGAGCGCCCACACAAGCGCGTCACCGCGCGCGGCTTCGACACCCGCCTCGTCGCAGCCGAAGTAGTGCAGCCAGTGCGCGACGATCGCCAGGTAGTCATCCTGCTTGAACGGATAGAAGCTCACCCACAGCCCGAACCGCTCGGACAGCGAGATCTTTTCTTCGACCACTTCGCCGGGGTGAATCTCACCGTCGGACGTATGTTTGTACGTCTCGTTGTCGCTCATGTACTCGGGCAACAGATGGCGCCGGTTGGACGTCGCGTAGATCAGCACGTTGTCCGACTGCGCGGCGACCGAACCGTCGAGCGCCACCTTCAGCGCCTTGTACCCCGACTCGCCTTCTTCGAACGACAGGTCGTCGCAGAACACGATGAAGCGCTCCGGCCGCGCGGAGATCAGATCGACGATATCGCCGAGATCGTGCAGATCGTCCTTGTCGACTTCGATCAGGCGCAGCCCGTCTTTTGCGTAGGCGTTCAGGCACGCCTTGATCAGCGACGATTTGCCGGTCCCGCGCGCGCCCGTCAGCAGCACGTTGTTGGCCGGCTGCTCGTGCACGAACTGACGCGTGTTCTGTTCGATCAGCGCCTTCTGGCGGTCGATGTTCTGCAGATCGTCGAGCGAGATCGATGAAATCGCGGGCACCGGTTGCAGATAGCCGCGCCCCTGGCGTTTGCGCCAGCGGAACGCGACGGCAGCCGACCAGTCGATATTGGGCGCCGCAGGCGGCAGCATCGCTTCAAGACGGCCCAGCACCGCTTCAGCGCGGGTCAAAAACTGTTCGAGTTTATCCATGGCAAAAGTCAAATACTGCTGGATCGGAGTTCGGACCGGCGCCGGCTTGTGCAGCGTCGATGCGGCATCCGATCAGAATCAGGAACGGTAGTCAGCGTTGATGCTGACGTAATCGTGCGACAGGTCGCAGGTCCAGATCGTCGCTTGTGCGTCGCCACGGCCGAGCAGCACGCGGATCGTAATCTCACTCTTTTTCATTACCCGCTGGCCGTCTTCCTCGCGATAGTCGGGATTGCGGCCGCCCGCCTTCGCGACGAGCACCTCGTCCAGGTACAGATCGATCTTGCCGACATCCAGATCGTCGACGCCGGCATAGCCGATCGCCGCGAGAATGCGGCCCAGATTCGGATCCGACGCGTAGAAGGCCGTTTTAACGAGCGGCGAGTGGCCGATCGCGTAGGCAATCTGACGGCACTCGGCGACATGCTTGCCACCTTCGACCTGCACGGTCATGAACTTAGTCGCGCCTTCGCCATCGCGAATGATCAGTTGCGCAAGCGTCTGCGCGACTTCGGTGACCGCATCGCGCAGCGCCGCATAGGCGGCGGATTCGGTCGACGTGATCGCCGGCAGGCTCGACTTGCCCGATGCGATCAGGATGAACGAGTCGTTCGTGGATGTGTCGCCGTCGATCGTGATGCAGTTGAACGAGCGGTCCGCGACGTGCTTCACGAGCGCGTCGAGCACCGGCCGCGCAAGCGTGGCGTCGAACGCGAGGAAGCCGAGCATGGTCGCCATGTTCGGCTTGATCATGCCTGCGCCCTTGCTGATGCCGGTCATCGTGACCGTGTGACCGTCGATCGTGACTTGACGCGATGCGGCTTTCGGCAGCGTGTCGGTGGTCATGATGGCTTGCGCGGCGTCATACCAGCGTGCCGGGGCACGGTTCGCCAGCGCGGCGGGCAGGCCGGCCTTCAGACGGTCGATGGGCAGCGGTTCGAGAATTACGCCTGTCGAAAACGGCAGCACCTGCTCCGGCGCGATGCCCGCGAGCCGCGCGAGTTCGTCGCAGGTTTCGCGCGCGTGCGCGAGACCCGGTTCGCCCGTACCCGCGTTCGCGTTTCCGGTATTCACGACCAGCGCGCGAATGCCTTTGCCGCCCGCGCGCACGCGCTCGAGATGTTCGCGGCACACCGTCACCGGCGCCGCGCAAAACCGGTTCGACGTGAACACACCGGCCACCGTCGCACCTTCGTCGACCGAAATGACGAGCACGTCTTTGCGGTTGGGCTTGCGAATATGCGCCTCAGCCCAGCCGAGCGTCACGCCGGCGACTGGATGAAGTTGAGCGGGATCGAGTGAAGGGAAATTGACAGCCATGGTGGCGACCTGTCGAAGCTGAAAAACGCCGGCGGGCGCCGGCATCGGGATCATAACTGGTAAGCCGGCAAGGCGCCTGGCTACCGCGCATTCACCGGCCAATCCGCGGTACAAAGAACACGGCGCGCCTGATGCGCGCCGCTTCCGATTGTCACGCGATCCTGCCGTGGCACTGCTTGTACTTCTTGCCGCTGCCGCACGGGCATGGGTCGTTGCGGCCGACCTTCGGCACGGCGTCGCCCGCATGCGGTGCGGCGCCGCCGCGAGCGCCGTGGCTCATCGCTTCGCCGATCATCGTGGCAGCCGCATCAACCGCAACCGGCGGCGCTGCAACAGCCGCGCTCGCGTCCGAGTAGTCGGCGTGGCGGAATTCGACATTTTCCAGATGGCCGCCCTGCTCTTCGTACTGCTCGGCGGCCTGCTCCAGTTGTTCCGGCGACTGGATCTGCACGTTCATCACAATCCGCGTGACCTCGAGCTTCACCGCTTCGAGCATCGCAGCGAACAGTTCGAACGCCTCGCGCTTGTACTCCTGCTTCGGATTCTTCTGCGCATAACCGCGCAGGTGAATGCCCTGACGCAAGTGGTCGAGCGCGGCGAGATGCTCGCGCCAGCTGCGGTCGAGCGTCTGCAGCATGATCGAGCGCTCGAACCCGCTGAACGATTCACGCCCCACCTGCGTGACCTTCGATTCATACGCTTCGTCCGCAGCCGCGATAACCGCATCGAGAATTTCGTCGGCGTTGATCGACTGCGACTCGTTGATCATTTCCTGAACCGCGAGATCGAGCTGCCAGTCGTTGCGCAGCACTTCTTCGAGCTCGGGCGCGCTCCATTGCTCTTCGATGCTGCCCGCCGGCACGAACTGGCGGACGATGTCGCTGATCACGCCATGACGCATCGCGCCGATCGTTTCGGTGATGTCGTGTGCTTCGAGCAATTCGTTGCGCTGCTGGTAGATCACCTTGCGCTGGTCGTTCGACACGTCGTCGTATTCGAGCAGCTGCTTGCGGATATCGAAGTTGCGCGCCTCGACCTTGCGCTGCGCCGATTCGATCGACCGCGTGACGATGCCCGCTTCGATCGCTTCGCCTTCCGGCATCTTCAGGCGGTCCATGATCGCGCGCACGCGATCGCCCGCGAAAATGCGCAGCAACGGATCTTCCAGCGACAGAAAGAACCGCGACGAACCCGGGTCACCCTGACGGCCCGCGCGACCGCGCAACTGGTTGTCGATCCGCCGCGACTCGTGGCGCTCGGTACCGATGATGTGCAGACCGCCCGCCACCTTCACCCGATCGTGCAACGTCTGCCATTCGTCATGCAGCTGCTGGATGCGGCGCTGCTTTTCGTCGGCGGGAATCGACTCGTCGGCTTCGAGGAACGTGGCCTGCTTGTCCGCGTTGCCGCCCAGCACGATGTCGGTGCCGCGGCCTGCCATGTTGGTGGCGATCGTGATGCGCTGCGGCCGTCCGGCTTCAGCGACGATCGCCGCTTCGCGCGCGTGCTGCTTGGCGTTCAGCACTTCATGAGGCAAGCCGGCCTGCTTCAGCAAATGCGACAGCAGTTCCGAGTTCTCGATCGACGTCGTGCCGACGAGCACCGGCTGATCGCGCTCGTAGCATTCGCGGATATCGAGAATCACCGCGTCGTAACGTTCGCGCGCCGTC
>DASXXR010000484.1:0-8557 GCA_036502945.1 Paraburkholderia sp. | reverse complement strand
TATTCGATTGCTGCTGCACCTTCTTCGTCACGCAGAAATTGTTGAATCGCGTTCTTCATGCTAACCCCCGTAGTGAAGTGGAATTACCGCAAAGCCGCGGCGCTCTGAATGTGCGCGTTGGCGTTAAAGTCCGCCCAACTGGACGGAACAAACCAGCAATGCCGAGGGTTGCGTCGTTGTGGTGGCGAATGATTCATACGTCATACGAATCATTCGCCCCACTCTTCTATCGACTTCGCCCCCCATTGGCCTCGCCGCTCCCCACGATCGCATTGGCAATCCCCGGCCCCGATCGTGAAGTCCTGGTGTCGCTGCCGGACGTTTCATCCGTGTTTCCCGACAGCAACGAATTCTTTGTGTCCGACCTATTGCAACGGCTGTGCCACCAGGGCTCAAACCCTTGTCGCACGTGAAGCGTGCGTTCGACCACATGCTTTTCACGCCAACACTCACTGCTAACGTTTCGAAATCGAAACGTTTTTGAAGGGGTGGTTAGCTGGCGATATGTCAGCTTAACGACAGGTGGGCGACGGTAAAAATGGCGACGGCCAGCCGCCGGAGCCGCACGGGCTGAGGTTTTGCAGTCAAATCTGCCGACTCGGGACGGCCGTCGGGCCATCGTTTGAGCGCGCGGCCCGATCTGTCGCAACAGTGAGACAGAGCCGTTCGCGCGCCGCCGAAATGCTCCGCCATCGCTACGCAAAAACGCTTGCGCCTTGCCCCGCGCGGCAGAAATGCGTTCGTCGATGCATCGCACCGTCGTCGTACTTGCCGCGTGAGCGGTCGCGCATCCTGATTTGTGCTTATACAAACGGGCTGTGCTTTCATTTATCTTTGCTCCACGCGCCGGATTCGTGCGACGATAAGTCCAACGCCCGCGCGAGACGTACCCGCTTCAGCAGTACAGACAATGTCGGCTGGGATACGAACGATCATCTCTTTCGGCAAAACGAGGCAGCATGTCAGTACCCAGGTTCGCAGCAGACGAACCGTCAACAATGACAGGACGCATGTGTCGAAGCCGAGGATCAGTGGCCTCGCCGTCATCCAGACGGGCGGGGCAACATCCAACCCGGGGGTAACATGAATTCCACTTGCACAACGGGCGCCCCCGAGCGCACCGTGCTGTGTGTGTTGTCGACGCCCGACAAACCTCTCGCCGAATTCCTGACGTCCGCCGGATGGCACGTGATCGAAGCGAAGACGACTGCGGCTGCCGAGCGCCTGCTGGAACGCGGCGGCGACATCAAGGTCGGACTCGTCGATCTGCCCGCGGATTGCACGGCGCAGCAGTTGTCCGCGTTCGAAGCCTGCATGAGGCGCAGCGAAACGAACTGGATCGCGCAGATCGCGCCGGGCCAGGCCGTCGACGAGCTAATCAGCCGTTTCATCCTCGACTACTGCTTCGACTTCGTTACGAAGCCTTGCCTCAATGAACGGCTGATCTTCGCACTTGGCCACGCACATGGGCTGTCGAGCCTGCGGCGCGTGAGCGTGAAGCCGAAGCCGTCGCTCGGCCGGCACGGCATGGTCGGTCACTGCGAACCCATGCAACAGTTGTATCGCCGCCTCGACAAGTGCGCGCAAACGGATGCGCCAGTGTTCGTCGCCGGCGAATCGGGCACCGGCAAAGAGCTCACCGCGCGGGCCGTGCATGATTGCTCGGCGCGCGCGAAGCAGGCTTTCGTCGCGATCAATTGCGCCGCCATTCCGCCTAGCCTGCTGCAGGCCGAACTGTTCGGCCATGAGCGCGGCGCGTTTACGGGCGCCACGCAACGCAAGACGGGCCGCATCGAACATGCGGATGGCGGCACGCTCTTTCTCGACGAGATCGGCGACATGCCGCACGAGTGCCAGGCCGTGCTGCTGCGGTTTTTGCAGGAAGGAACGATCGAGCGGCTCGGCGGCAATGCGCAGATCAAGGTCGACGTACGCGTGATTTCGGCAACCCACGTCAATCTCGAAGCGGCCGTCGCCGACGGCCGCTTTCGCGCCGACCTGTATCACCGGCTGTGCGTGCTGCGCCTCGATGAACCGCCGCTGCGCGAGCGCGGCAGCGACATCCGGCTGCTGGCCGACTACGCGCTCAGCATGTACAGGCAGGACGGCACGCACAAGATTCGCGGCTTTTCGAGCGGTGCGAATGTCGCGATGTCGAATTACGCGTGGCCTGGTAATGTGCGCGAGCTGATCAATTGCGTGCGGCGCGCGGTCGTGATGACCGAGGGGCGTTTCATTACGGAAGCGGATCTTGGATTGCCGGCGGCGTCGAACGAGCGCGCGAAGACGCTGGCCGAGATCCGCACGAAGGCGGAGATCGAGGCGATCGAAGATGCGCTGCGGCGGCACGGGCGCAATTTGTCCGGTGCGGCGGCCGATCTCGGGGTGTCGCGTGCGACGCTGTACCGGCTGATGAACGCGAACCGGATGCAGCTGGATGCGAATCCGATGAGGCAGATTCGCAGGCAGGCGCGGGGTGGGGATGAGGCGAGCGGCGGCGAGACCCCGGACGAAGAACCGGGCGCGAGGCTGTCTGTTGCAGAGGCGTCGGCCGGCTAGGCAGCGCTGTCACCCGCCGCACACTGCGTGCGGCCAACGGATTCTCGCCTTCGATGCTCTCGCCAGCGTGACGGGCGGGCGGCGCGGATTTCTTCGCCGTCGCTCAGCGAGAAAGGGAGTGCATGGAGCGTATCGACGCGACGATCCGATTCACTCCCTTGTTTCAGCATTTTCGGTTTTCGTGGGCAAAAGCCGGTGTGATTTCAGAAATCACCCGGCCGCATGAGGCATGCAAACGTTGCCCAACCTTTAAAGGAAAAATTACGACTCAATTGCACCACATCATGCAAATGTCCTTATTTCGGCGCCTCTTTCTCCAGCGCACTGAGCTCCAAGACACATCTTTGCATACCTTCACCGGTGTAAAGATCGACATAAATATTCCGCCCGGATATAAAATACATAAGCCAATGAGGTCTGTCGATCTTGCATGTATTGGCAAGATGTTTCAGAACATTTTGATAGCTGATTTTCGTATTTCCGATTTTATAAACGGTCGTCTGAAAATTGCGGTAGCTTACATCGATCTTTTCAACGCCTTCGGGCAACTGCCGCTTGAATTCCGTCCACGTGCTGGTTAATTGCCACGCTATCATCCAGATCGACAGGATGATCAATAGCCATGTCAACAGATCGGGAGGGCCGTCCTCGCCGTGCTGCGCCCTTTCCCGACCAGGTATAGGCTCGATGCCTTCTCGCCGTTCTGGCTGTTGCATTCCGTCGACGAGCAGCGCGTAGCCGACACCAGGCACCGTGCAGACCACGTCGGGCAAATCAACGCAACGAAGCTGCTTTCTGAGGCGGCACACCAGATGCGCCAGGTTTGCGTCGACGACCACGTCGGCCCGGGCGCCCCAGACACCCTTTATCAGTTGCGCTTTTGGAATTGGCTTGCGTTCATCAGCGATCAGCAATTCGAGCAGACGCTTCTCCTGCTCGCACATCGGCACCGTCACGGTCCCTCTTTGAATACGATTGTGTTCAGGGTCGAATCTGATGATTCGAAGCAAACTCGGTGCTGCGACGCTATTGGTCTCCGTGTCGGGGCCGATCGCGACCTTTTGCTCCCGATCCGGCACCTTGGTGAGAGATCTCAATGCGACTCTTGCCAGATGGTTATAAAACCTGCTGCTTCGAGCGGCCAGCCGGTATCCACTCGCAATGGTTTCATTCCCGTGGTTGATTCTGCTATTCATGATCATGACCCGAACACGTGATCCCCGATTGTTCAATACGATGTTCAACGAATGTTATCAATCAACCATTGAGAAATAGCCCGAAATGGCCCTGAAAATCGCATTCGATAATAATTGTTTTTATGATACCCTCACGCGCCCCGATCGCGTAATGGTTACGCCTTATTTTATTTTTTCATATAGAACAACAGCCATCATTCGGTTATCCTGCGTTCGCTCGAAATATGCCGCCCACATATACTCAACGAATCGAAATAAAATCGGGCTAACTGCTCGCTGTAATCAACGATACCAATCATCTTCAGAGGTCAGCTATTTATCGGCGTTGATCGTCAGAACGCGCCGCTGCATCTTTCCCGTTCCCATTGCTATGCTTGCACGTCACACCCGCACGGGAGCGAACTTGACCCACCCCGACCTACCGGAAGCGCCGCGCCAGCGGCCTTCGCCTCCACTAGCCGGTCACGCAAGCCCGTGCGACGAACTCGTCATCCGCACGCAACCGGTCGCGCCCGATCGTCCCTGCCGTCACAAACGGCTCGCGCTGGCCGCCACCATCCTCGGCTCGAGCATGGCGTTCATCGACGGCTCGGTCGTCAATGTCGCGCTGCCTTCGATGCAGAACGAACTCGGCGCAAGCGTCGCCGCGATGCAATGGGTGGTTGATGCGTATTTGCTGTTTCTCGGCTCGCTCGTGCTCGTCGGCGGCTCGCTGGGCGACAAGCTCGGCCGGCGCACGATATTCATCAGTGGCATCGCGCTGTTCACGCTGGCATCGGCGGCATGCGGCTTCGCACCCAACACGGGCGCGCTGATCGCCGCACGCGCGGTACAGGGTGTCGGCGCGGCACTGCTCGTGCCGAGCAGCCTGTCGATCATCGGCGCCGTGTTCGACGAAACCGAGCGCGGCCGGGCAATCGGCACATGGGCGGGAGTCGGCGCGATCACGTCGGCATTGGGGCCCGTGACAGGCGGCTGGCTCGTCGATGCGTTCTCATGGCGTGCGATCTTCTTTCTGAACCTGCCGCTTGCCGCAGTGACGATTGCGCTGGCGATATCGGCAGTGCCGAACAGCCTTAAACCAGGCGCGCCGCAACGGCTCGACTGGCTCGGCGCCGCCGCGGCGGCGGCCGGACTCGGCGCCCTCACCTACGGACTTACGCGCGCGTCGGCACACGGGTTTACGGAACCGGGCGTGCTCGCATCGATCACCGGCGGCGTGCTCGTCCTCGCCGCGTTCGTCGTGATCGAAGCGAAGAGCGCAGATCCGATGATGCCGCTCGACGTGTTTCGTTCCCGCGACTTCAGCGGTGCGAATCTCGTCACGCTACTGCTGTATTTCGGCCTCGGCGGCGTGCTGTTCTTCTTGCCGTTCACGCTGATCCGCGCGCACGGCTATACGGCAACGCAGGCGGGCGCGGCATTGCTGCCGATGCCGATCATCATCGGCGTGCTGTCGCGTTTCACGGGCGGCCTGACAGACCGGTTCGGACCGCGCGCGCTGTTGACCGCGGGGCCTGTCGTGGCTGGCATCGGTTTTGCACTGTTCGCGCTGCCGGCAGGGCACAGCCCGCATGCGACCTACTGGGCTCGCTTCTTTCCCGCACTTGTCGTCGTCGGGCTTGGCTTGACGATCACCGTGGCGCCGCTCACCACAACGGTGATGGCATCGGTATCGAACGACAGGACCGGCGTGGCGTCCGGAATCAACAACGCGGTGGCCCGCGTCGCGAGCCTGCTCGCGATCGCGGCGCTCGGCATCGTATTCGTGTGGTCGCACGGGGCAGCGCTGTCGGCGCGGCTCGACGCATTGCATGTGCCGCACGAAACCCGCCGCACGGGACAACCGTTGGGGCCGGATACGATCGCTGCTGGCGCGTCCGTGCAGACCGCGTCTGTCGCGCGCGCGCAAGCCGAGGCGATCGACGCCGGGTTGCGCGCGGTGGCATTGGTCTGTGCGGCGTGCGCACTGGGCGGGGCAGCGTGCGCGGCATTGACCATTAGCCGCCGGGGGTGAGGCCGCGCTCCGGGCACACAGGTTGCAACAACCGCGCATGGCGCCCTATTCAAGGAACTTGTACCAATCGCCTGCTGTCGTTTTAATTTCCATCGAATCGGTTTGACGCGGTCGACGTCATCCGGCTCCCCCTGGCCGCTCCACCGATTTCCTATGCGCAAACTATTTCTGGCATCGCTTTACCTCACGCTGGCGCTAGCGCTCCCGGCGCCCGCAGCGGCGGCCTCTGCGGCGCCCGCCGCTGCTGCATCGAACCCGCCCGTCACACTAACGCCCGACCAGGCGCGCCAGGCCCTCGACGTCCTCAACGACCCCCATCGCCGCGCCCAGGTCAGCGACACGCTGCATGCGATCGCCGCAGCGGGCGCGCTCAGCGCCCCACCCGCCGCCACTGCAGCGGCCACGGCGGCCGTTTCCACGTCGGCCGCCACTGCCTCTGCTGCCGCCAGTGCAGCGGCAGCAGCCAGCGCGCCGGTTGCGTTCAAGTCTAACGGGCTCGCCTCGCAACTCGCGCGTCAAAGCGCCCATTGGCTTGCTCAAGGCGCCGCGTCGCTAAAGCGCTCGGTGGCGGTGTTACTGGATATGGCGTCGGTGCGAGCGTGGTGGAACAACGAAATAGCCAATCCGCACGAGCGCGCGCGAGTGGGCCGGGTCGTATTGGCGATCCTTGGCACGCTGCTCCCTGCAGTCGCCCTGGAATGGCTTGCGCGCCGCCTGTTGCGTCCCGTGCGCAAGGCGATCTCGGCGCGACGCATGCGCCACCACGAGGCCGACGATTCCCCGACGACTTCGGCTTCCCCTTCCGCCAACGCAACCGCCGGCACAACCGTTCATACAACCGCGCCACCCGCCGCACTCGCTGTCAATCCGGCTACCGATCCGGCTACAAGCGCCACGCAAACCACCAGGGAAGTGCGCAGCAAACGACACGCAGCGTTGCACTGGACCCTGCTGCAGCGGCTCCCCGCCGCGGCATTGCAACTGCTGGTCCGGTTGCTGCCGCTCGTCGTGTTCGTCGCGGCGGCAAGCGTGCTGATGTCGATCCTCACCGACGACGGCACACCGCAAGACAGTGCCCTCGACACACTGATCGACCTCTATGTGATCTGCCGCGCGATCGTCATCGCGGGCGGCTTCTTCCTGCAGCCCGATGCGCCAGCGCTGCGCCTCATACCGATGCAGGACACGTCGGCGGTCTTTGCGCAGCGCTGGATCATCAGCATCGTCAGCACGGTCGGTCTCGGTGCCGCATTGGTGGAAATCGGCTTGGCAATGGGCTTGAGCGAATCCGCGCATGGGGTGCTCGCCAAACTCGTCGCGCTGGCCGGCCATCTGCTGCTGTGCGCGATGATCCTCCAGTGCCGCAAGCCGGTGGCTGCGCTGATTCGCGAACGCAGCCACGGCAGCCGGCCTCTGGCGTTGCTCGGCGACGGCTTCGTCGACGCGTGGACCGGTGTCGCGATCTTCATCGTGATGGCGCTGTGGTTCGTCTGGGCGCTCGATGTGCAAAATGGCTACAAGACGCTGCTGCGTCTCGGCGGCGCATCGGTGGCCGTGCTGATCGGCGCGCGGGTCGTTTCGATTGTCGTGTTCGGCGCGCTCAGCCGCGCATTTCGCGCCGACCAGGACGCCACCCGCTCGCTCGTCAATCAGCACGCGTACCGCTATTACCCCTTGCTGCGCAGTATCGTGTACCTCGCGATCTCCATCGTCACGGTGCTCGTCCTGTTGCAGGTGTGGCATGTCGACGTATGGCAGTTCTTCGTTGTGGGCACGATCGGGCACAGGCTCGTGTCGGCGCTCGTGACCATCTGCGTAGCCGCGTTCGTCGCGCTCTTCGTCTGGGAAGCCGTCAACGTCTCTGTCGAACGGCGCCTCTCGGACTGGACCTCGAGCGGCGACACGGTGCGCGCCGCGCGCCTGCGCACGCTGTTGCCGATGCTGCGTTCCGCGCTCTTCGTCGTGATCGCGCTGGTGGTCGTTATGACGGGCTTGAGCGAACTCGGCGTGAACACCGCGCCGCTGCTGGCAAGCGCCAGCATCTTCGGCGTCGCGCTCGGCTTCGGCTCGCAGAAGCTCGTGCAGGACTTCATCACCGGCATCTTCCTGTTGATGGAAAACGCGATGCAGGTCGGCGACTGGGTAACGCTCGCGGGCGTATCGGGCACCGTCGAGTATCTGTCGATTCGCACGGTGCGTCTGCGCGGCGGCGACGGCTCGCTCTACACGGTGCCGTTCAGTTCGGTATCGACGGTGAACAATACGAATCGCGGGCTAGGCAACGCGGCAGTCAAGGTGAATATCGCGTATGGCGCAGATCTCGATCTCGCGATCGCGACGTTAAAGGAGATCGGCGCGGCACTGCGCGAAGACGACCAGTTCAAGGACGGCATCCTGTCGGACTTCAGCTTCTGGGGCGTCGATCAGGTGGACGGCGCGGCGCTGACGCTCACCGGCCAGATTCAATGCCGCGACAGCGCGCGCTGGCCGGTGCAGCGCGAGGTCAACCGGCGCATCTTCGAACAGTTCCACGCGCGCGGCATCGAGATTGCGAACCCGCAGCGCACCGTGATGGTGGCCAAAGACGGCGCGGTAGAGGCGTTGCCGCTCGAGGCGCGCGACGCGCAGCAGAATCGGGCCGCACCGGGTTCGAACTGAACCAGGCGGCGCATGCGGCGCTCGCTCAGATCTCGCGTGGCAAGACCAGTTCCGCGTCGAGCCCCTTGTCCACGCGGTTGCGCAGCGTGAGCGTTCCGCCGTGCGAGGCGGCCACGCTTCTCGCGAT
>DASXXR010000483.1:0-3281 GCA_036502945.1 Paraburkholderia sp. | reverse complement strand
CTGGACGAAAGCGCTGCGGATCTGCGCGACGTTATCGACGGGGCAGTCGCGTTGCTTGCTCCCCAGGCGATTGCGAAAGGACTGCAATTGCGGGTCTGCATCGAACGTTCGGTTGCCGCATGCGTGCTCGCCGACCGCACGCGAGTGGGCCAGATCGTGTTTGCTCTGCTGCACCGCGCGGTCGAGCTGGCTGAGACCGGGCGGATTACGATTACCGCGCGCAGCGAATCATTGAATGCAGGTTCGCAGCGTATCTTTATTGGCGCAAGCGAGACGCGCGCCGCTACGCCACACGACGGGCACGACGGGCACGACGCCGCGATCCGTTCCACGGCGGTCGAAGCGCCGATGTTGCCGACCAACGAGCCTCACCATCGGGATTTGACGTTGTGCAGGCTTTTGGCCCGCCGCATGGGCGGCGATGTCACGGTCATCCACGGCGCTGCCTTCGGCCTCTGCGCGGCGTTTGACGCGCCGTTCACTGTCGAGCGACATAGCCGCTTGCCGGTGGGGAGTGAACGGCGCAAAGCGGTCGTCGAACTGGGCGCGCAGGACGATCGGCTCGCGCTGTGCGATCTGCTGGAGAAGCTCGGGGTATCGATTGTGCCGCCGGGCTTGCCGGTTCCCGCGCATGTGGATCTCTGGTTTGCCGATCGGTGCTCGCTGCTTCCAGCCACATGCCGCGCGACGCGCTTCATATCGGTCACCGATACCTTCATCACAGGCGGCCTGCGCGAAGCGCGCGGGCACTTCGAATTGTCGATCAACCCATTGTCGTGGAGCGCCGTGCAACGCGCATGCGACGTGCGCGGCGGCGAGCGCGCGACAGGGTCGCCGTCGGTGCGCATGCGGCCCGCGGCGGTGCGCAAACAGCGATCCGTTCTGGTGGTCGACGACAACGAGATCAATCGCAGGGTGGTGGCGCGGCAACTCGACGTGCTCGGCCATCGCAGCGTCGTGGCGGCGACGGCCGACGAAGCGTTGGCCGCGTTGAGCCGCCAATGCTTCGATCTGTTGATTACCGATCTGCACATGCCCGGTATGAGCGGTATCGAACTCGCGCGCCGCGTGCGCATGGCGTATCGTGCGGCGACAAACAGGATTCCGGTCGTGTTGATGACGGCTCAGGCGGAAGCCTGCAGCGTCGATGCAATCCAGGACCGGCCGTTCGACGCCATGCTGCTCAAACCGGCCAGCATCGATGCGCTCGAGACCTGTTTGCGTCCGTTGCTGGCCGAGCCGTTTTTCGCCGCCGCCGCGCGTGCCGGCACCGAATCGGCGGAACCGCTGGATTGCGCGCATCTGGATGCGTTGTCGGAACAGGGCGTCGATGTTCGCGGACTGCTGCGCGACTGGCGATGCTCGATGAACGACGATCTCGCTCGCCTGCAGGACTGCCGCGATCGGCGCGACATCGATGGGATGCGCGCATCGCTGCACAGGCTTGGCGGCGCGGTCGGTCTGGTGGGCGCGGGCGCGTTGATGGACGCTTTGCAGCGTGCGAGCACGGCGCAGCCGGAGGCGGACACGCCATTGCTGGACCGGTTGGTCGTTCGCGCACGCGCGTTGATGGCGCAACTCGACGAAGCCGCCGCACACGGTCATCACAGCGCCGCTGCGCGCGGGCCATAAAAAAAGCCCAGCAACGTGCTGGGCTCCTGAAGCCGCTGCCTCCTCAGCGAGGACGCAGCACCTGCAAAACGCTTACGCTGCGAGCAGCGAGCGCAGCACGAACGGCAGAATCCCGCCGTGCTTGTAGTAGTCGACTTCGATCGGCGTATCGATGCGCAGCAGTACCTGCACGCGCTTCGCTTCGCCGTTCTTGCGATGGATCACGAGCGTGACTTCCTGTTGTGGCTTGAAGTCGTTGCCGAGGCCTTCGATGTCGTACGTTTCTTCGCCGGTAATGTTAAGCGACTGGATGCTGTCCGTGCCCTTGAACTGCAGCGGCAACACACCCATGCCAACCAGGTTCGAACGATGGATCCGCTCGAAGCTGCGCGCCACCACCACCTTCACGCCGAGCAGTTGCGTGCCCTTCGCGGCCCAGTCGCGCGACGAGCCCGTACCGTACTCTTCGCCCGCGAAGACGAAGGTCGGCGTGTCGGCGGCGATGTACTTCATCGCTGCGTCGTAAATCGGCATCTGTTCGCCGCTCGGCTGATGGATCGTCAGGCCGCCTTCGACACGCGTGCCGTCCGCCTTCAGCGGGATCATCAGGTTCTTGATCCGGACGTTCGCGAACGTGCCGCGCATCATCACGTCGTGGTTGCCGCGGCGCGAGCCGTAGCTGTTGAAGTCGGCCTTCTGCACGCCGTTCGCCTTCAGCCACTTGCCGGCCGGCGAGTCTTCCTTGATCGAGCCTGCCGGGCTGATGTGGTCGGTCGTCACCGAATCGCCGAAGATGCCGAGCGGACGGCCGCCCTTCACCGCAGCGATGCTCGACGCCGGCTGCATCGAGAAGTCCTTGCCGAAGAACGGCGGCTCAGCGATGTAAGTCGACTTCGGCCAGTCGTAGACCTGGCCTTCCGCGCCTTCGATCTTGCTCCACAGGTCGCCCTTCTTCGTCAGCTGCGCGTAGTTCGTGCGGAACGCTTCCGGGTCGAGGGCGAACTTCAGCAGCGCGTTGACTTCGTCGCTCGTCGGCCAGATGTCGCCGAGGAAGATGTCCTTGCCGCCCGTGCCCTTGCCGACGGGTTCCGTCATCAGGTCGCGCGTGATGTTGCCGGCGATCGCGTACGCGACGACGAGCGGCGGCGAAGCGAGGAAGTTCGCGCGGATGTTCGGGTGAATCCGGGCTTCGAAGTTACGGTTGCCCGACAGCACCGCGGCCGCGACGATGTCGTTCTTCGTGATCGCATCGTTCAACTCAGGCGTGAGGTCGCCGGCGTTGCCGATACAGGTCGTGCAGCCGTATGCGGCAAGCGTGAAGCCGAGCGTGTCGAGGTACTGCAGCAGGTTCGTCTTCGTCAGGTATTCGGTGACGATACGCGAGCCCGGCGCGAGCGACGTCTTGATGTGCGGCGCAACCGTCAGACCGGCTTCAACGGCCTTCTTCGCCAGCAGGCCGGCGGCGAGCAGCACGCTCGGGTTCGACGTGTTCGTGCACGACGTGATCGCGGCAATCAGGATGTCGCCGCTCTTCACGTTGACGCCGTTGGTGGTCGTGTATTGCGCGTCGAGGTCCGCGACCTTCTTCGAAAAGCCGTTTTCGCCGACCGGCTTCGAGAACAGGTCTTTGAACGTCGACTTTACGTTGCCGATTTCGATGCGGTCCTGCG
>DASXXR010000482.1:0-3262 GCA_036502945.1 Paraburkholderia sp. | reverse complement strand
CAGAAAATTTCATCAACGGAAAATCAGTAATGAAAGCGCGTCACGCACACTTCAGTCCGCCTGCCAGATTTTTTCATTGGCTGATGGCGCCGCTCGTCGTCGCGATGCTCTTTATCGGCGTCGGCATGGTTGCGACGGTGTCGCAGTGGCATCTGACCTTGCTTGCCATTCATAAGCCGCTCGGCATTGCGATTCTCGTGCTGGTGGTGATTCGCTTCGTCGTGCGCATCACGCATCGGCCGCCGCCTTTGCCGAACGACATGCCCGGCTGGCAGCAGCGCGTCGCGGCCGGTTCGCACTGGCTGTTTTATCTGTTGCTGCTGCTGATGCCGCTGATCGGCTGGTCGATGCTGTCGGCGGGCGGCTTTCCGGTGCATCTGTTTGGCTGCGTGGATCTTCTGCCGATCGCTCCGCACAATACGCATCTCTATGCCTTCCTGCGCATGGCGCATACATGGCTTGCGATGCTGCTGTTCATCAGCTTTCTCATGCATCTCGCTGCGGCGATGTTCCACGGATTGATTCGCCGCGACGGCGTGTTTGCCAGCATGGCGCGCGGCAGCAAGAACTGACGGTTCCCTACGCGGGCGCGGTTCACTAAACGCGTTAGCGGCCAGCGCTTGCAACGGCGGCTAGCCACTAACGATCAAGGCCTGGCGCACAAATCGCCGGTTATGGCGACCTGCTTTGCGGATTGCTTCCGAATAGCCTACATTGCTGAGACGGGCGGCCGACTTTCGGCAACAACGTGCAGCGAGGAGGCAAACATGAAGCGAAAGGTGATTCAAGCGTTGTTGTTGACGGCCTGCATGGCCGTTACAACTACTGCGCTCGCGCAGTCGAGCGACGCGATGTCGAGCGGCAACATGTCCGCGCCGAGCAATCCTAAATCCACGAAACAGGCCGATCGCGCGCTGGCCAAAGCGGTTCGGCGTGCTTTGAGCAAGGCACAAGGGTTCGATGTGTCGGGCGTTTTCGTGAAGGCGCGCAATGGTGCCGTGACGTTGAGCGGCAGCGTGAAAGATGGCTCGCAGATCGGCCAGGCCGAAGAGATTGCCAAATCGGTCCAGGGTGTGACGTCCGTTTCGAACAAGCTCACGCTGTTCCATGGCGGTAACGGGTAGCCGTTTTAAACTGCGCCGCCGGAAACAGGGTCGCCGGAGCCTTCCGGCGGCGCGCTCAATCACGCTTCAAACCAGCCCCGTCGCGTAGTAAACCGCGATCACGAAGAACACCGCCAACGTCTTGATCACCGTAATCGCGAAGATGTCGCGATACGATTCGCGGTGCGTCAGGCCGGTCACCGCCAGCAGCGTGATGACAGCGCCGTTGTGCGGCAGCGTGTCCATCCCGCCGCTCGCCATCGCCACTACACGATGCAGCACGTCCAGCGGAATGTGCGCGGCTTCCGCGCTCCTGATGAACAGGTCTGACATCGCGGCAAGCGCGATGCTCATGCCGCCCGACGCCGAGCCCGTAATGCCGGCTAGCGTACTCACCGATATCGCCGCATTGACGAGTGGATTCGGGATGCTCTTTAACGCATCGCTCACGACGATAAACCCGGGCAACGCGGCGATCACACCGCCGAAGCCGTACTCGGACGCGGTGTTCAGCGATGCGAGCAGCGCGCCCGCAACCGCCGCCTTGGTGCCGGTTGCGAAGCGCTCGCTGACGCGTCCGAACGCGGTCAGTACGACCAGCAGAATGCCGAGCAGCAATGCGCCTTCAACTGCCCAGATCGCGACGACGGTTTTGATCGTCGCGGTAACGGGCGCGTGCACGCCGGGCAGTATCTCGGGCGCGACGGTGTAAGACGCGCCGTACCAGTCGGGCAACCATTGCGTCAGCGCGAAATTCGCGACGCCGACCAGCACGAGCGGCGCAACGGCAAGCAGCGGATGCGGCAAGTGCGAAGTCTCGACGCGCTCCGGTTCGTTGACGAGCGACGTGCCGTAGCCTTCGCCCTTCGCCATGGCTGCGCGGCGGCGCCATTCGAGGAAGGTCAGGCCGACCACGATGATGAACACCGATCCGGCCACGCCCAGCCCCGGCGCGGCCCAGGCGGTGGTCTTGAAGAACGTCGTCGGGATGATGTTCTGGATTTGCGGCGTGCCCGGCAGCGAGTCCATCGTGAACGAGAACGCGCCGAGTGCGATGGCGCCGGGCATCAGGCGCTTCGGAATACCGCTTTGGCGATACAGTTCTGCGGCGAACGGATACACGGCGAACACCACGACGAACAGCGATACGCCGCCGTACGTCAGCAGCGCGCACACCGCGACGATCACGGCGTTCGCCCGTGACCGGCCGATATAGCGGATCGCGGCCGCTACGATCGATTCGGAGAAGCCCGATAGTTCGATAACCTTGCCGAATACCGCGCCCAGCAGGAATACAGGGAAGTACAGCTTGACGAAACCGACCATCTTTTCCATGAAAATGCCGGAGAAGACCGGTGCGACGGCCGCGGGGTCGGTCAGCAGGACCGCGCCGAGCGCGGCGATCGGTGCGACGAGAATCACGCTGTAGCCGCGATAGGCGGCGAACATCAGAAACGCCAAGGCGGCGAGGACGATGACAAAGGACATTATGTCTCCAGGACCTGGTTGTTCTATGCGGGCCGCCGGCGACGTCGCACGCAGGTTCCATGCCACTTCTGTGGCATCCAGGCTGCGGCGCGTTTGGGGACCCGAGTGCAGGGGTGCGAAACGATTGATTGTACAAAATCGTGTCTGGAGGAGCCGACATGATGCGCAGGTATCGCCAGGAAATCGGACTTGGAGCGTTGCTCGTGGCCGTGAGCGCGTTGCTGCATGCGCAGGAACCGGCTTTGTCGGTTGCCGCCGCCCGCAAAAACTGGTTTAACGATCCATTCTTCGCGCTGTCGCACGCGATGGCCGATTGCCCCGTACCGCTCGGCCCGCTGATGACGCGCGCGCAAATGGAGGACGACGCGCACTATCGCGTCGAGCGCGGCACCACCTGCTGGCTGGCGCACAAGTGCACAAAGTCCAATTCGTATATGTACGACGCGCCGATCGCCGACGCGATTCGCGCCCATTTCATCGATCCACACGCGTTTGCGGGCACGAGCCTATGGATCACCGTGCAGCGCCGCTTCGTCTATGCGGAAGGCTGCGCGCCGGCGTCGTTCGATTTGCGCGGGCTGAGGCAGCAGCTCGAAGCGATTCCGGACGTCGAGCAGGTTTTTATCCGTATCGCGCCGAGCGGCCGCAGCCCCATCCCCTACAAGACACTT
>DASXXR010000481.1:0-6765 GCA_036502945.1 Paraburkholderia sp. | reverse complement strand
CCGCGTGATCGCGGCCGCGAGCTTGTCGAACGGAATCCTGTAGTCGGGCGCTTCGAGCGTGACGAATACCGGCTTGCCACCGGCCAGCTCGATCGACGGCAGGTAGCTGTCGTAGGTCGGCTCGACCACGATCACTTCGTCGCCCGGATGGACCGTGCACAGAATCGCGGTCAGCAGCGCCTGTGTCGCGCCCGCAGTGACGGTGATTTCGCTCGCCGCGTCATAGCGTCGGCCATACAGGTTGGCGATCTTGTCCGAGATCGCTTCGCGCAGCGGCGCGATACCCGTCATCGGCGGGTACTGGTTGTGGCCGTCGCGCATCGCGGCAGTGACCGCATCGACAATGCGCGGGTCGCACGCGAAATCCGGAAACCCCTGACCCAGGTTCACCGCGTTCTTCTCGGTGGCGAGCGCGCTCATCACGGTGAAGATCGTCGTGCCGACGTCCGGCAGTCGGGACGGGAACGACGGGGAGGCTGCGGGCGTGTCGTGCGGTGCATTCATGGCGCTGTCCGAAAGCGTGGGGAAGTCATTGAGGGGAGTGGCGGCAGGTGCGGCCCGATTGCAAGGAAGGCGTATCGGCCGCTGTGCGCCAAGCATCTTTGGGGCGCACGTATTCTGTGTCTTTCAAGCGGGCGCGGGTTCATCGGCGACCCGCAGGCACGGATCATCCGACCGCGCTTCCAGCTGCGCGACGAACTGCGCCGGCTGCGCAATCTGAAAGCCGAAGTCGCGCGCGATACGGCGCGCCAGTTTCAGCACCGCGCGATCTTTCGATACGAGCCAGTCCGCCTGTGCCGCGTGCGCGAGTTCGAGAAACTTCTGGTCGTCGCGGTCTTTGCATTGCGGCAGCGGCAGCGCGTGCATGTCGGCGTTAGCGGCGGGCGCCGCCTCGACTAGCTGCGCGAGACGCGCCACGGTGGCGAGGGCCGCGGCCTTGTCGACCGCGCGCTTCGCGAACTGCGGATAGTCGAGCACATACGTCAGCTCGGCGAGACAACGCGCGTCGATCAGCGCAGCGAGCGCGCCGCTTTCGAGCGCGGCGCGGATCGGGCGCGTGTGCGGGTCGTCGAACACGAGGATGTCGATCCATACGTTCGAATCGAGCACGACGCTAGGCGCGGGGCGCTGGGCAGGGAAACCGGGCATGCGTGACATTCGCTACAATCGGGGCTTTCGTCTTTGACCGCCAGGCACGGCGTGCCTGAAAGCCTCTATGATAATCGTTCTGTCGCCGGCGAAATCGCTCGACTACGAAACACCGCCGCACGTCAAGAAACATACGATTCCCGATTTCGTCGACGATGCCGCCGAGCTGATCGGCGGATTGCGTCGGCTGTCGCCGCAGCAGATCGCCACGCTGATGAGCATTTCCGATCCGCTCGCACAGTTGAACTTCCAGCGCTATGCAGACTGGTCGCCGACCTTCGACACCCGCAACGCGAAGCAGGCGGTCCTCGCGTTCAACGGCGACGTGTACGAAGGCTTCGACGCGAAGTCGCTATCCGCGGCCGATCTCGACTATGCGCAGCAGCATGTGCGCGTGCTGTCCGGTCTTTACGGCCTGCTGCGGCCGCTCGATCTGCTCCAGCCTTACCGGCTCGAAATGGGCACGCGTTTTCCGAATGCGCGTGGCAAAGACCTGTATGCATTCTGGGGCGAGCGCATCACGCACGCGTTGAACGCGCAGTTGGGCCGCAACCGGGGCGCGGCGCGCGTGCTGATCAACTGCGCGTCGGGCGAATACTTCAAGTCGGTTAAAGCGAAGCTGCTGGATGCGCCTGTCATCACTCCCGTATTCGAAGACTGGAAAGGCGGCCGCTACAAGATCATCAGTTTTCATGCGAAGCGCGCGCGCGGGCTGATGGCGCGCTATGCGGTTGAAGCGCGCGTCGCCACGCCTGAGGCGCTCAAGGGCTTTGGCGCCGAAGGCTATGCGTTCGACGCCGACGCATCGAACGACTCCACTTACGTTTTTCGCCGTCGCACGGTCAACTGACGCCGCGCCGGAAACCAGAAGCAGGAAGACATCATGACGCTTTCGATTACGAGCAACTTCGACGCCGGTGCCATCGAGGTGCTGTCGTGCGAGCAGGCCGGCAACATACGTCTGCGTGTGCGCAGCGACAGCCATGCGGACTTCGCGCAATGGTTCTATTTCCGCCTGTCGGGCGCGCGTGGCGAGCGTTGCGTGATGACCTTCGAGAACGCCGCCGACTGCGCGTTTGCCGAGGGCTGGCGCAACTATCGGGCGGTGGCGAGCTACGATCGCGTGAACTGGTTCCGCGTGCCGACCTCGTATGACGGCCGCGTGCTGACCATCGATCACACGCCGGAGTTCGACCGGATCTACTATGCGTACTTCGAGCCGTATAGCGAAGAGCGCCACTCGGAGTTTCTGGGCGCGGTTCAGCAAATGCCGCATGCGGCGCTGACGGAACTCGGCAAGACCGTCGAAGGCCGGCCCGTGTCGGTGCTGACGCTCAGTACCGCCGACAGTGGGGCCGACTCAGGCGCCGACGCTTCGGCGCGGCCGAAGAAACAGATCTGGATCATTGCGCGCCAGCATCCGGGCGAGACCATGGCAGAGTGGTTCGTCGAGGGGCTCGTGAAGCGGCTCGCCGGCTGGGGCGACTGGGCGGGCGATCCGGTGGCGCGCAAGCTCTACGACCACGCGGTGTTCCATATCGTGCCGAACATGAACCCGGATGGCAGCGTGCGCGGCAATCTGCGCACGAACGCAGCCGGCGCGAATCTGAACCGCGAGTGGATGGAGCCCGATGCGGCGCGCAGCCCGGAAGTGCTGGTCGTGCGCGATGCGATTCGCGCGATCGGCTGCGATCTGTTCTTCGATATCCACGGCGATGAAGCGCTGCCTTATGTATTCGTTGCCGGTTCTGAAATGCTGCCCGGTTTCACGGAACGGCAGGCGCAGGAACAGAAAGCTTTCATCGAAGCGTTCAAGCAGGCGAGTCCCGATTTCCAGGACAAGTACGGCTACGAGGCGAGCAAGTATCGGCAGGATGCGCTGAAGCTCGCGTCCAAGTTCATCGGCAACGAATTCGGGTGTTTGTCGCTGACGCTGGAAATGCCGTTCAAGGACAATGCGAATCTGCCCGACGAACGGGTGGGCTGGAGCGGCGAGCGCAGTGCGTCGCTCGGCGCGGCGATGTTGCACGCGATACTGCGGCATCTGGAAGCGTTTGCGTAGCGGCGGGGTGCTGTGATTGGGGCGCGATAGCGTTGCGATTGTGCGGGCGTCAGCCGGTCAAAAAAGCGAGGCCTCGGTCTCGCTTTTTTGACGTATGAAGCGAAGCGGCGTCGAAGCGGGGCGCACAGACGCCCGCTTCAATGCTTCTTCTTGCTGGTTGCCGACGAAGCCTTGTGTGCTCCCGATTTAGCGGACGACGTCTTGCCCGATGATTTGCCGGACGGCTTGCTGACCGGCTTGCTGCCGGACTTTGCCGCAGTGCTGCTTTTCGACGTCTTGCCCGCATGCTTCTTCGCCGACGTCTTGCCGTTCGCCGTGTGCTTGCCTTTCACGCTTGATGTGCCGGTGACGCGCGACGCGCTGCTATGCGTCGGCCGTGCGGGCGGCACGGGGTCGTTCCAGCCAAACGCAAGCATCTGCGTGCCCACGTAGCCGCAGCGGAAACGGAGATCGGACGGGCTGCCGCTGCCCGAAGGAATGCCAAGCCCTTCGACGGTCACGATGCTATCGACCTTGACGCGCTGCTTGCGTTCATCGAATGAATCGTTCCATGGCGTGACCGATGCGTGGGCGCTGTCGAACGAGGCGGGCGGGAATTCGACGTGATCGAATGCGGTGGAAGTGCTGGCGACAAAGTCGCCATGCGCGGCACAGTCCGCGACGAGCGGATCGGCATGCATGTCATTGACGAATTGATTGACGAGTTGATTGTGCTGTTCGATCTGGTCAGCCAACGCGGGCGCAACGGGGACGAGCGATGCGCTCGCAGCCCATAACGCTAACCGGCCGACCAACCGCAGCAACCGGCGCGGTACGTTGGTGCGATCCATCTTGTTGTTAAACGCGATTAAGACATCAGGCTAATAAGATGCCTGCTGGTAGAAAGGAGTTCAATCCTGACATAAATATTGCGTGTTGTCGTGCTGAAGCGTTTCGACGCGACGTTCGCGCGACGGCGAAGCACGATAGTGTACTGAAACAAACGAGGTGGGATTCGTGCAGATGGCGGCGTGCGTATTCGCGCAACTATTCGATGCCGCCGGCGGCGGGTGCGCGGGGTTTCAGGTGCGCGGACCGCCGAGACGATAGCGGCGCACGTCGTAAGTCGTGACCCACGCAGGCCGGTAGACCGCGATCAACGCAGTGGCCATGCCGGTGAACCACGCTTCCCCTGAAGCCAGCAGAAACACGCTGAAGACATAGCCCGCGGGTATCACCTTCATTGAACCGTCAGCCAGGCCGACATGCGTAGCCAGCGCAGCCGCGGACGCGACCGTGACCGCGACCGCGGGGGACACGAAACCTTGGCCGAAGATGAACATAAAGAGGCTGCGTGGCAGCCATGCAATGCTGATCCGCTGCAGCAAGGCCGAGACTCCAACCGGCACCGCGCCGAAGATAAGAAACGTTAGGGCGATGCCTTGCCAAGGCGCGTCGAAGACGATGGCCGCGAGGCCGACGACCGCCGCCATTGCAATCAGTGCGAGTGCCCAGTCGAACAGGGTGACGACAAGTGTCGCACCGAGCAGATGCAGCACGGTGCCGTCTTCCAGCCAGGCGTTGCTGGCCCACAGCACCGATACCGCGACGATGATGGCGAGCCAGACGTGCTGCAGCACCGAATCTTGAAGACGTTTGAAAGGGTTTCTCGATAACGCGAGTGCGAGCAGCGCCACAGCGGTGGTCCAGCCACCGACAGCGACCCACAGCGGAAGCGGCGTATAGAGGAAACCCATGTGTCTCATATTACTCGTTGGACGAGAAAACGTGTGAGCGGATTCCGTGCCAGCCGCCGCACAAGGCGCTAGCGACTGGCATGGTTCATATCATGCGTTGTCCGTGTCGGTTGTGCAGGCGGGCGCCGCTTCGCCAAATGGCGTGGTTGCTTCGGCGGCGACCGGCAGTGCAGCGGAGGTGTCGTTCGCCGGCAACGGATATTGAAAGGCCCGACGGGTTCGGCGACGCAGCGGAACGATGCCGGGCTGACCCAGGACGGGGCGCTCCGCACTGTCGTGATTCGTTCGCAGAACCTCGAGTTGAGCGTTGAGCCAACCGTTATAGATGGCGACCGCGGCAGCCCGGTTCGGTGCGCCGAGTTGCTGGAACACGCTGGCCAGATGGATCTTCACCGTGCCTTCGCTGATGCCGAGCGCGCGAGCAATCATCTTGTTCGTGCTGCCCATGTGGACGCAGCGCAGAATCTGCTCCTGACGCGGCGAAAGGCCGCCCGCGAAGCGCGCGCGCTTCGGCGCAGGCGTGATCGGCTCAAGCCGGCGCGGCGTGGCGTCGAGGGGCGCGGGCGCTTCGATTGCGAGGGCGCCGGCCGGGATGTAGTGGCCGCCCAGCAGCACGATCTCAAGCGCGCGAACGATCAGGCGCGGATCGGAGGAGCGGAGAATCACGCCGAGCACGCCCTTGTCGACGAGGCCGCGCACGCAGGCCGGAGACGTATCGTCGGTCAGCACGGCGACCGGCAGGCCGGGGTGATCCGCCAGCAGCGCCCGGGCGTCCGCGACGCACATCCAGTCTTGCCAGTCGATCACAAGCAGGTCCGGTTGATGCCGCCGCAGCGCGCGATCCGCCTGCCGCCAGTCTTGTGCTTCGTTGAAACGGGCCCTTCGGTCGATCTGCCGCAGCAGTGCCTTGAGCCCTTCGCGCCGTTCGGCGTCTGAATTGAGAAGCGAGAAACGCATTGCCATGCCTCCAGATGAGTCGGTCGGGGTGGCGCGATGCGCGCAAGAACGTTATGAAACTCTTGCGCGGCGATGCGTCACCAAGCCCATGATGACAAATTCCTTAACGGATGACCCCCTGTCCGATAGGCATAGGATGAGTGCCATATAAATGAAAAGCCCCGCGCGTGGCGGGGCTGCGGTGTTGCAGTAGTGCGGTGTTGTCGTGCAGGCTCAGTGAAAATGCGGTTGCGCGGGCTCCGCGTCTTCGGGCATTTCCGCGTGAACGATCTCGCCGAGCGGGTCGGCATAGAGCGGCACGCCGCAGTCATCGCAATATTCAGGCTCGAAACGGCCGGCGTGGCGACGAATATCGGTGATGCCGGTTTCCTTCAGCAACGCGGCGATCTCTTCGAGCGGCCCTTCGTCGACAGGGGCTTCCTGCGGTTCCTCGTCGATGCCCGGGTCGCCGTTCTCGCGGCCGTAGAGCGGCCACACCACGCCGTAGATCACGTCATTGCTGCCGCGCCGCGTAAAGCCGATCCGATATTCGTCGATGCGCCGTTCGCCGAAGCCTGCGAGCACCGCCCGCAGTTCCTGTGGCGCGGCGCCGATCGTGTCGAACAGATAGCGGACCGCCGTGCGCACCGTGTGCGGGCGCACCCGTTCGTCGGCGTCGCGGCATGCCGAGTAGTAGGCGTCGGGCAACAGGCATTCGAATTCGCAACCCGGCAGCACGACGGACAGATTGGCTCCGCCTTGCGCGGCCCACTGCTCAAGGCATTGACCGCGCTCGATGCGGCTGCCGTGCTCTTCCTCCTGCCAGCGGAACACCGATGCGCCGACCGGCGCTGCGACGACTGCCAGCAGGAATCGCGGGTC
>DASXXR010000480.1:0-2408 GCA_036502945.1 Paraburkholderia sp. | reverse complement strand
CGTCCACGAGTACGGGCACTACAGCGTCGCGCGTTTGTGCGGCGTCAAGGTGCTGCGCTTTTCAATTGGCTTCGGCAAGCCGCTGTTCCAGTGGGTGAGCCCGAAGACGGGTACCGAGTGGATCATTGCCGCGCTGCCGCTCGGCGGCTACGTGAAGATGCTCGACGAGCGCGAGACCGGCGCTGCGCCGATTCCCGCCGAAGCACTGCCTTATGCGTTCAACCGGCAGTCGGTGTGGCGTCGTTTCGCGATTGTCGCGGCCGGTCCGGTCGCGAACTTCCTGCTGGCCATCGTGCTGTTCGCGCTGGTGTTCGCCACTGGCGTGACGGAGCCGGCGGCCGTGATCGCGACGCCCGCGCCGAATACGCCGGCCGCAGTGGCCGGTTTCGAGGGCGGTGAGACCGTGGTCGCGGTGCGCACCGGCAATGCCGGCGAATCCGAACCGGTGCGCTCGTGGTCGGACTTGCGCTGGAAGCTGCTGGGCGGGGCCTTCGATCACAAGCACCTCGTACTGAGCGCGAAAGATGCGCATGGCACCTCCGATTTCCCGCTCGATCTGCGCGGTATCAGCGAGAAAGACGTCGACGACGATTTCATGTCGCGTCTCGGCTTCGAGCCGGGTGGCGGCAAGCTGACGGTGGCCGGCGTGCAGCCGGGCAGCGCGGCGCAGAAGGCGGGCATTGTCGCGGGCGATCGTCTGCGCGCCATCAACGGAACGCCGACTGACAACGCCACAGCCTTCATCGCTTATGTAAAATCGCACGCCGGCGTGCCGATCACACTGCAAGTGGAGCGTGGCGGCCGGGGCGGCCAGGCGGCGGGCAAGCTCGAAGACATCAGCATCGTTCCGCAGTCGCAGCGCGACGACGCGACCGGTCAGCAGATCGGCCGCATCGGCGCGGAACTGGCGACCCAGGTGCCGTCGATCGACGTGCGCTACGGGCCCATCGAGAGCCTGCAACTGGGCGCGCGCCGCACGTGGGATCTGGCGGTTTACTCGGTGCGCATGTTCGGAAGAATGATTGTCGGCGAGGCTTCGCTGAAAAATCTTTCCGGTCCGGTGACGATCGCCGATTACGCAGGAAAGAGCGCACGTCTAGGTCCTTCTGCATTCCTGTCGTTCCTGGCCCTTGTCAGTATTAGCCTTGGTGTACTGAACCTGCTACCAATTCCGGTATTGGACGGGGGTCATCTGTTATATTATTTGGTTGAAGCTGTGACCGGTAAAGTTGTCTCCGATCGCTGGCAACTCGTTTTTCAGAGGGCGGGTCTCGCCTGCATCGTCGCATTGTCGGCGATCGCGCTGTTCAACGATCTGGCTCGTTTAATCCATTTTTAAAGTGTCCGGCGGCGTTCACGATGGCGACCGTCTGACCTGATGCAGCTATACACACTGGGGAAGCACGTTGTTTAAACCTCATCGCTTTGTTCCAAAGACGGTTATAGCCGCGGCGTTCGCCGCGCATGGGCTGGTTGCTCACGCAACGACGCCCTTCGTGGTGCAAGACATCCGCATTGAGGGATTGCAACGCGTCGAACCGGGTACCGTGTTCGCGTACCTGCCCATCAAGCAAGGCGACACGTTTAGCGACGACAAGGCGTCCGAAGCGATTCGCGCGCTGTACGCCACGGGCTTCTTCAACGACGTCAAGATCGCGACCGAAGGCAATGTCGTCATCGTGCAGGTGCTCGAGCGTCCGGCCATCGGCACGATCGACTTCTCCGGCATTCATGAATTCGAAAAGGACAACCTGATCAAGGCGCTGCGCGCGGTCGGTTTGTCGCAAGGCCGTTACTACGACAAGGCGCTGGTCGACAAGGCCGAGCAGGAACTGAAGCGTCAGTATCTGACGCGCGGCTACTACGCCGCCGAAGTCACCACCACGATCACGCCGATCGACCGCAACCGCGTGTCGGTGCTGTTCTCGGTGGCCGAAGGTCCGAGCGCGAAGATCCGCCAGATCAACTTCATCGGCAACAAGGCGTTCAGCACCGGTACGCTGCGCGACGAAATGCAGTTGTCCACGCCGAACTGGTTCTCGTGGTACACGAAGAACGATCTGTACGCGAAAGACAAGCTTACCGGCGACCTCGAAAACGTCCGCTCGTATTACCTGAATCGCGGCTACCTCGAGTTCAACATCGAGTCGACCCAGGTGTCGATCACGCCGGACAAGAAGGACATGTATCTGACGGTCACGCTGCACGAAGGCGAGCCGTACACCATTTCGAACATCAAGCTGGCCGGCAATCTGCTCGACCGCGAGGCCGAGCTGACGAAGCTGATCAAGATCAAACCGGGTGACCGCTTCTCGGCTGAAAAGCTGCAAGCCACCACCAAGGCGATCGTCGACAAGCTCGGCGAATACGGCTATGCGTTCGCGACCGTCAACGCGCAGCCGCAGATC
>DASXXR010000479.1:0-5228 GCA_036502945.1 Paraburkholderia sp. | reverse complement strand
TCGAGACTCTGCTGCAGCACGGCCTCGGTCAGATCACGCGCCCGCTCGGGACGCACACGGTCGATCCGCAAGAAGGCGTGCGCGCGCTCAACGCGTTGCAGCGGCAGATGGTGGAGAACACGCGGCTCGGGATTCCGGTGATGTCCCACGAGGAGTGTCTGGTCGGCCTGATGATCAAGGACGCTACGCTGTTTCCGTCGCCGCTGAACTATGCGGCGACCTGGAACCCCGGTCTCGTCGAACGGGTAGGGCAGATCATCGGCGAACAGGCGCGCTCGATCGGCTGCCATCAAGGTCTTGCGCCGGTGCTCGACGTGTCGCGCGATCCGCGCTGGGGCCGCACCGAGGAGACGCTCGGTGAAGATCCCTACCTGGTGGGGGTGCTCGCGTGTCACTACGTGAAGGGGCTGCAAGGAGAGCGGCGCGATCTGCTCGCGACGCTCAAGCATTTCGTCGGTCATTCGGCGAGCGAAGGCGGTCGCAATCACGCACCGGTGCACGTCGGCCCGCGCGAACTCAACGATGTCTTCATGTTGCCGTTCGAGATGGCGGTCAAGCTGGCGGACGCCGGCTCCATCATGCCTGCCTATCACGATATCGACGGCGTGCCCTGTCATGCGGACCGCGTGTTGCTGCACGCGACCCTGCGCGACAAGTGGGGCTTCGATGGCTTGATCGTTGCGGACTACGCCGCGATCGACCTGCTCTACAGCCATCATGGCATCGCGCGCGACAGCGCGGCCGCGGCCGCGCTCGCGTTCAACGCCGGACTCGACGTTGAACTGCCCGGTCACGAATGCACGCTGCATCTGAAAACAGCGCTGGCACGCGGGGAGATCGGCGAAGCGACGATCGACGCCGCCGTATCGAGGGTGCTGCGCGCGAAGTTCCGTCTCGGTCTGTTTGAGAATCCGTACGCCGATCCGGAGCGGGTCGACGTAAAAAGCGCAGCGGGTGGCGACACGGCTTATCAGGTGGCGCTCGAATCGGCTGTGCTGCTGCGTAATGAAGGCGGCGCGTTGCCGCTGGATACCCGGGCGACGACCCAGGTCGCGGTCATCGGTCCGACCGCCGACGACCCGTTGGCACTGCTGGCCGGCTACAGTTTTCCCGTGCACCTGATCAATGCCGGCGAACCGTCGAACGCGTCGATCGGCACGCCGCTGCAGGCGCTGCGCTCGCTGCTCGGCGATGAACGGGTGGTCTATGCGCGCGGCTGCGACATCATCGCAGAGCGCCGTGCCGGCGCGCCGGTGTTCCCCGGCGATGTGGCGCCGGGCGCTCTCGTCGACACGAATCGCGAAACACTGATTAGCCAGGACACGCGGCGCATCACAGCGGCGGTCGAAGCAGCACGGCAGGCAAGCGTTGCCATCGTTTTTGTCGGCGATCTGGCGGGGCTGTTCCAGTCCGGCACGGTGGGCGAAGGCTCCGACACAGACAGCCTGGATCTGCCCGGCGTGCAGCAGGCCTTGCTGGCTGCGGTGGTCGATAGCGGCACGCCGACGGTCGTCGTGATGACCGGGGGGCGTCCGTATAACCTGGGCGGTCTGGAGGACCGGATCGCCGCGCAGGTGATGGCTTTTGCGCCGGGCGAACGGGGCGCTGAAGCGCTCGCCGATCTGCTGGCGGGCCGGGCGAATTTCACCGGCCGCTTACCGCTGTCGGTGCCGAAAAGCGCCGGGGCTGTGCCGTACACCTACAATCACCGGTTAAAGAGTGCCGGCACGCCGGTTGCCTACCATTTCGGTTGCCGCTACCCGTTCGGCTTTGGACTCAGCTATACGCAGTTCCGCTACAGCAGTCTCACCGTGGCGCAACGCGAAGTGCCGATTGACGATGGGACGATCGAACTCAGCTTCACCATCGAGAACGTCGGCCCGCGCGAGGGCATCGAAGTCGTGCAGATCTATGTGCGCGATCGGCTCGCATCGTCGTCGCGCCCCGTACGCGAATTGAAGGCCTTCGCGCGCGTGCCGCTTTCGGCAGGCGCTTCTGCCCGGGTGCGCGTGAGCATTCCTGTCGACATGCTAAATTTCACCGATGGACGAGGGGAGCGCATCGTGGAGCAGGGCGAGTTCGATCTGATGATCGGAAGCTCGAGTCTCGACATTCACCTGAGCGGCACGGTGACGATTACCGGCCGCGCGGTGAGAACGCTTGAACGCGACTGGCGCATGATGAGCGGCGTCGAGATACTGCTGTAATCCGCAGATAGGGGTGCGCAAGACGGGGGCTGAAGATGGGCTTCCCGCGAGGCAAAAGGCTTTCCTCGCGGACTAACAGTTCCTGGCGCTCGTCAGCATGAAGGAGCGACATGGGTCGCGCTGCAAGACGCTGCTACTTCTGGGCGGACAGCTTGTCCTGCGTGCTGGTTTCGAAGTCGGCGGCGTCATGGCGCTCGCGCAACTGCTCTGAAACTTCGCCGGAGACCCGGTTGACCATCCGTCCACGCCGCACGGTCGGGCGTTTGCCGATCGCATCGGCCCAGCGCTGAACATGCCTGTAGTCCTGCACGGACAGAAACTCGGCCGCCTCGTACAACCAGCCCTTTATCAAGCCGCCATACCAAGGCCAGATGGCGATATCAGCGATCGTGTACTCATCGCCCGCCACGTATTCGTTGTCCGCGAGCCGCTTGTCGAGCACATCGAGCTGACGCTTCGTTTCCATCGCGAACCGGTCGACCGCGTATTCGATCTTCGTCGGGGCGTAGGCATAGAAATGGCCGAAGCCCCCGCCCAGGTAAGGCGCGCTTCCCATCTGCCAGAACAGCCATGACAGACATTCGGCGCGCGCGCTGGGCTCGGCAGGCAGAAAAGCGCCGAACCTTTCCGCAAGATAAAGCAGAATCGCGCCGGACTCGAAAACCCGGATCGGCTTCGGGCCGCTGCGATCCACCAGCACGGGAATCTTGGAGTTCGGGTTTGCCGCCACGAAGCCGCTGCCGAATTGATCGCCATCGCCGATCCTGATCAGCCATGCGTCATACTCCGCGCCGCTGTGGCCGAGGGCCAGCAATTCCTCGAGCATCACGGTGACCTTCACACCGTTCGGAGTTGCCAGCGAGTAGAGCTGGAGAGGGTGGCGGCCGACCGGCAGATCCTTGTCGTGCGTCGGCCCGGAGATCGGGCGGTTGATGTTCGCAAACTGACCACCGCTAGGCTTGTTCCAGGCCCAGACTTTCGGCGGCACGTACTCGGAGGGATCGCTCATGCTTCAATTTTCCTTATGTTTTGAAGATACTCATAGCGAAGTGAGATTAACAAATTGACGGGAAGCTTGCTGGCCGACGGCTGCTGCATGACGTCAGCAAGTTGTATGGGGAGTGCTACGATTTCTGTGTGGCGACGCAGGAGAACGGCATGGACGGCTATATCAGGCATCAAATAGAAGGCGCTGGCGTCGACATCGACGTCATTCCGGCCACCTCGCGCGGGTTTTGCGCGCGCTTCCGGATTTTCCGCGACGCCGCGGACAAGCCCGACTGGCACGAGGTACATGTATCGGGCAGCGTTTTCGACACCGTGGAAGAAGCGGAAGAGGCGGCGCGGTCGATGGCGCTTGAGAAGGTGCTCGAACGCGGCGGTGCGTAGTGCTGCAGCGCGTGGCCCGGGCTCTCGCCGGTCGCACGTCAGCACGCGCGCGGTGGCGCCCGATTGAGGTGTGCCTGTGCGATGGCTTACGCGGTGTTCACACGTCAGTGAGCTGCTTTTTTGACGCTTTGACGTCCGCTGCGCGCCGGCTCTCGTTTCTGTTGAACGAGTTGCAGCACGCGCTCGCCGAACACTTCGGGCCGTCCTTCGAAGAAACGGTTGACCGCTTTCGTGTCGATCAGTTGCCGGCGCAGCGTCTCGCGTTCGTCGTGCTGCTCGATCATTCTGACGGCGGCGTCGATATAACCCTCGACGGTCGATGCCGTGGTCCATGCCGGCATGCCCGCCCGCTCGAACAGTGCGCCGTCGATGTGTTCGAAGACCTCCGGCCCCGTCTTGCAAACGCCCGGTAACCCGAGCGTGAACGCATCGACGATGCCGTTCGTATTGCCGAACGGAAACGGGCACAGGAACATGTCAGCGTGGTTGACGCGTGCGAGGTAGTTCGCGTAGCTATGAAAGCCGTGCATGATCGCGCCTGGCAATGCAATGGCCGCGACCCGCCGCATATGTTCGAGCAGCAGACCGTGGCGCACGCCGGTCATGAAGTGAAACTGCACGGGCACGTTCGAGCGAGACTGGATCTGCCGGCACGCGTCGAAAAAGTGCGGATTGAGTTTCATCTGGCTCGCCGTCACGACGATCTGAAGCGTGTCGCGCCGAGCCGGCACGGCGGTGCGGATTTCCGGAAGCGCGCTCGAAGCGACATAGGGCTGGCCGTCGCGCGGCAACGTAAGCAGCTTTTCGCTGAAGCACGACGGATCGCCGACATAGTCTTCTTCGACGCTGACGTAGTCGATCCGGTCCGAACGCGTGGTGGCCGGATGGCCCAGCGCAGCAATCTGCAACGGCGCGACCCGCAGGTTCGACATGAAAACGGTCAGCACGAACATGCCGACACTCGGCATATACAGCACATCCGGCTGCTCCGCTTGTGCGAAGTCGCGAATCGTCTTCATGCATTCACCGATGTAGTCGGGTTCTTCCAGTTCAATGAAGCGGTCGAATATTGAGCGGCCTGCTGCATCGACGGCATAGCCGAAACCGAAACCGACGAGTTCGAAATGTTCGCGCGCGGCCTCAAGCGTTCTGGAATGGGTTCGGTAGATCGAGTGGGCGCTGCCGAACCACTCCAGCACGACGATCATCAGCGGCTTCTTCGCTTGCCCGTTGTTTGCTGCTCGAGACGAAGGCCGGGCAGGCGACGGGAGATCGTCGAGGCCCAGCTGGTCGAGCTTGCGGCGCACGAGCAGGTTGATGTCGGTCTTGATTGCATGCCTGCGCGGCGTATCCCCATAGCTGCAGAACATGTACGCGTTATGCAGCACGCCGGTTGGCAGCATGTCGAGATCATCGATTTGCGCGAGCCTGCCGGGCAGCCACTCGAGCAGCGCTTCGCGTTTGCCGTGCGCGCTCGCGGAGCCCTTGAATTCGGATGACAGCAACGCCAGCGCAAGACATGCGGCGATCGTCCTGTTGTGAGCCCACAGCGCGGTCAGATCCAGCGTCAGACCGGATTCGGCGGAATAGAGCAGACATAGCTTCTCGACCGGCTGATCGATCGTGAAGAGC
>DASXXR010000478.1:0-2982 GCA_036502945.1 Paraburkholderia sp. | reverse complement strand
TCGCGCGGTGCTGAAACTGGCGCGCCGTATCGCGCGCGACTTCGGCTTTCAGATTGCGCAGCCGGCGCAGTTCGTCGCGCAGCTGGATGCGCGATTGGATGATCAGTGCCTGCGGGTCGCCGACGAACCCGCGCCCGCTTGAAAGACACAGAACACGTGCGCCTCAAAGACGCATGGCGCACAACGGCTGATACGCCTTCCCTGCAATCAAGCCGCATCTGCCGCCACTCCCCTCAATGACTGCCCCACGCTTTCGGACAGCGCCATGAATGCACCGCACGACACGCCCGCCGCTCCCCCGTCGTTCCCATCCCGGCTGCCGGACGTCGGTACGACGATCTTCACCGTGATGAGCGCGCTCGCCACCGAGAAGAACGCGGTGAACCTGGGTCAGGGGTTTCCGGATTTCGCGTGCGACCCGCGCATTGTCGATGCGGTCACTGCCGCGATGCGCGACGGCCGCAACCAGTACCCGCCGATGGCGGGTATCGCGCCGCTGCGCGAAGCGATCTCGGACAAGATCGCCAACCTGTATGGCCGACGCTATGACGCGGCGAGCGAGATCACCGTCACTGCGGGCGCGACACAGGCGCTGCTGACCGCGATTCTGTGCACGGTCCATCCGGGCGACGAAGTGATCGTCGTCGAGCCGACCTATGACAGCTACCTGCCGTCGATCGCCCTTGCAGGCGGCAAGCCAGTCTTCGTGACGCTGGACGCGCCGGACTACGCGATACCGTTCGACAGGCTCGCCGCCGCCGTCACGCCGAAAACGCGACTAATCCTGATCAACACGCCGCACAATCCGACCGGCACCGTCTGGCGCGCGGACGACCTTCGCCAGCTCGAAGCAATCGTGCGCGGCACCCACGTGCTGATCCTGTCCGACGAAGTGTATGAGCACATGGTGTACGACGGCGCGCCGCACGAAAGCGTCGCGCGCTATCCGGAGCTCGCGCAGCGCAGTTTCGTCGTGTCGAGCTTCGGCAAGACGTACCACGTGACGGGCTGGAAAGTCGGTTACGTCGCGGCGCCGGCGGCGCTCACCGCGGAATTCCGCAAGGTTCACCAGTTCAACGTGTTCACCGTGAACACGCCGATGCAGTTCGGGCTCGCGCATTACATGCAAGACCCGGCGCCCTATCTCGAGCTGCCCGCGTTCTACCAGAAGAAGCGCGATTACTTTCGCGCCGGCCTCGCGAACTCGCGCTTCAGGCTGTTGCCGTGCACGGGCACGTACTTCCAGTGCGTCGACTACTCGGCGATCAGCACCCTGCCGGAAGCCGAGTTTGCGCAGTGGCTGACGAGCGAAGTCGGCGTCGCGGCCATCCCGGTGTCGGCGTTCTATCACGAGCCGCATGAATCGGGCGTCGTGCGTTTTTGCTTCGCGAAGCAGGAAAGCACACTCGCCACCGCGCTGGAACGGCTCGCGCGTCTGTGACATGACACGCCGCGCGCCGCTGCGAACGAACCTGGTTTCTTCGCCGTGGCGCGTGCGCCCGGTGCACCGCTTACTGTTTGCGCGTCGCGTCCATGTACGCCTTGCGGTCCGCGGTCACGCGCTGCGCGGCAGGCCGCGCGTTGATCGCTTTCACATAGCTTTTCCAGTCGATACCGGCATCGAGCAGAAAGTCGCGCCCATAGACGAGTTGCGTTGCGAGGCCGACCAGCGGCAAGTGCGTGAACCCACTGAAATCGGCCACGCCGAATGCGTCGCCGCGCAGATAGGGACCCAACTGCGGACCGAACGGCGCGCCCACCCGTGCAAGCCGCCTGAAGCCGCAGATATGATGCGTGAGCAGTTTTTCGACGCGCCCTTTCGTTGCATCGGTAACCGTGCCGCCGAAGAACGCCTGCTTGTACAGGTTGCGGGCAGTCAGTTCGAGATGCACGTCGATGAACATGATCAATTCGCGCTCCTTCGCGGCCTCCCACGGGTCGCGCGAGAAAATCGCCTTGTCCGGATAGCATGCGGCCACATACTCGAGAATGGCCTGCGATTCGCACAGGTCGCCGCGCTCCGTCACGACATAGGGCACTTTGCCGAGCGGCGAATGCGCGAGCACTGCTGCGTCCTGGCTCGGCATGACGAACACCTCGTCGAACGGAATCTCATGTTCGAGTAGCGCAAACTTCACTTTGTTGTAATAGTTGGACAGCGCATGGCCGCATAGCTTGATCATCATCCGATGTCTCCTTCGGATTCGTTTTATAGGGACTGTCCCACCCGGCATTCTGCACAGTCGTACCATTCTAGAATAACCATGGAATCGAATCGGGCAACCCAATGACCTCCCGTCAATTCAGCATCGAGACTATCGGCATCGTGGGAACGGGCGCGATGGGTCGCGGTATCGCGCAGATCGCCGCGCTCGCAGGGCTCAAAGTGCGCCTCTTCGATACCGATCCGGCCGCGGTCGGCGCTGCCCGCGTTTACCTCACGGACACGTTCGCGAAACTCACGGCGAAAGGCAAGCTCGACGATATCCATGCGCGCGCCGCGCTCGCCCATGTGTGCGGCGCGCAGATGCTGTCCGAACTGGCGGACTGCGATCTCGTCGTCGAAGCGATCGTCGAGAAGCTCGACGTGAAACGCGCCCTCTTCCGCGAACTCGAAACCATCGTCAGCGGCCGCTGCGTGCTGGCGTCGAACACGTCGTCGCTGTCGATCACCGCGATTGCGGCGGGCTGTACCGATCCGTCGCGCGTCGCCGGCTATCACTTCTTCAATCCGGCGCCGCTGATGAAAGTCGTCGAAGTGATCGACGGGCTGCGCGGCGACCCGGCCGCAGGCGACGCGCTGATGGAACTCGCGCGCCGCATGGGCCATACGCCGGTGCGTGCCAAGGACATGCCCGGCTTCATCGTCAATCACGCAGGCCGCGGGATGAACACCGAAGGCCTGCGCATCGCCGATGAAGGCGTCGCGAGCTTCGCCGACATCGACCGCATCATGCGCGAGCAGGCCGGCTTCCGGCTCGG
>DASXXR010000477.1:0-14118 GCA_036502945.1 Paraburkholderia sp. | reverse complement strand
ACGATTCCTTCCGGTATTTCGGGCAAGGGTATTACCGGGTGAACCACGAGCTGTATTACATGGGCAAACAGATTGGCGATTCTCCGGCTAACGGTGCAGTCATAATTTATGTAGAAAACCGAATCAATTCGAAACCTGCAGACTTTCCGCCGAACGTCATGTTCTGTCCTGTAGCCGCGCATGCAGACATACTCGAAACGTCTTACGGCCTTCGCGTCGAGAACCTCGTGTACGACAACTGAGCGAGCAGCCGAAAAATCACAGGGTGTGATTCACGCGGCCTCGAGCAGGGCGGGCGCATCCTCGGGGCTGGCGATGCGCGGTGGTGCGGACGCATCAAGCCCTTCGAGATACTTGTCCGAGCCGGTGCCACGCGTCGCGCATTTCCCAGCTCCGCGTGTACTGCTTGTCATCGCGGATGGCATTCGAGCAGGAACGCCATCATCTCGGTGGCGTCTTTCGACAGATAGAAGCGCACCATCTTTTCGTTGAAGTCCGCGGCCCGCTGCGCGGGCACGCTGATCGCGTCAATGCCGTTGGACATCAGGACGCCGTTCATCATGAAGCGCGACGTACGCTTGTTGCCGTCGAAGAAAAACCGCTGCAACGCGCGGAACAGGAAGAACGCACAGCCGCGTTCGAATGCATCGGCACTTGTTCGATGAGTGCATGCGCTCCTGCAGCGAACACGCGGTTGAGTTGCGGGGCGCCCGCAATAGTCGGCAACGGGGTATAGCGGCCTTTTTCGCCTAGCGCGACGTCGGATGTGAAGTGAACCTCATCACCTTCGCCGCGAAACGCGCCCCACTCCAACGCATCGTTACGCGCAACGATGCGATGCAAGTCGCAGAATGTCGTTTTGTCGAGTGCAAATTTGCTGTTCTGCACGAGCGCGAGCAAATGATTCGAACTGTCCGCCAGATTCAGGATCTGGTCCTGGTCGGAGCCTTTCCGGCCGCCGATCGTCGCACCACCCAGAAGCGGCAAGTGCGCCGTGTGGTTGCACGATATACGACTTATCACGGCATAAGGCGATACGGCGTGCGCAAGATACGCTGACGAAACCCTATTCCGGCAACAACGTCGTCAACACATCCACCGTACGCGCAGTCGCACCGCGATGCCGCGCCGCGAACGCGGACGCGGCCGCGCCCATAGCCGTGCGGCGCGTCTTGTCTTCAAACAGTTCTCGCAGCACCCGCGCAAGGTCCGCTGGATCCTGCACCTGAATCGCCGCACCCACGGCGACCGCATCGGCGGTCGCCTGCGTGAAGTTGAACACATGCGGCCCGATCAGCACCGGCACGCCCACCGCGCACGCTTCAATCAGATTCTGCCCACCAAGCGGCAACAGGCTGCCGCCGATAAACGCAACATCAGACGCCGCATAGTAAGCCCCCAGTTCGCCCATCGAATCGCCCAACAGCACCGTGACATCCCCCGGCAACGCACGCACAGCATCCTGCACCGCCGCCGCGGCGCCGAGCGGCGCCCACGCGGAGCGCCGCTCGCAGCGCAAGCCTTTCCGCTCGACCAGCGCCGCCACTTCATCAAAACGCTGCGGATGGCGTGGCACGAGAACCAGCAGCGCATCGTCGACGGCAAGCGCGGCAAACGCCTGCAAAACCAGCTCTTCCTCGCCCTCGCGCGTGCTCGCGGCGACCCACACCGGACGCCTGCCGATCGCCGCGCGCCACGCATGGCCGCGCGCCGCGAGTTCACGCGGCGTGCTCATGTCGAACTTGAGATTGCCGAGCACCGCCACATTGCGTGCGCCGAGCGCGGTGAGACGTGCCGCATCCGCGGGACTCTGCGCGAGCACCCGCGCGAAGCCGCCGAACACGCCGCGCGTCGCGCGGCCGAACTTCGCCGCGCGCCGGTACGACCGTTCCGACATTCGCGCGTTCGTCAGCACGAGCGGCACATCGGCGCGCCGGCATTCGTCGATCAGCGTCGGCCACACTTCGGTCTCCATCACAAGACCGAGCGACGGCCGCCATACCCGCAGAAAACGCCGCACCGCATGCGGCATGTCATAGGGCACATAGCAGCGCAGCACGCGATCGCTGAAAATCTCCTCGCCGGTTGCACGGCCACTGGGTGTCATATGAGTCAGCAGAATGCGCGCATCGGGACGCGCTTCCATCAGCGCGTCGATCAACGGCTGCGCCGCGCGCGTCTCGCCGACCGACACCGCATGTACCCAGATCAACGGCGCTTCGTCTTCCGGCAAACGGCCGCGCGCATGGCCGAAACGTTCGCCGATATGCTGACGGTAGCCGCGCTCCTTGCGCGAGCGGATCAGAAGACGCAGCACCGCCAAAGGCGCGACGACCCACCAGAGTGCGTTGTAGACCGCCCTCAGCATCCGGCCTCCAGCGGGAGACCGCCGCGCAGCGTGCCGCGCTTCTGCGGCGCAGCAAATCCGCAACGCGGCGCAGCGCCGTGCGCCAATCGAAATCGGCCGGCGCTCAAACCAGCGCCCTGCCCTTCAGGCGTTCGAGTATGCCGAGCGGTGCACACTCCGGCTGCGCCATCGCCTTGACCGGCAGGAAAAACGTCTGCTCGAGCATGAACTGTCCGGACATCACCGCGTGCGACGTCTGGTCCGAAAAGCACACCCACACGCTGCCGGGCGGAAACGGCATCGTCTCTTGCGGCGACGCCTTCTGATAGTCGAGATCGGCCTTCATGCCATCGTGCAGGTTCAGCATCAGATGGTCGTATTCGCTGCGCGGCGACTTGGTGACGTGCAGCAGGTTCAGCAGCCAGGCGGAGCCCGGCATCTGCGGCTTGATGCGCGGCAGCAGGCGCTTGGCCATATCCTCGAACGGCTCGCCGACACGCCATACACGCGGCGCGCCGTGCGGATTCACGTTCGTGAACACGCGCAGAATCCGCTCGCCATAGTTGGGGCGCGACGGAAACGCGTCGATATGCAGACGGCTGTCGTCCTTGCGCCACGACGTCTGCCGCGTTTCGACCTGATGCAGCCGCAGGCTCGTCGGCGCGACGCGCAGCTTGCCGTCGTATTCGGGAAAGAGGCCGTCGACGAGCGTGCGCGCGTTCGTCTGATAGCGCGCAATCAACGCGCGCACGGCCGATTGCATCACGGTGTCGCCCAGCACGCCGTGCAGCGCGCCGCCTTCGGGCGCGAGGCTGATGTTCTTGCGCTGCGGGTCCGCGATGGCCGGATCGAGCAGCGCCAGTTCGCCGCCCTCGATCGCAAAACGCAGATTCGGGAAGTACAGCACCTTGCCGCGTTCAACGCCGGCGATCAGCGTCTCGCGCGGCACTGACAGGTTTTGCCCGTGCCAGTCGGCGCTGGCCACTTCGATGATCTGGGATTCGTTCATGGTCGCCCTTTTGAAGCGGATGGAGCGTAGTCGGGTGAGCGCACCCGTGCGGCCCGCGTGTCGCCGTACGGCGCGGCGGGTGACGTGACGTGCTAGAGCAGGCCGAAGCCCTCCAGCGCGGACTTCACCTGTTGCAGCGTCGGCGGCTGGCCGACCGTGCCGAGGTTGATCACGTTCGGCGACCAGTAGCCCCCCGTGCGCCATGCGGTGGCGAAATTGTACAACTCGACTGTCGGCCGCTTGAGCGCTGCGGCAATATGCGTAAGCCCCGTATCGACACCGACTGTCGCCGCCGCGCCGTCGATCAATCCGGTCACAGCCGCCAAAGGCAACCTGGGCGGCACGATCGCCGCGGCGCCGAATTCCTTTGCGAGCCGTTCGCTCGTCGCGCGTTCTGCGTCGCTGCCCCATGGCAGCACAAGCGATGCGCCGCGCCGCACGAGCGCCTGCCCGAGCTCGATCCACGCGGCGTCGGGCCACTGCTTGTCGGCGCGCGACGTCGCATGCACGAACACCACATACGGCACCGGCAGGTTCATGTGCGCCTGCGAAAGCGCGAGCGCGGCACGGCCGGAATCGAGGCCGAAGTCGATGTCGTCGGTGGGCTGGGGCGGCGGGTCGCCAAGCGCCGCCGCCACCAGTTGGCGCGACCGTTCGACGACATGCGTGCGCGGCTCGATCGGCACGCGCCTGCTATAGAAAAAGCGCACCGGCCATTCGTAGCCGGCGCCGTCGGTGCGATTGCCGAGGCCGACCAGCGGCCCGCGCGCCATGCGCGCCACCCACGCGGTCTTGATGAGGCCCTGGCAGTCAATCACAAGATCGTAGTGTTCAGCGGCAAGCGCGCGGCGAAACGCGCCGATCTCGCGCCAGTTGCCGAGCGAGAAGAGCCGTTTGCGCCAGCGCCGCAGCGAAACCGGAATCGCGCGATGCACGCCGTGCACGAGTTCGACGAGCCCCATGAAGCTTTCTTCGACCAGCCAGTCGATCTGCGCGCCGGGGTGACGCCGGCGAATATCGGCGATGACCGGCATGTTGTGCACGACGTCGCCCAGTGACGACACCCTCACGATCAGTATCTTTTGCACGCTCAAGAATGGGACGCCGGTCATTCCGGCCGAAAAATGCGTTGAAAGGACGCAATTCTAGCGCGCCGAGCGAAAAAACCATGAAAAAACGCGGCGCGGTCGAAACCGACCCGCGCCGCGTTGTGTGCATGCCGTGTACCCGCCCTGTACCCGCCGTGCAGCGGGCCGGAACCGAGCCCGGACCGGCCGCGGTGGCCGGCCCGAAAGCCGTCAGAACGTCAGAACGGCAGCTTCGCGTCCGCCTTCTCCGCAAGAATCACACGGCGGAAATCTTCCTGAATGCGCTTTAACGCCGCGTCGTTATCGGCTTCGAAACGCATCACGACGACCGGCGTCGTGTTCGACGAACGCGCAAGCCCGAAGCCGTCCGGGTATTCGACGCGCAAGCCGTCGATCTTGATCACTTCGTTGGCGTCGGGGAAAGTCGCGCTGGCTTGCAGCCGCGCGATCAGTTCGAAGTTCTCGCCTTCCTGCAGCTTCAATTGCAGTTCCGGCGTGGAATGCGAGTTCGGCAGGCTGTTCAGCAGCTTGCTCGGATCGGCGACACGCGCCAGGATTTCGAGCAGACGCGCACCGGTGTACAGGCCGTCGTCGAAACCGTACCAGCGGTCTTTGAAGAACACGTGGCCGCTCATTTCGCCGGCCAGCGGCGCGCCGGTCTCACGCAGCTTTGCCTTCACGAGCGAGTGGCCGGTTTTCCACATCAGCGGCTCGCCGCCCTTGTCGCGCACCCACTTCGCCAGATTGCGCGTGCACTTCACGTCGTAGATGATCTGCGCACCCTTGTTGCGCGACAGCACTTCTTCGGCGAACAGCATCAGTTGGCGGTCCGGATAGATGATCTCGCCGTCTTTCGTGACGACGCCGAGACGGTCGCCGTCGCCGTCGAACGCGAAGCCGATTTCCGCATCGGTTTCCTTCAGCGCGCGGATCACGTCCTGCAGGTTTTCCGGATGCGCCGGGTCCGGGTGGTGATTCGGGAAGTTGCCGTCGATTTCCGTGAAGAGTTCGACGATCTCGCAGCCGAGCGCCTTGAAGAGCCGCGGCGCGAGATCGCCCGCGACGCCGTTGCCGGTATCGACGACCAGCTTCAGCGGCCGCGCCAGCTTGATGTCGCTGACGATGCGCGCGAGGTACGCGTCGGCGATGTCGTAATCGGCGTAGCTGCCGCTGCCGCTTTCGAACCTGTTGTCGACGATGCGTTTGTAAAGCGCCTGGATCTGGTCGCCGTAAATCGCGGCGCCGCGCAGCACCATCTTGAAGCCGTTGTAATCCGGCGGGTTATGGCTGCCCGTCACGACGATGCATGAATCAATGCGGCGCTCGCCGCCCGCGAGCTTGAGCGGCACGCTCGCGGCGAAGTAGCCGACGGGTGTCGGCACCATGCCGACGTTGACGACATCGACGCCCGCCGAACGCAGCCCGTCGGACAGCGCCTGAATCAGCTCCGGGCCCGACAGCCGCCCGTCGCGCGCGACGACGACCGCGTCGCCGCCCTGCGCACGCACTTCGCTGCCGAACGATCGGCCGATGGAACGCGCGACATCGGCGTCCAGCGTCTTGCCGATCACACCGCGGATGTCATATGCCTTGAAAATCGATTGGGAGATCATGGATAGGCTCACTTACGTGCAATGGAAAATTTGTCTAGCGCGTTGCGTGGTCTCGCCTGCGTGCCCGCCGGAAGTGATCCGGTTCCAACTTATAATTGCGCTTTTTAGCGAAAGCCTTATCCGACTATTCTAATGCTTATATCGCTATGGATTGAAAAGTTGCGACAGCGAATGGCCGCGCTGACCGCCTCTCTGGCGGAATTGGCAAGGCGCCCGGCGGTTCGTCTCGCAACCTGCACCGCAATGCGCATGGGCATGGCCTCGCGCGTTGCCCCGCTTGCGGCGCACCCATACCGACGCGCGGGCGCCGGATGCTGACGTGGAAGCGCTTCGCCAACCCGGACGTCACGCGCGCCTTCGCCAACCTTGTCTGGCTCGGGCTTGAACGGCTCACGCAGATCGCCGTCGCGGTCGTCATCAGCGGCATGCTCGCCCGCTATTTCGGCCCGGATGTGTTCGGCAAATGGCAGTACGCGAATACGCTGCTGCTCGTGCTGTCGCCGCTCACGTGGGTGTGCGGCGCCGAGATTCTCGTGCCGACCATCGTGCGCCGGCCGGCTGAACAGCTCGGCACCGTGCTCGGCAGCGCCTTCGCGCTACGGATTTCCGTCTCGGCGTTCGCGTTGCTGCTGACATGGGCCGGCATCTGGGCCAACGCAGTGCCCGGCTCGCCGCTGCACTTCACCGATCCGCTCGTCGGCACGATGCTTGCCGGACTCGCGGTGACGATGCTGTTTCGCGAGCCGTTCGTCGGCGTGATCAATGCGTGGCTGCAAAGCATCACCTACAGCAAACCGCAACTGCTGACGAGCATGACAACCGCGCTGTTGAAAGCCGCGCTCGTCTATCTGCTGGTGCGCTCGCTGGCGTCGCCTGCCGGCTTCGGCTGGCTGTGGGCGCTCGAATCGGCGGCCATCGGCATCGTGCTGGTCGGCTATTACGCAAGGCGGCATGGCGGCACGCTCGGCTGGCATGTCGAACGGCCGCTGGTGCGTCATTTCGCGAGCGCCGGCACGGTGTTCTGGCTCGGCCTCATCTGCATGTATCTGTTCCTGAAACTCGACCGGCTGATGCTCGAACGCGCGATCTCGTTCGCCGACCTCGGCCGCTATTCGGCCGCGCAGCAGTTGAACGAGAACTGGATCACGCTCGCGCTGATGCTCGCGCAAACCATCGCGCCGGCGTTCGTCTACCGCGTGCTGGACGCCGCGCGGCTGCGCCGCAACATCTGGCGCCTCGCCGCGCTGACCGCCGCGCTCATGGCAAGCGGCGCGCTCGTGCTGGACCTGCTCGCGGGCTTCATCATTCGACACGTGTTCGGACCGGACTACGAAGGCGCGATCGACATCTTCCGCTGGGCGGTATGGCTGTCGGTGCCGGCCGGCGTCGAGGCGATCGGCAATCTCGTCGTGCTGAAATATCAGGCGAAGTTCGTGTTGCTGTCGAAATGGCTGCTGGCGCTGGTGGTTGCGTTCGCAGTCAATCTGCTCGCGATTCCGCGTCTTGGCGCATACGGCGCACTTGCCGGTCTGGCCGCCGGGTATCTCGCGGCAGCGGCGGTGAACCTCTATTACATCCGCCTCAAGTTGCGTCCATGACCTATCCTCCCGCTCCCGCGCGCGCCCCGGCGAACCTGCCTCCGGCTGCACTGAACGGTTCGGTTCAGCCATACACGGCTTCGCTCGACGACGTCGCCGTGCTGATGCCTGCCTACAACGGCCAGCCCGATGTCGAGCGAACCCTGGCCTCGTTCAGCGAAAGCGCGCAGGTGCACGTGCTGATCGTCGACGACGGCAGCACGCCGCCGATCGTCGCCCCGGCTGTGCCCAACCTGACGGTCGACATTCTGCGGATGCCGCAGAACGTCGGCATCGAACGCGCGCTGCAAGCCGGTATCGAAGCGCTGGCGGCGCGCGGTTTCCGCTATGCCGCGCGCATCGACGCGGGCGATCTGAGCGTGCCGCAGCGGCTCGCGAAACAGCGTGCGTATCTGGAAGCGAACCCGCGCGTGGCCGGCCTTGGCATGTGGACGCAAGTGGTCGCGCGCGACGGCACGCCGCTCTTCATGCTGACACCGCCCGCGGACCCGCGCGCGATTCGCCGCGTTCGTTTCCTGCGCAACTGTTTCGTGCATCCGTCGATGATGCTGCGCATCGATGCCGTCCTCGCCGCGGGCAACTACCGCGCAACCTATCGCAGCGCCGAAGATCTCGATCTGTTCCTGCGGCTGATGGAGCACCATGACTGCGCGAACCTGCCGGAACTCGGTCTTTACTACGAACTGAACGAAGGCGGCATCAGCGCGACGAAGCGGCGCCGCCAGATCGTGTCGACGCTGCGTCTGCAACTGCACTACTTCAATGCGGCCAACCCGTACGACTGGCTCGGCCTTGCCAAGAACCTGCTGCACTTCGTGACGCCGTACCGGACGCTGCGCCATATCAAACGCCGGCTGTTCGCGCCGCGCGCGAGCCGTTGAATCGACTCGTTGCGTTCACACTCATCGCCGCCACCCACGCCTTCATGAAGCACTCCGTCCGCCAACCCAGCAAGCTGCGCATCAGCCTCGTCTGCAACACGGCGTGGGCGATCTACACCTACCGCCAGGGGCTGATCCGCATGCTCGTGGCGCGCGGCGTCGACGTGACGGTAATCGCGCCGCGCGACCGCACGTTCGCATTGCTCACCGAAATGGGCTGCCGCTGCATCGATCTGCCCGTCGCCTCGAAAAGCACGAATCCGCGCGACGACCTGCGCACGCTCTGGCAGCTGTATCGCCACTACCGGACGATCCGGCCGCACGTCGTGTTTCATTACACGATCAAACCGAACATCTATGGTTCGATTGCGGCGAAACTGGCGGGAGTCGATTCGGTTGCGGTGACAACGGGTCTCGGCTATGTTTTCATCCAGCCAAGCCGCGCGGCGCAGATTGCGAAGAAGCTGTACCGGTTTGCGTTTCGCTTTCCGCGCGAAATCTGGTTTTTGAATCGCGACGACCAAGCCGCGTTTATCGACCGGAACCTGCTCGTGCATCCCGAACGGGCGCGGCTGCTGCACGGCGAAGGCGTCGATCTCGAACAGTTCGCGATGACCCCGCTGCCGGAACACTCCATGCGCGCTGAGTTCGCCTTCGTACTGATCGGGCGGCTGTTATGGGATAAAGGTGTTGGCGAATATGTCGAAGCGGCGCGGCGGCTGCGTGCCCGCTATCCGCATACGCGCTTCCAGTTGCTCGGGCCGGTAGGCGTCGACAATCCGAGCGCGATTACGCGCGCCGAAGTCGCTGCGTGGGAACAAGAAGGCATCATCGAATACCTCGGCGAAGCGCACGATGTGCGCCCGCTGATCGCCGCGGCGGATTGTGTCGTACTGCCGTCGTATCGTGAAGGCGTGCCGCGCACACTGATGGAAGCCGCCGCGATGGGCCGGCCGATCGTCGCGACCGATGTGCCCGGCTGCCGCGAAGTCGTCGCGGACGGCGTCAACGGCTTGTTATGCGAAGTGCGTAGTGCCGATAGTCTGGCCGCACAGCTCGCGCGGATGCTCGATATGAGCGACGCCGAGCGCCGCGCAATGGGTGAGCGCGGCCGGCAGAAAGTCGCGTCGGAGTTCGACGAGCGGGCGGTCGTCGAACGATATAAACAGCTGCTGCAAAACTTGACGGGCGTCTCACTTTAATGGAGCAAAGCATGGCCACGAAAGGCACGATTCTGGTAACGGGCGGCGCGGGCTATATCGGCTCGCACACGTGTGTGGAGTTGCTGAACGACGGCTACGACGTCGTTGTGATCGACAATCTCGTGAACAGCAATCGCAAGTCGATCGAGCGCGTCGAGCAGATCACCGGCAGGCAGATCGCGTTCTATGAAGCCGACGTGCGCGACCAGAGCGCGCTCGAACGCATCTTCGACAGCCATCCGGTCACGGGTGCGATCCACTTCGCGGCGCTGAAGGCAGTCGGCGAATCGGTCGCGAAGCCGATCGACTACTACCGCAACAACATCTACAGCCTGCTCGTGCTGCTCGATGTGATGCGTGCACGCAATGTGAAGCAGTTCGTGTTCAGTTCTTCGGCGACGGTGTACGGCGTGCCGGAACACTCGCCGATCGACGAGTCGTTTCCGCTCTCCGCGACCAATCCTTATGGCCAGTCGAAGCTGATCGCCGAGCAGGTGCTGCGCGATCTCGAAGTGTCGGATCCGTCATGGCGCATCGCGACGCTGCGCTATTTCAACCCGGTCGGCGCGCATCACAGCGGCTCGATCGGCGAAGCGCCCGGCGGCATTCCAAACAACCTGATGCCGTATGTCGCGCAGGTCGCGGTCGGCAAGCTCGCCAGGCTGCGCGTGTTCGGCGGCGACTACGACACGCCGGACGGCACCGGCGTGCGCGACTACATTCATGTGGTCGATCTCGCGCGCGGCCACATCGCGGCGCTCGACGCGCTGGTGAAGCGCGATGCGAGCTTCGTCGTCAATCTCGGCACAGGCCAGGGCTACAGCGTGCTCGAAGTCGTGCGCGCGTTCGAAAAGGCGTCGGGACGGCCCGTGCCGCACGAGATCGTCGCGCGCCGGCCGGGCGATATCGCGCAGTGCTTTGCGAACCCGGCCGCCGCCGAGCAGATTCTCGGCTGGCGCGCACAGTATGGAATCGAGCGGATGTGCGCCGACCATTGGCGCTGGCAGGAACGCAATCCGCGCGGGTTCGAATAAAGACCCGCGCCGCGGCGTCCCGTCCGGATCGGCAAGCGCCTTGGCGGGCGCTTGCGCAATTCATCGGCCGCCGCGGCCACGCATTCATCCGTCTTCTTCAGGTCAATGCCGGCAGCAGCATCGTGTTGGGCGCTTTTCCGGTGGAAATGCGCCCGTAAAGCTCGAGGCATGTACTCAAGCAGATGCCGCCGTGCATGGTCGCCACGCGCACGTCGCGCCACACCCGGTTAATCGGACTCTTCGCGTTGATGAAGGCCGTCCCCGACGCGGCGGCCATCATGTCCACGGCTTCCCAGATCAACTGGCTCGCGAAGCCGCCGTCGCGCCAGATGCGCGCACGCTGCTCCTGGGTCATCCGCGTGCCGCTTGCAGCGTTCGCTTCGAGGTTTTGCATCGTGCGCCTGACAATCGCTTCTGCCGCATCGATCTTCGACGAAGCTTCACCTATCTGAAGATGCGTGACCGCGGCTTCGTCCTGCTTGTCATGGGTGGTGAACGCGATGCCGCGGGTGGGCACCTTGTCGACGAAGAGTTCGAGCGCGGCTTTCGCCATGCCGAGAATCGGGCACAGCAGCCGCGCCGCGAGCAGCGGCACCATCGGCATCCGGTACGCCGCCTCGCCGCGCAGATGCGTGGACGCGTAATCGTCCTGCAGGTTGCGGCTCGTCAATGAAATGCGGTCGTTCGGAACGAACAGGTCCTTCACCGCGATACTCGTGCTTCCACTGCCTCGCAGACCAATCGGGTCCCAGTCGTTCAGGAAGATCACGTCCGAGCTCGGAACGAGCGCGGAGCCCATGCCCGTCATCTGGCCCGCGTCGTCGACGATCGGGATGCCGAGAACGTTCCAGTGCGCGTGGTAGGCGCCGCTGTTGTACATCCACAGCGCGTCTTCGATCACCATGCCGCCGTCGACGCGTCTCGTCTTCGCCTTGCGCGGGCCAAGCGCGCCCGCGGTGCGAAATTTGCCACCCTTGGCAAACACTTCGTCGGTGACATGCTTCGGAAACAACGTCGCCGCCATCCACGTGCCCGACGAAAGCAGGCCGAGCGCCCAGGCCGCCGAACCATCGGCTCGACCTAGCTGGATCATTACGTCCATGTAGGTTTCGAGTGGCGACTGCAGGCCGCCGTACATTTTCGGAACCACCATCTCGAACAATCGCGCCTTTTCGAAATCGGCGATCGTCGTATCAGGCAATTTCAGAAGCGTGTCCGACTCCGCCGCGCGCGAGCGCAACACAGGCACAAGGGCGGCGGCCGCAGCGACCACATCCGTATCGTTGGCAACGTCGGCGCGCGCCGGCGCCTTTTCTTCAAGGGTGCTCACCATGCTGACTCCAGATTGGCGTGCCGCCCTGGTTGCTCGTGGCCGAGGCGTACGCAATTAGCCGAAACGCGCTGTCCGCGCGACCGCGTGCGGACCGCATGCGTGGCGATCCGTCAGCCGGCAACCAGTTAACGTCCTGGGCCGGGCAATATTCCCCTTTCGGTTACCCCACGCTCCGAAAGGCGTTCACCGCGACCGCACACCGCGGAATAACCAGCCGCTCCAACTGTTGAGGTTCACACACCACCCCAGAGGGAGCGCATATGATCGTCCGCATCACAAAGATTCTGATGTCCGTCCTGCTCGCCGCCTTTGCGGGCATCGTCACATTCGACAATGTCACCGACTACGGCTCGAACTATCTGTTCGTGCAACACGTGCTCAGCATGGACACCACCTTTCCCCACAACGCGCTGATGCATCGCGCCTCGACCGAACCGGCGGCGTGGCAGGCGAGCTATTGGCTCATCATCGCCGGCGAGGGCGTGACGTTCGTCCTGCTCGCTCTCGGGTCGTTCGTGCTGTGGCGCGCCCGGCATGCGAGCGGCGCGGATTTCAATCACGCGAAGGGTTATGTGGTCGCCGGCTATGCGGTGGGCTTCGTCGTCTGGTTCTTCGCGTTCATGGTGGTGGGAGGCGAGTGGTTCGCGATGTGGCAATCGAAAATCTGGAACGGCCAGGATGCCGCGTTCCGGTTCTACATGGCTATCGTGGGCGTGCTGATTTTCGTCAATCAGCGCGACGACGACCTGCGGCAACCCACGCGGTAGCCATTCAGCATTTCAGGTCTGCGCCTCTATCGTCACTCTGTTCGGAATCCAAACTCATCTCGTCCGACACTCCGGCCGGTATTCGTCAGATGTTTGCAAGTCATTCGTACCGCGAATGCGCTGGAGTGCTCGCCGCCTGCCGCCTCTGGCGCGGAATAAACCGCCTGGACAGGCTGTTTAGTAACCACCAACGCACATTCCGAGGCTGCGGACAGCGCGGTCATAAGGGCTGCACGCGCCAGGCGAAACAAGCAATCGAACGAACATGTATTCGGGCCACTAAACGTTATAACCAGGAGCCGAACTGTGAATACGATCATCTATGCGGGCAACGGCGCCGCCAGCCGCCACGTGTGCGCTGACGCAATGTCAAGGCAGTTCGGACTGCAGTTCAGGATCGACACGCCGGACAACACGCGCGACAACTCATCGTCATCCGCCGGCTGCGCGTCGCAACCCTCGAACGCATAACAATCAGAACGCTGGGGTGCGCATCATCCGCGCCTGCCGGCCAATACGAGACATGGAAACGAGACATGCCATTAGCGCGCTCACAGCGCTTTCACAGGAGTCGCGGCTAGCCGTGTTCCGGACCCTCGTGAAAGTCGGCCCTGAAGGACTTTCGGCCGACCAGCTGGCGACATTCGTCGACTCGCCTGCGTCGTTGTCATCGCACCTCGACCCGTTGCTCAATGCGAAACTGGTGTCGCGGCGCGGACACGGCCGCTATATCGTCTATGCGGCGCGCTACGACGAGATTAACGACTTGCTTGCTTACCTGCTGGGACATTGCTGACGCATTCCGGCCAACCGGTGTGATCTAACGAATCAGCATCGTTCATTTCCGCTATTCGACTGATTGGCGACATGCCCATGATCCGCGGCCCGCTTCGGGTGCGCGGCCCCTGCCCGCCGTCTTCCCGCGCTTGCACCGTGGCGTCGCATCGTGCGCCCGATATCAGCACCCTAAACCTTCGTTTACCCGGACGCTACGCCCGTAGACTATCGCGAGCCCGCCTGCGCATATATGGTTAGAGAAGTCCAAGGAAGCGTGCTCGCCGACGCGATCGTCGTAAGACGTCGTAGAGGATCTCCTCCCCATCAAGTTGAAAATATTGCATAGGTGACTCAATGGATCCGAGCGCGCTTGACCTGTCCCGCGTGCAGTTTGCATTCACCGTGTCGTTCCACATCATGTTTCCGGCCTTGAGCATCGGGCTCGCGAGCTTTCTCGCCGTGCTCGAGT
>DASXXR010000476.1:0-2654 GCA_036502945.1 Paraburkholderia sp. | reverse complement strand
GCAGCGAAGAAGGTCGCTTCGAAGAAGGTTGCCGCGAAGAAGGCGCCCGCCAAGAAAGCTGCTGCGAAGAAAGTAGCGAAGAAGGCCGCTGCGAAAAAGGCGCCTGCGAAGAAGGCTGCCGCCAAAAAGGCTGCGCCTGCGAAGAAGGCTGCCCCTGCGAAGAAGGCTGCCGCGAAAAAGGCCGCTGCCCCTGCGAAGAAGGCTGCTCCCGCGAAGAAGGCTGTCGCGAAGAAGGCAGCTCCTGCTCCGGCTGCGCCCGCTGCATCGACGGCGCCTGCTTCGTCGGTGAAGACCGCGTTGAATCCGGCCGCAGCATGGCCGTTTCCGACCGGCCCGCGCCCGTAATAGCCTCACGCAGTGAGAGCCGGCATATCGGAGAATATGTGTCGGCTCGGTTGAGTAGCGCTACTCAATCGTGATCCCGTCGCCGCTTGCCGGTGGCGGGATTTTTTTCCGTCCGCGCGTTGCCGGAACCGACGCCCATGCCCATGCCCATGCCCATGCCCATGCCAACGCCAACGCCGCGCCATTGACGGCGGTCGCCGGCCAATACGATGCGCGAAAAAAACGCATGCCAGGGGAGCGCATGCGCTTGAGGTCGGCTGCGGCAGCGGTCTGCGCCGCCGCAGTCAGGGAACCGGTTTAGTGCGTGACGCGGGTCACGCCGCCGCTCGACAGAAGCCGTACGCGGTCACCCGCGCGGAAGATCTCACCGGTGGCGCTTTGCGTGATCGCGCGCATGTCGCCGTTGTCGAGAAGCACGGTGATCTCGACGCCGTCGCGCACAGCCGCTGTGTTTTCTACTGCGTTGCCGGCTACCGCGCCTGCAAGACCGCCGATGATCCCCGTCACGATCGACCCGGTGCCGCCGCCGATCGCGCTGCCGGCGACCGCGCCGAGCGCGCCGCCGCCGAGCAGCCCGAGGCCCGTCGGCTGGCCGTTGTTCGAGCTGATCTTCACGGCGCGGACGCTGTCGACGGTCGCCATGCGCACGGTTTCTTCGCGTTGCGCCTGCGACGCGGTGTAGACGTCGGCGGAACTGCTGTTGTACGCGCATCCCGACATCAGCAGCGAGCCGCCGATCACTGCGGCCACCGCGGCTACCACATGGCGATTGGCCAAACGATTCGTTGTTTTCATTTCCCTGTACTCCCTACGAGCTCGTAACGAGCTTTCACACAGACCCTGCCAAACCACTGCCCAACACGCACGGCCGATCAGGCAAGGTCGTAACCGAACGCGAGCTTGAACCGGTCATTGATCTGCGTGCGAGACGGCGTGTAGTTTTGCGGCCCCTGGTGTTCGATCTTGAGCGCACCCATCAGGCTGGCGAGCCGGCCGGTGGTGGCCCAGCCGAGTCCGTTCCCGATGCCGTACAGCAACCCGCCGCGGAACGCGTCGCCGCAACCCGTGGGGTCGAGCACGCGCTGCGCCGTTACCGCGGGAATGTCCTCAAGCCCGCCTGCGTGGTGGATTTGCGAGCCGTGCTCGCTGCGCGTGACGATCAGCGCATCGACGCGGCCCGCGATTTCTTCGATCGACCAGCCCGTCTTGTTGCTCACCAGTTTGGCTTCGTAATCGTTGACAGCAACGTAAGTGGCAAGTTCAATCATGCGGCGCAGCGACGCGCCGTCGAAGAGCGGCAGCCCTTGGCCCGGATCGAAGACGAACGGCACGCCGGCGGCAGCGAATTGTTCGGAATGCTGGATCATTCCGTCGAAGCCGTCGGGTGCGACGATACCGAGGGTCACGTCCTTCGCTTCGTCCGCGCGATTCAGATGCGACTGCATCATCGCGCCCGGGTGGAACGCGGTGATCTGGTTGTTTTCGAGATCGGTGGTGATCATCGCCTGCGCGGAATACGTGTCCGGCAGCACGCGCACGTGGGTCTTCGCGAGCCCGAGGTTATCCAGACGGTCGATGTAGAGCTGCGCGTCGACCGCGCCGAGCGTCGCCATGATGCGTGCGTCGCCGCCGAGCAGATTCAGCGCATAGGCGATGTTGCCCGCGCAGCCGCCGAACTCGCGGCGCATCGTCGGCACGAGGAAGCTGACGTTCAGGATATGAACCTGGTCCGGCAGGATGTGCTCCCGGAAGCGGCCTTCGAAGGTCATGATGTTGTCGTAGGCGAGCGAACCGCAAATCAGCGTAGCCAAGGCGAGCGTCCTGTAGAAATCGAAAAGGAATGAAAGGCAAACGGGGTGCGGCAATGTAACAGCGCCGCGCCTTTACGAAACCGGCGCGGCGCTGTCCGATGCCCGCAGCGCTTACTTCAGCGTGGCGAGTGCGGCATCGTAGTTCGGCTCGGTCTTGATTTCGCCGACGAGCTCAGCGTGCACGACCTTGTCGTTTTCGTCGATGACGACGACGGCGCGCGCCGTCAGGCCGGCGAGCGGGCCGCTCGTGATATCGACGCCGTATGCCTGCGCGAACTCATGGCCGCGGAACGTCGAAGCGGTGACGACGTTTTCGATGCCTTCCGTCGTGCAGAAGCGCGACGCCGCGAACGGCAGGTCGCCCGACACGACGATCACCGCGGTATTCGTCAACTTGGCAGCCGCTTCGTTGAACTTGCGCGTCGACGTCGCGCAGGTGGGCGTGTCGAGGCTCGGCACGATGTTGAGCACTTTGCGCTTGCCGGCGAAATCGGCGAG
>DASXXR010000475.1:0-7907 GCA_036502945.1 Paraburkholderia sp. | reverse complement strand
CAGTGGCGCTCGAACGACGCGCCAATGCAGGCCAGCTCGCACGTTCAACCAGCCGGATCGTGGCGCAAACGGTGTGCAACCGGTTTGCTGACGAACGCTACCAACCCTAAGGGCATCATTTTCATGATCGCGGTGCTGCCGCAATTCATTGCCGCAGACGAGCCGCTAGCGCCGCAACTGGCCATCATGACGGTCACCATGTGCGCTATCGATGCGCTCGTCATGCACGGTTATGCATACGGCGCCAGTATGTTCCGGCGAATCTTGCGCAGTGAGCGTGCGGTGCGGATGCAGAACCGGTTTCTCGGTGGTCTGCTGATGGCCGTCGGCACCGCGCTCTTCTTCGTGCGCCGGGCCCAGCCCGTTTAAGCGCTGCGCCCGGCACGCAAGTCATTCAGCGACCGGATTGGGAACCTTTAGCAGCTCGCCGCGGGATCCTCCACCGGGCTGGTCATAGATCGCCGTCACGAATACAAACTTGCGATCCGGTGCAATCGCCAGGCTCGTGTGGTGCGATGCCGGCAATTGGACCATTTTGATCAGTTTGCCGTTAGCCGAGAAGACGGCAAAACCGCCTCCGCGATACAACGCGACGAACAGGTTCCCATGGCGGTCAATTCGCACACCGTCGGGTGTGAACGCCTGATCGCCCGATGTCGCAGCAAGCAGATCCCCCAACTTGATGAATGGCTGACGATCGCTCAGTCCCGCATCCGCACCGATTGCATAGATGAGCAGCCTGTTCTCGGCGCTTTCGGCAAGGTATAAGTGCGTTCCGTCGAGCGAGACGACAAGGCCGTTCGCATAGCGGATGTCCGACGCAACCTCCCGCACGTGCCCATCCACACCGCGGTAGTACACCTTCCCAAGCGTCGCGCCGGACCCCGAAGCCGTGAAGTACACGCCGCCCTTTCGGTCAGCGGTTAGATCGTTAGGGCTGAGGAACGGCAGGCCGGCGTCGTCCGACCTGATGGTGCCGACCAGCTGTCCGCTTACGGTGATCTCGGCAATTGTGCCGTTGTCGTAGCACGCAACCAGCAAACGGTTGCCCACCTGCACAAGGCCGTTTGCACCGCATCCGTCCTGATGCCAGACCTTCTGCACCTTGTCGCCCACCAGACGGAAAACATCCGAAGAGCCATTGTCGACAAAGTACAGCGTGTTTCCGACGAAGACCATGCCCTCGGGAAATTGCAGTCCCGTCGCAACGGTCGCCACTATGGTTGCGTCGCTCGCCATCGCATTGCCAAAGGCAAGGAGCAAAACCGATGCGGCTACCGCCCTCAAGCAGGAAGCCACCCGTAACGCAGTGGACCTGAACGTAAAAAGCGCGTGAATCATCAAACCGTCACCTCACGAATATTCCTACATTTCTATCTACACATTTGACAGGACGATGGTGAGACGCACGTCACAATAACAAAATCAAAGTTCCGGTATCGTTCGTCGAATAGCTGTCGCCTCAACAGCGATCCAGCTGAACAAACCGCGAGCGCGCAGCGATCACTCACCCTCCACCCCTTTCACAGGAAATTGCTCTACATGGAATATCGTCAACTTGGCCGTTCCGGCCTCAAGGTGTCGACTATCACGCTAGGCACGATGACGTTCGGCGGCAAGGGCAAGTTCGCCTTCGTCGGCAGTGCAGGTCTCGACGAAGCACGCCGGCAGATCGACATGTGCATCGACGCGGGCGTCAACCTGATCGATACAGCGGATGTCTATTCGGATGGCGCGTCGGAGGAAATCATCGGCGAGGCGCTCGGCGGCAAACGCAAGGGTGGCGTGCTGCTCGCTACGAAGGCGCGCTTTGCGATGGGCGACGGTCCGAACGACCGCGGTGTGTCGCGGCATCATTTGATCCGGGCTTGCGAAGCAAGCTTGCGGCGTCTCAAGACCGATGTGATCGACCTCTACCAGATACACGAGTGGGATGGCATCACGCCGCTTGAAGAGACCCTTGAAGCGCTCGACCTGTTGGTCCGGCAAGGCAAGATCCGCTATGTCGGCTGCTCGAACTACTCGGGCTGGCACTTGATGAAGGCATTGCACATCAGCGAGCGCGACCGCCTGCCGAGATTCGTGAGCCAGCAGATTCACTACACGCTCGAAGCGCGCGAAGCCGAATATGAACTCGCGCCGATCTCGCTTGACCAAGGGCTGGGTATGCTCATATGGAGTCCGCTCGCCGGCGGTTTGCTATCCGGCAAGCATCGCCGCGATACGACGCCCGAAGGCACGCGCCAGCTTGCCGGCTGGATCGAGCCGCCGATCCGCGACCCGCAACGGCTGTGGTCGATCGTCGACGTGCTTGTAGAAGTTGCTGCCGAGCATAAGGTATCGGCGGCTCAGGTTGCGTTGGCGTGGCTGCTCGGACGCCCCGCTGTCGCTTCGGTGATCATCGGCGGGCGCAACGACACGCAACTGCGCGACAACCTCGGCGCGGCCAATCTGACGCTGACTGCCGGACAGCGCGAGCGGCTCGACAAGGTAAGCGCGCCGCCGCTGCTCTACCCGTACTGGCACCAGGTGCTGACCGCGAGCGACCGTCTTGGCCCGGCCGACCTGTCGCTATTGGCGCCGCACGTGAAAGCGTAATCAGAAACGCTGCGCGAGCCCATGTGCCGCTTTGATCGCCTCGGTCCGGTCGGCTTGTCCGTCCGGACCGAACAGGGTCTTCTCGACCACGATACCGTGCACATCGGTCACACCGACGAACTTGAGCCACATCTCCACGTACGGCCTCTGCAGATCATATTCGCGCGCCGGCGTGAACGATCCCGGCGACGCGTAATCCAGTCCGCGCGCATAGACGACCGCCGCTTTCTTGCCCGTCAGCATGCCGCCGAAACCCGTCCCGTCGAAAGTGAACAGCACGTCCTTCTGCGAGATCACATCGATCAGGTGCTTGAGCTTGTACGGAATGCCGAAATTCCACAGCGGTACGCCGAACAACAGCTTGTCGGCCTCGTGAAACGGCGCAGCGAGTGCTTCGATGCGCTGCCATGCCGATTGCTGGTCCGGCGTCAACGCTGTACCGCTCAGGCCCGCGTACTTCGCCGCCAGCGTGTCGCCGTCGAATTCCGGCATCGCCAGATCCCAGAGGTCGAGCGTCTGGATGGTGTCGGCAGGATTCGTCGCGCGATAGGTATCGAGGAAGGCGCGGCAAACCTCGATGGATGCCGATACCTGTTTGCGTGGCGAGCATTCGATGTAAAGCAGTTTGGACATGTCAGCAGTTCCGGTCGTGTCGCGGTAAAGGAGCAGCGCCGAAGGCGACATCGCCCGACGCAACCGAAGCGTAGCGCTGATCAAGAAAACGAACACGCTCATCTCGCAAATATTTGAGAACGATTCTCATCTATAGCCTTTCACACAATCCGTTAGGCGCATTGATGGCGCTCGCTCTGGCTGCTGTGGTACTCGCCCTGGCGCTCACCGGCTGGCTGATGCGCCTCGATGCCTTGTGGGGCGAAGACTGGCCGCAAGCGCGAACGAGTAGATAAGGCACGCTAGCCGCTTTACACGGCACTGCCTCCTTTCAGATCGGAAGCCATCACCACGCAATTTTTCCCGTTACGTTTGGCCCGATACAGCGCCGCATCGGCCGCCTCGACAATCGACGTCATCGGCGACTCCGGCGCCGGCACCAGCGTCGCGCCGCCGATGCTGATCGTCACATGCCGTCCGGTGGGCGAGTTCCCGTGCGGCAACCCGAGCCCTTCGACTTCGAGGCGAATCTTCTCGGCCAGCAGCCGCGCGCCTGCGCTGGAGGTCCCCGGCAACACCACGACGAATTCCTCGCCGCCATATCGCGCGGCCAGATCCCCCGCCCGGCCGAGGCACCCTTCCACCGTCAACGCAATGCGCTTGAGCACTTCGTCGCCCGCAACGTGGCCATACGAGTCGTTGTACTGCTTGAAACTGTCGACGTCGATCATCAGCATCGACATCTCGGACTGTTCCCGCGCCGAGCGCCGCCATTCGGCGCTCAGATACTCGTCGAGATAGCGTCGGTTCGACAAGCCTGTCAATCCGTCGGAATGCGTCAGGCGGCGCAGTTCGAGATTGGCCTCGAGCAGTTGCTGCTGCGACTGTCTGAGCGCCCGGTAGGCCTCGTCCCGCTGCAGCAGGTTGATATATGAACGCGAGTGATAGCGCACGCGCGCGACCAGTTCGATACGGTCCGGCAGCTTGACGAGGTAGTCGTTCGCACCGGCTGCAAAGGCAGCGCTCTTGATCACAGGTTCATCCTTGGTCGACAGCACGATGATCGGAATATCCCGCGTCGCCGACATCGTGCGGTACGCCTTGACGAGCGTGAGTCCATCGATGCCGGGCATCACGAGATCCTGCAGGATGACCGTCGGACGCGTGTTGGTCGCGGCCTTCATCGCCTCGTCGGCCTGCGCGCAGTAGTGAAAGTCGATGCCGTCTTCGGTAGCGAGCGCCTGGCGCACCGCTTCGGCGACGATCGCCTGATCGTCCACCAGCAGTACCATCGCCGGCACATCGGCGGCAGGCGGCTGCTGGAGCGCCGCGCGCGCCGTCTCGAGCGCGGCGTCGGCAGCGTCCGTCGCAGCGCTTGCGGAAGCCCGCAAGTCAGGCGCACCGGGTTTATCGATTCCCATATTCGTACCCTTGTTGGAAATACGCGCCGCGCGCGCCGCGCGTCGGCCAAATTAACCAGTCTTATCGTTTGATGCTTGCCGCAAGCCTGCCCGCAATGCCGCCGAGCGGCAGAATCAGGCTTGCCGCATCCAGCGTGGCCGCGGCTTTCGGCATGCCGTATACCGCGCTGGTCGCTTCGTCCTGGGCGATCGTCTGATAGCCCTTTGCCCGCATCGCCTTCAGGCCGATCGCGCCGTCCCGGCCCATCCCGGTCAGCAGCACGCCGATCGCGTCGCCTCGCCAATGTTCGACAACGCTGTGAAAAAACACGTCGACGGACGGACGATACGGCGTGTCGGCCGGCTCATGCGTGTATTCGAGCAAGCCGGCACTCGTCAAACGCAGGTGATCGTTCGTCGCGGCCAGCAATGCTTCGCCCGGCTGTGGCCGGTCGCCGTCGAGCGCGACGCGCACGGTCAGCGCGGTCTGGCCGTCGAGCCATTGAGCCATGCCGTCCGCGAACGCCTTGTCGACGTGCTGCACGATCACAATGGGGGCGCGGAAGTCCGCGGGCAATTCGCCGAGCACAGCGGCGAGCGCGCTCGGCCCGCCTGCCGATGCCCCCATCGCGACGAGCGGCGGCGCGCCGCGGGCGAATGCCACGGGTGCCGGCTGCCGGTACGCAGACAGGTTCACGAGCTGGCGGCCGAGCTGGTCGATTTTCGTCAGCAAAGGTTGCGCTGCATCGGCGAGCCCGCTGTCGCCGAACGTCGGTGTGTCGACCGCATCGAGCGCACCGGCGCCCATCGCCTCATAGACGCGCCACGCATTCGCACCGACACTGCTCGTCACGACGAGGATCGCGCAAGGCGCGCGCGCCATGATGCGGCGGGTCGCCTCGACACCGTCGAACTTCGGCATGATCAGATCCATCAGCACGAGATCCGGCCGATGGGCGATGCAGAAGTCGACCGCCTGTGCACCGTCGGTCGCTACCCACAGCACACGATGCTCGGCGCGCAACGCCAGCACGCGGCGCAGCGCCTCGACCGCGAGCGGCAGGTCGTTGACGATGCCGATGTTCATGTCTGAGCCTCTCCGATCAGGTCCTGCACCGCATCGAGCAGCGCTTCGTCATGGAAGTTGCCCTTCGCCAGATAGTAGTCGGCGCCCGCGTCGAGCCCGCGGCGCCGGTCTTCATCGCGATCCTTATATGACACGATCATCACCGGCACGGTTTTCAGCAACGCATCGCGCCTGATCATCGTCACGAGTTCGATGCCGTCCATGCGCGGCATGTCGATGTCGGTGACGACGAGATCGAAGGTTGCGCTTCTCAGCGCGTTCCAGCCGTCCATCCCGTCCACCGCCACGGTCACCGCGTAACCGCGCTTTTCGAGCAGCTTGCGCTCGAGCTCACGCACCGTCAGCGAATCTTCGACCACCAGCACATGCTTGCGCAGTCGCGCGCTTGCGCCGGATGCGCGCCCCACCTTGTCGACCTGCCCGTCGCGCACAAGCTTGTCGACCGAGCGCAGCAGATCTTCGACATCGATGATCAGCACGGCTTCGCCGTTGTCCATCAGCGCAGCGGCAGCGATGTCCTTGATCTTGCCGAGCCGGCTGTCGAGCGGCTGCACGACCAGCATGCGCTCGCCGAGAAAGCGGTCGACTGCGACGCCGTAGGTGCCGCGCTCGTCGCCGACGACCACGACGGCGACACTGGCGCGCGCCTCGTCGGGCGCCTCGGTATCCAGCAGCTGGTGCGCGGTGACGAGCCCGACAGGCCGGCCGTCGAAGCGGAAGTGCTGCTGTCCCTCGAGCATGTCGATGTCGCCGCGCGCGAGTTCGAGCGTGCGGTGCACATGGGCGAGCGGCACCGCATACGCCTGCCCGCCCACTTCCACCAGCAGGCTGCGGATAACCGACAGCGTCAGCGGCAACTGCAGGACGAAGCGCATGCCTTTGCCGGGTTCGTTGACGATGCGCACCGTGCCGCGCACTGCTTTGACCATTTCGTGGACGGCGTCGAGACCGACGCCGCGCCCGGATACATCGGTGACTTGCGCGCGCATAGAGAAGCCGGGCAGCAGCAGAAATTCGAGCAGTTCCTGGTCGGACAGGCGAGCGGCCGTTTCGTCGTCGGCGAGACGGCGGCCGACGATCGCGGCGCGCAGCACAGCAAGGTCGATACCGTCGCCGTCGTCGCTCACGCTGATCAGCAGCTTGCCGGCGCTATGCCTCGCTTCCAGCGTCAGATTCGCTTCGGCCGGCTTGCCGCGCCCGATCCGCTGTTGCGGCGTCTCGACGCCGTGGTCGAGCGCGTTGCGCAGCAAGTGGCCGAGTGGCGCATCGAGCATGTCGAGAATATCGCGGTCGACCTGGGTCGCTTCGCCGGCGATCGAAAATCGCACGTGCTTGCCGAGCGATCGCGCGAGGTCCCGCACCATGCGCGGATACGCGTGGGTCGCGTCGCCGAAAGCGCGCATCCGGCATTGCAGCGCTGCGTCGTAGAGCTGTTGCGCGAGGTGGGTGCTGCGGCGCTCGAAGTGGTCGAGTTCGTCGATGCGCGTGCCGAGCCACTGCTGCATATCGGCGAGCGTATGACGGACATTGTCGAGTGCCGCGGTTGTCCGCGGATCGAAGCTGTCTGCGAAACTTGCATAGACCGTGTCGAGCGCGCGCGCCGCTTCGCGCTGCGTGCGCTTGACGCGCAGCATCGACTCGGCAAACGGTTTGAGCCAGCGCGATTCGACGAGCGATTCGCCGGACAGGCTCAACAGCCGGTCGAGGTTGTCGGCGCGCACGCGCAGCATGCGGTTCGGATCACGCGCAGCGTGCAGGCCGGCGGCCGGCTGTGGGTCTGTGAGCGCCGCCGCTTGCGCGCGAAGCGCCGGGGCAACGTGTGCCGCATCATGAACGGTTGCCGGCCGCGTTGCCGCCGCCTCGGCACCCAGCATCGCGATTGCAGCACGCAATGCCGCGTCGTCCGGATCGGCTGTTGCGGCTCGCGTATCGTTCGCGGGCGATGCGCTCGAAGCGGGCACGCCCGAACCCGTCTCGTGCCGATCGACGGCGGCCGCGCCGGACGCCGGCAGGCGCGCAACGAAAGCATCGATGTCCGCTCGCGTCACCAGGGCGGCCGGGTCCGCTTCGCCGATGCGCAGCAGCAGGTCCGCACCGCGCAGCAATTCGTCGATATGCGAGGCCGACAGAGTGAGTTCGCCGCGCTGCGCGGCGACAAAACATTCCTCCATCAAATGCGCGATGTCGACGCCGTCCTGCAATCCGACAAT
>DASXXR010000474.1:0-11764 GCA_036502945.1 Paraburkholderia sp. | reverse complement strand
GGGCCGGGCAAGTATCACCTGAAGCTGATCGTCGAACCGCCGATGCAGATGGGGCATATGGCATTCGGCCGCCACGTCGACAAGGAAACCGGCGTGGGCCCGTGGTTCAAGCCGTTCACGCTCGATTACGACTTCACGTTCGCGGGCATCGGCAAGAAGGGCGGCTACTGACCGGTTGGCTGGTTGTCACAGGCGGCGCGCATCCTCGCGCCGCGCGCTTTCAGGAAAGGTGCATGAGACTTAACAGGAAGATCGCGATGTTCGCGATGACCGCGTGGTGTGTTGCGTTCGTTGCAGTTATGGACAAGGCGCACGCGGCCGATCTGCCGACGTTCCAGCTTGAAATGAAGGACGGCAAGCTGAATCCGGCGCGTATCGAAGTGCCGGCCGGTCAGCGTATCAAGATCGAGGTCCACAACGTGGGTACGGGCGCGGCGGAATTCGAAAGCGTGGAGTTGCGCAAGGAAAAGGTGTTGGCGCCGGGCGCGTCGTCGTTCGTCGTGATCGCGCCGTTGTCACCGGGCGAGTACAAGTTCTTCGACGATTTTCATCAGCAGGCGCAGGGCCTGATCGTCGCGAAGTAGCGTCGATCCAAGGTCAAGTCAGCATTGAGGGCGCGCCGGCGTCCACCGCAAGTAGTTGGAGGTATCGATGGGTCAGGTGATGTTTGTGGTCTGGCGGGAGAGCGTCGAGGCGCTGCTGGTCGTCGGCATTCTGTATGCGTGGCTGAAGAACGGCGACGAAAACACGCGGCGCGGGTTGCCTTATTTGTGGGCCGGCGTCGGTGTCGGCGTGCTGGCGGCCATTGCACTCGGTGCGGCGCTGATCGGATTCACCGAAGTGCTGTCCGGCGACGCGCTGGATTACTTCCAGACTGCGATCGTGCTGATCGCCTGCGTGCTGATCGTGCAGATGGTGATCTGGATGAAGCATCACGCCCGCACGCTCAAGCGCGACATGGAGCAGTCCCTGAGGCAGAGTGCGCAGACCGCGAACTGGTGGGGCATCACGCTGCTGGTGGCGCTCGCGATCGCGCGCGAGGGCAGCGAGACGGTCATCTTCCTGTACGGCATCGGCTTCGGGCAGTCCGGACATGTCGCCGTGAGCCAGATTCTCGCCGCGGTGATCGGTCTGGCGCTGGCGTTTCTGACCTTCTATCTGCTGCAGCTTGGCGGCAAGATTTTTTCGTGGCGGCTCTTTTTCCGCGTCACCGAAATCATGCTGCTGTTTCTCGGTGCGGGCCTGTTCGAGGCGGGCGTCGACAAGCTGATCGACAAGGAAATCCTGCCGACCATCGTCGACCAGGTGTGGAACACGTCGGCGATTCTCGACGATTCCAGCACGTTCGGCTCGCTGATCGCGACGCTCGCCGGCTATCGCGCGCATCCGGCGCTGATGAATCTGATTGCGTATGCGGCGTACTGGGCGGTCGTGTATCTGCTGATGCGCCGTGCGAGCCGGCAGCCGGCGCAGCAGACGGCGGGACGCGCGGCATGAGCACCGCCTTGATCCGCCCCGGCCGGCTTGCCGAGGTGGGCCAATGGATGCAGCGCCATGGCGCTGCGATCCGCGGTATTCAGTGGGTGGTCGTGGCGGTTTATGCGTTCCTGATTCTGGTGCCGGCGTTCACGCCGCTGCCCGGCGACACCGCGCATCTATGGAGCAACCTGACGCTTGCCGCGCAGTTCGTGTTCTGGGGCATATGGTGGCCGTTCGTGCTGCTGTCGATGGTGATGCTCGGCCGCGTGTGGTGCGGCGTGCTGTGTCCCGAAGGCGCGCTCGCGGAATTCGCCAGCAAGTACGGGCGAGGCTGGGCGATTCCTCGCTGGATGCGCTGGGGCGGCTGGCCGTTCGTCGCGTTCGGCCTGACGACCATCTATGGGCAGATGGTGAGCGTCTACCAGTACCCGAAAGCCGTGCTGCTGGTGCTCGGCGGGTCGACCTTCGCGGCGATGATCATCGGCTTGCTGTATGGGCGGGAGAAGCGCGTCTGGTGCAAGTACCTGTGCCCCGTCAACGGGGTTTTTGCGCTTCTGGCGCGGCTCGCGCCGTTTCACTTCAAAGTCGACGAAGACGCGTGGCGCCGTTCATACAAGGAGGGCGAGCACGGTCATCGCGTGATTCCGATCAACTGCGCGCCGCTGTTGCCGCTGCGCAGTATGAAGGGCGCGGCGGCGTGCCACATGTGCGGCCGCTGCAGCGGGCATCGCGATGCGATCGCGCTGACCTGGCGCAAGCCGTCGTCGGAAGTCGTCGATCTCGGCGACAAGCAGGCGAGCGCGTGGGACACCGCGCTGCTCCTGTACGGGCTGCTCGGCATCGCGATCGGCGCATTTCACTGGTCCGCATCGCCTTGGTTCATCGGCGCCAAGCAGTTCCTTGCAACGTGGCTCATCGATCGCAACGTCATGTGGCCGCTCGATACCGATCACGTGCCGTGGTTCCTGTTCACGCACTATCCGGAACAGAACGACGTGTTCTCGTGGCTCGACGGCACGATGGTGATCGGCTACATCGTCGCGACCGGGCTGGTCTACGGCACGATGCTGCTCGCGCTCGTCGCCGGCGCGACGCGCATGCTGGGCCGCTTCGAGACGAAGCGGCTGCACCACCTGGCGCAAGCGCTGATTCCGATTGCGGGCACCGGCGTGTTTCTCGGCTTGTCGGCGACCACGCTGTCGTTGCTGCGCGCCGAGCATGTGCCGCTCTTCTGGGCGTCGGACGTGCGGATCGTTATCCTGGCCATCGCAAACGTCTGGAGCGCGTGGCTTGCGTGGCTCGTCACCCGCCGCTATAGCGCACAGCTTTTCCAGCGCGGCTTGTCGATGGTATGGTTTATGGCCGCATTGGCGGTCGTCGATAGCGCGTGGTGGCTGATGTTCTGGGGCTGGGCGCGCTGACGGCGTGTCGCGTACTCAAAAAGAGGCTGCCTGTGAGAACCAAACTTGTTTTGACCGACGAAGACGTCAGGAAGATGGCCGCCGCCGCTGAAGCGCATGCGGTCGCGAACCAGTGGCGCGTCACGGTGACGATCTTCGACGACGGCGGGCATCTGCTCTACCTGCACCGGATGGACGGCGTCGCCGCGAGCACTGTCGAGATGGCGATCGGCAAAGGCCGCACGGCATTGCTCGGGCGGCGCGAAACCAAGATCTATGAGGACATCATCAAGCAGGGCCGCACTGCGTTCCTGAGCGCCCCGCTGGTCGCGATGGTTGAAGGCGGCGTGCCGATCGTCGTGGAGGGGGAAGTGGTGGGCTCGATCGGCGTGTCGGGCGTGAAATCCGAGCAGGACGCCGCAATCGCGCGCGCGGGTATTGCCGTACTCGATGAAGCGGACGCGCGCTAACGCGCGCGCGTGAACGGCGTTTGCGCTTGTCGGATCGCAGTATGCGGTGATGCTTCCTGTGGCTGAAAACGCGAAGCCGTGGGATGGTTTCATCCGCACGGCTTTCGAACACAGCTGATTGGCTACGTCACATGGGTTGTTCATGTGAGCGCATTGCCGTGAGAACCAAAAAAGCGGCCTGGCTGGCTTCGACGGCTGGCTTGAAGTGTCTGCACGAAGGGGTCTTAGATCTCGCGTGCAAGCCGTCGTGGCTGGCTACAGCCCAACACCTCTCGAAGAGGTGGTCCCCACAATACCCGGTTGTTACTTCGTCAGAATCAGTTTGCCCAGACGCGTCGCGCGCAACTGGTAGGTCTCGCCGTTGTGCGTGATGCTGATATGGCTATGGCCTTGCAGCAGCGTATCGCTGCGAAGCACGCGTTCCTTCGGGGACGGTTCGGCTGCCGTTGCGCTGGTGCTGCCATTGCGATCGCCGGAAGGCGTCGCCGTCGCCGCGACTGCCGTGCTCACGCGGCGGGTCGTCAATGCCTGGGCCGCCGGGCGGCGCAGGCTGAGCGTAGGAGAGCGCGTCAGATTGGTCATGGGTGTCATCGCTTGGTCGATTCGATGAGTTTATTCTAAATGATAACTATTCCCATTTACAAGCTCGCGAAATTCATCGAAATAACATTCTGATAGGGGACACGCATACCGTCGCCGACGTTGCGCAGGCGACGCAGTCTGCCGCGTCAGTGCAACTGATCCGGCGCGTTGCTCGCGAGCACGTACTGGCGAATCAGCCGCACCGTATCGATGTCCGATTCCCGATACGCAGACTTGACGATTTCCTGTGTCTGCCGGACGTCGGGATCCAGTGAACCCTGTTCGGTAGTGGGCAGCGTCGTTCTGTATTCGAAACGCAGGAAAAGCTGCAGCGGGTCGGGCTGCTCGATCTTCATTGTCAGCGAACCGCCGACGTACGATTGCGTCGCCATGATGTCGTAGCGAACGCTTTCCTTCGGCTGCAGCGTGACGCGGTCACGCACGGTGGCCTGCCCGTAGTGCAGTTCGCGCTCGAACGAACCGCCGGTACGCGACAGAATCGTGCAGCTGTCCAGTCCCAGCACAAACAACTGTGGTTGTTCGGCGCGCAGCACGAGCCCTTCCCACAGCTGGTCGCGCGTCATGTTCGCGACGAGCGGGTTCAACGGATCGTTGATCTGGATCAGATGTTCGAAGTTCAAGACGACAGCTTCCTGTTAAAGCTCAGTATTCCATTCGACACTCGCCGCCGCGGCCGCGAAGCGGGTTTTCAGGCGGCGGTCAGGCCGGTGCGGATCGCGATCGGGCGCGTCAGGATCTTGTGGACCGGGCACGCATTGGCGATTTGCAGGAGCCGTTCCCGCTGCTCGTCGGAGAGATCGCCGTCGAGCACGATCTGGCGATCGATTGTCGACCCGTCGTCGCCGCTTTGGATCGATAGCGTGACGTGCACGTCGGCGAGCGGCCAGCCTTTGCGTTGCGCGTACATCTCCAGCGTGATCGACGTGCATGCACCGAGGCTCGACAGCAGCAGCGCGACGGGCGACGGCCCGCGATCACCGCCGCCGGCCGATTCAGGTTCGTCGGCGAACCACGTATGTGCGCCGTCGTCCAGGAGAACCTGGAAATTCGTCGAGCCGATGTGTGCGGTGACCCTGGACTCTGCCATGTGTGTTCCTCTGCGGACGGACTCACCGCGCGGCGAAGCGCCGCGCGGAACGAACCGCTATTGTGAACGAATTTGCCGCGCGAGAGCGTCTTGTGGCGGCCTGCTATTGCGCATGCCGCTTTATTCGGCGCCTTGTTCCGATTGCGCCCGCATGCGTGCAATGCATCCCCACATGCGCGTCGCTCAATGCGTGATCGTTCCCATCCGGCCCGTCTGGTAATCGGTCACTGCCTGGCGAATCTCATCTTCGGTGTTCATCACAAACGGACCGTGGCGGACCACCGGCTCGTTCAGCGGCACACCGCCGAACAGCAGCACGTCGAGCGGTTCGTCGCCGGCGGCGAACGTGACGGTGTCGCCGTCGTTGCCGAAGACGATCATCTTTTGCGCGTCGATCCGCTGCTGGTCGTCGCCGTAGAGACCGGCGCCCGATAGCCCATAGGCAAACACGCGGTACTCGCGCGGGACCGGGTGAACGATCCGCGCGCCCGCTTGCAGCGTGAAGTGCTGATACAGGATCGAGGTGCGTGTTTCGATGGCCGCTGAGACGCCGAGCGCTTCACCCGCGATCACCTTGACGCGCACCTTGCCGTCTTCGGAGGTCGCAACCGGAATGTTCTTCGACGGCATCTCCTGATAGCGCGGCGCGATCATCTTGTCGCGGCGGGGCAGGTTGACCCACAGCTGCAGCCCGTGCACGCGCCCGCCAGTGCGAATGAACGAAGGATCCGGCATTTCGCTATGGACGACGCCGGCGCCTGCCGTCATCCATTGCACATCGCCGGCGCGCAGCGTGCCGGAGTGGCCCGCCGAGTCCTTATGACCGAACTGGCCTTCGAGCACATACGTCACGGTTTCGAAGCCGCGGTGCGGATGATCGGGGGCGCCTTTGGCCTCGCCTGGCGCGTAGTCGACCGGGCCCATTTCGTCCAGCAGCAAGAACGGGTCGAAGTCCATCAGCATGCGCGTGGGAAACGGCCGATGGACGATAAAGCCGCCCCCTTCCGTCGTACGAACAGCCGGGTACAAGCGTTCGATCGTGCGGGTCGTGCTCATCAAAGTCACCTCGAAAAAATGGGGAATAGCGTTATTTATGAAACGTAGGGCTATTATATGGACCACTTTTGGGGGCTGCAGCCAGCCTGATGCAATGGATTGTTCTGTTATTGGAACGATGACATGAAGATCGATACACATAACCTGAACGACCTGATGTACTTTTCGCAGGTCGTCGAGCACGGCGGGTTCTCCGCAGCCGAGCGCGTACTCGGCATCTCGAAGTCGCGGTTGTCGCGGCGGCTGACCGAACTGGAGGCGTCGCTGGGCGTGCGCCTGCTGCAGCGTTCCACACGCAAGCTCGCGCTGACCGAAGCCGGCCATCTGTTCTATCAGCACTGTCAGGCGATGCTGTCGGAGGCGCAGGCGGCGGTGAACGTCGTCCAGCAACTGCGTTCGTCGCCGCGCGGGTCGGTGCGGGTCAGCGTGCCGGTCACTGTTTCGCAGACGCTCCTCGCGCAGATCCTGCCCGAGTTCATGCACCGCTACCCGGAAGTGCGCGTGGTGATGCGCGTGACGAACCGGGTCGTCGATCTGTTCGAGGATTCGATCGACGTCGCATTGCGCGTGCGTTCGGAACCGCCGGAGAACGCGAATATCGTCGCGCGGCCGTTGTGGCGCACGCAGCAGATGCTGGTGGGCGCACCGAGCCTCCTGAGCCAGAATGCGCCGCCGCTGCAGCCGGCCGATCTGGAGCGCTTCGAAACACTCGATACGCCGACGACCGACGGCCGTCACGTCTTCAATCTGATTGCGCCGGACGGCGTGCGCCACGCGCATGAACACGACCCGCGTCTTGTCAGCGCGGACCTGGTGACGGTGCGCGAAGCGGCGCTCGCAGGGGTGGGTATCGCTGCGTTGCCGGAAATGATGTATGGAGCCGCGCTGCGCGCGGGGCAACTGTCGCCGGTGATGCCGGGCTGGACGTTGCCGTCGCCGCAACTGTATGCGGTGTTTTTGTCGCGGCAGGGGATGGTGCCTGCGGTGCGCGCGTTCGTCGATTACCTGGTCGAAATGCTGGATCCCGATTCCGGCAAGCACACCGCGCTGGATTGCCCGGCGGGTTCGATCAACGAGGCGATGGCGCGAGTCGAAGCACTGTGATTCACGACCGAGCAATGCCGCGTATCGCTTTTGGCATTTAAGCGCGCCCGGTGATGAGTACTTTCAATGGCCGTTTGCTTGAATGCGCGCGCCCGCGGGCCTATATTGAAATCCCTTCGCTAAGGAGCTTCCTATGCGAAAACTCATGGCCGCTATCATAGCGAGCCTGATAGGGCTGAGCGCGTTGTCCGTGTCGACCACGGCTGTCGCATGCGGTGACTCCGGCTACTCTTCTGATGGCAAGTGATCCCGCCGCCCGAAGGCGCCTTGTGCGCAAGAAAAAAGGCCTTCATCTGACGATGAAGGCCTTTTACTTTGGCGCGTGCACCGGCGCGTTTCGCGAAAGCTTCGCTGCCACGCGCCGGCGGCTTTGCGGTCAGTGAGGCTTCGGCTCGGTGACGAAACCGATCTTCGTCAGACCGCCCGCCTGCGCGGCGGACATCACTTCCGCGACCTTCTCGTACGCCACCTTGCGATCCGCACTCAAATGAAGCTCGGGCTGCGGATTGGCTTGCGCGGCCGCGGCGATCTTCGCGCGCAGATCCTCTTCGGAGACTTTCTGCTCTTCCCATAGCAGATTGCCGTCGGCGTCGATCGAAACCGTCACTTGCGCCGGCTTGGTCTCTTCCTTCTGGCTGCTCGCATGCGGCAGGTCGATTTTCACTGCGTGACGGATCACCGGAATCGTCACCATGAAGACGATCAGCAGAACCAGCATGACGTCGACAAGCGGTGTCATGTTGATCTCGTTCATCAGGCCGTCGTCATCGTCGCCGGCGAAAGGGCTCATTGCCATCGGAGGGCCTCGCTATTCAGTTGGCGTTCGCGGCGGCTTTGGCGGCGCTGACACGCGCGGTCGCGAGCCGAAGACCGTCTCCGCGCTTCGACGACGACAGGCGCGCGCCCGTGACGAAGAAAGCATGCAGACCGTGTGCAAAACGGCTCAGCTTGCTGACGAACGCCTTGTTGGCGCGCGTCAGCGCGTTATAGCCGAGCACTGCGGGAATCGCGACGAAAAGGCCGAATGCGGTCATGATCAGCGCCTCGCCGACCGGGCCGGCGACCTGATCGATCGACGACTGACCCGTCGCGCCGATCGTCAGCAATGCGTGATAGATGCCCCATACGGTGCCGAACAGGCCGACGAACGGCGCCGTGCTGCCGATCGACGCGAGTATCGCGAGGCCGCTTTGCATCCGGGCGACGCTGTCGTCCATCGTGTCTTTCAGGCAGCGCGTCACCCAGTCGGACACGTCCATCCGGTCATGCAGATGCGGCTGCGTCTGGTGATGGTGGTCGGCCGCTTCTTCGCCCGACAGCGCGAGCGCGAGGAAGGGGTTGTCCTGCGGCGTCGAAGCGGTGGCGCCGAGCTTTTTGATGCCTTCGGCCAGATCGTCGGAATGCCAGAACGCGCGCTCGGCGTTGTTCGTCAAACGCTTCAGGCGCATGATGTTCCAGCTCTTGATGACGATCACGGTCCACGACAGTACCGACATGATCAGGAGCATGAGCGCGATGCCGCGCGTCACGAAATCCCCTTGCGCCCATACGTGGGCCATACCGTAATTTTGCATTGCCATTCCTTTTTTGAAATCTGCTTGCGCCGCTCAGTCTTTCAGGCCGAACTCGAAAGGCTGGGTATACGTCGCGCGGACCGGTTCGCCGTTTTCCAGATAGGGCTTGCACGAACTCGAGCGCATCGCGGACACGGCGGCTTCGTCGAGGCGGTCGAAACCGCTGCTTTTCTTCAGTTCGATGTTCTCGATCCTGCCGGTCAGACCCACGACGAAGCGCACATACGCGGTGCCGCTTTCGCTGCGACGGCGCGACAGTGCCGGGTAATCCGGCGCAGTAATGCTGCAGTCGAGATGCGAGACGTTTTTCGGCGCGCTCAATGCCAGCGTCGGCTTGCCGGCGGCGGGCGCAGCCGGTGCGGCTGGCGCTGCGGGAGCGGGCGGTGCCGGCGGCGCGGGTTCGGCCGCGGCGATTTCGTGCTGCGACGGCGCGGCGGCCTCAGGCAACGGCGTGGGCTTTGCTACGGGCGTCGGGCGCGGCTGCACTTTCGGCTTCTCACGCTGTACCGGCGGCGTCGGCTTCGGCGGCGGCGTGGCGGTCGACTGGATCGCGGCAGGCGCAGCCACGGGCGCCGGGCTCAACAACTCGGCGGTAATGGTGCGCATTTCGACGGGGCGCGGCAGCGGTTCATCGCGCACCGTCATCGCGATGATCAGAACCGCAATATGAATAGCGATGACCACCGCGACAGCTGTCGCGATGCGCGGATTGATAGGGCCGGGATTGGCCGGCGGCGAGCCGGTTGCGCTGGGAGAGAAAGCCTGCATGTTTTAGCGTGGGAGCGCGCCGTCAATGCAGCACGTCAGGCAGAACAACGTCATTTTCGGAATATCAGCAGCGAAATGCACAGGGTGGTCACAAAACCGATCAGCAATTCCATCTCGAACTCCTCGAGTAATGGTGTCGCTGGCTAGGAACCGGTGGCTTGCTGACGGCGGGTTATCAAGCATTCGGCGCGGAGACTGCCGCGCCGCAGATTCATGCTGCCTTGCGTTCGTAGAACACCAGCGGTGCCGGCTGAACCTGCTGCTCGATACCGCAGCGGCTCGCGCATACACCGCTTTGCGCTATCACGTCGCGCACGGATTCCTCGCACTTGCCGCAGCAAATGGCGACGCCGAGTTCGAACTGCAGTTCGTCGAACGTGTCGACGCCTTCAGCGATCGATGCTCGGATTTTCCGGTCCGAGACGGACTTGCACACGCAAACAATCATGGTCGTACGCAATAGATAACGTTAATAGGAATTATTATCATTCTGTTGGCAGGGTTTGGCAAGCTCCCTGGAGGAATTTTTGTAACAAAACCAGTCTCCTGGCAGGGGTTTTTCACGGCGAGCGTGCGGCGGGGCACGCTCGCCCCGTGGCTCGCGAGATCAGACCGGTTGCGAATCCGGAGCCGCGGTGCGGCGCGATGGAATCTGGACGCGTTCGACGATCGCGTCGGTGTTGAGTAAGGTTTTTGCAAGGCGCTGCAAGTGCGCGCCGTCGCTGGTCGAATAAAAGCGCGGGGCCGCGGTGCCGGCGGGGTCCGGCGCCGCGCGCAGACCGTGTTGTTCCAGCACGCGCTCCAACTGGCGCGCGATGGCAACGCTCGTGTCGACTAGCGCAAGCCGGTCGCCGACGATGTCGCGGATCGTCGCGTCGAGGAAGGGATAGTGCGTGCAGCCGAGCACCAGTGTGTCGGCGCCGTCATCCAGCATCGGTTGCAGATAGCTTTGCAGGAGCGCGCGCAGTTCGGGCGAATCGATATCGCATCGTTCGACGGCCTGTACGAGCCCGTGGCCGGGCTGGCAAATGAAACGGCAGTCGGCGGCATAGCGCTCCTGCAACGCAAGAAAGCGCGCGCTGCGCAACGTAACCTGCGTGGCAAGCACGCCGGCGACGTGCGTTTTCGACTGCAGCGCCGCGGGCTTGATGCCCGGTTCGACGCCGATCAGCGGAATCGGCAGCCGTTCGCGTGCGAGCGCGATCGATTGGGCCGTCGCCGTGTTGCACGCGACCACCAGCGCCTTCGCGCCCCCCGCGACGAGCCATTCGCCGATCGCGAGCGTGCGGTCGGCGATGAAGTCGTCGTCGCGTTCGCCATACGGTGCGTAAAGCGAATCGGCCACATAGATCAGCGCTTCGCCGGGCAACTGCGCCTGCACGGCGCGCAGTACCGACAGGCCGCCCAGACCCGAATCGAAAATGCCGACAGGCGCGTGCGCCATTTGCGGCAGGGAAGTGGCGAGCGGCGAAGAGGCAACCTGCGAAGAAGCAACCTGCGAAGAGGCAACCTGCGAAGAGGCAACCTGCGAAGAGGCAGACTGCAAGGCAGCGGACGGCGAAGCGGTCATGGAGTAGTGAAAAGCGCTCGGGACGAAGTCCGCGCAGCGCACGGTCTATGCAGCATGCCGTGCGTTGTGCGAATGCAATCGCCCGGAGTGTATCAGCACGTGAAGCGACGCACGAAGCGTGCTTACCCGATCACGATTCGATCGAACCCATGCCCGATTGCTGATAGTTCTGGATGCCGACTTTGTCGATCAACTCGAGTTGCGTTTCGAGCCAGTCGATATGCTCTTCGGTGTCGTCGAGGATTGACGTGAAAATTTCACGCGAAATGAAGTCGCGCACCGACTCGCAATAGACAATCGCTTCCTTGCAGGTGGTTTGCGAAATTTGCTCGAGCTTGAGATCGCATTCGAGGATTTCTTTCGTTTCCTCGCCGATCAGCAGCTTGTGCAGATCTTGCAAATTGGGCAGCGCGTCCAGCATGAAGATGCGCTCGATGAGCTTGTCGGCGTGCTTCATTTCGCCGATCGACTCGTCGTACTCATGCTTGCCGAGCTTGTCGAGCCCCCAGTGTTTGTACATCCGCGCGTGCAGGAAATACTGGTTGATCGCGGTCAGTTCGTTCTTCAACTGCGCGTTCAGATATTCGATGACTTTCTTGTCGCCTTGCATGATGTTTCCTTTGAGCAGATTTGATTTTCCAACAACAATAAAC
>DASXXR010000473.1:0-19004 GCA_036502945.1 Paraburkholderia sp. | reverse complement strand
GAAGGCGACGATGAACAGATGGTGCGCGGCACGCTCGGCCGGCTGCTGTTCAATGCGGACGACATCCGCAAGTCGGTGAAGGTGCTGTCGGGCGGCGAGAAGGGCCGTATGATCTGGGGCAAGCTGATGCTCGGCCGCCACAACGTGATGCTGATGGACGAGCCGACCAACCACATGGACATGGAGTCGATCGAATCGCTGCAGATTGCGCTGGATAAGTACGAGGGCACGCTGATCTTCGTGTCGCACGACCGCGAGTTCGTGAGCGGGTTGGCAAACCGGATTATCGAGGTGCGCACGGATGGCACGCTGAATGATTTCGGCGGCAATTATGAAGATTTCTTGCTGAGCCAGGGCGTGCAGTAACGTGCAGTAAGTTAGCGCCGCTCGCGCCGCGAGACGTTTGCAACACCGCAAGCCCGCTTCAAACGAAGCGGGCTTTTTATTTGGCGCGCCATATTGCCGTTCGAGCGCGCGATTTCATCCATGCGGACATCAAGAATATCTGGATGAGAACCGAAGTCTTGACGCTCGTGGCGTGCGCTGCGCATCAAGCGAAACGCCGGGGCCATGAACCGACCCCGCACGTTCAGTTCTGGCGAATCCAGGTCTGCGAACGCCCGAGCAGCGACATGCCGATATAGCCGCGCACGATCAGCTTCTGGCCGCCGTCTTCGGTGTGCATCTTGCACTTGTAGACCTTGCCGTTTCCTGGGTCGAGGATTTGGCCGCCGCCCCAGGCGTCGCCATCTTTCTTCATGTCGTTGATGATCGTCATGCCGAGGACCAACTGGTCCTTGCGCGCATCCGTGCATTCGGTGCAACGGCGGTCGGGTTTCTCGTTCGGGTCGAGCGTCTTGATGACCTTGCCGCTCAACGTGCCGTTCGCCTCTTCGCTGATCTGCACGAGCGCTTTGGGTTGATGGGTATGATCGTCGATGGTTTGCCAGGTGCCGACCGGGCTATTGCTCTGCGCCATCGCGGTGACCGCGCTCGCGAGCAACACGCCCGCTACCACGGCCTCGCGAACGGTACGGCTGGCGAGCGTGCGTGCGCGCCGGGTGAAGTGCGTCATGGTTTTCCTCCTTGGTGGAAATCGTCGCGAAGGGGTTCGCGCGGCGCCGTCTGCTTCAATGCATTGTGAATCAGATCGATGGGCGGCTTCTGATGTCCGCTTCGTTTGTCGGCTTGTCATTACGTTTTCGTCCGACCGGCGGCGGCGCTATCCGTGGCCGGCCGGGTTGCGTTGGAGTCGGCAGAATACGTGAACGCGCCGCGGGCGTTTGATAGGAAAGCTTCTAATCGCGCGGCGCGTTGCGGGCGTCGGTTCGTCAGTCCAACTGGTACGAGAAGGTCGCATTGATTCGCGGGCTGCGCGATGCGCTTTCGATCGGCGCGTCGCCGACCGGTTTCGCCACCGACAGATCGAGGCTGTAGTACTTCGAATCCGAGATCCGGAAGCCGAGCGCAACGGACGACAGCCGCGACGGCGACGGCGTACCCGCATGCAGATACACGCGCGCGATGTCGAACGACACATACGGCGTCAGCGTGCGCAGCCATGCGAAGCCGAGTGCGAACGCGCGATTCACTTCGAGCGACGCGCCCCACCCGGAGTCGCCCGACGTCTCGCCGGGTTGATAGCCGAGCGCGAAGCGCTGCGCGCCGAACGAAATCTGTTCGGACGTGGGTAGCGAATCGGGGCTGAACTGTCCGGTGGCGGCCACCGTGGTGCCGATTCCCAGCGGCCAGTCGTTGCTTTGCGAGAAGCTCGCGCCGGTGCGCACAAAGGTGATCGAAGCGGGGTTCTGCGGCACGAACCCCGGCACGTTCGAATCCCCGCCTTTCGACGCGCCCAGAACATTGAACGCCTTCGCGACGTTGACGCTTGCCTTGCGCACCTGGCCCGCGTCGGCGCCCGCGTAGTCGGCCTGCAGCTGCAGCACGCGCACCTGCGAACGCAAGCCGATCTGCGTACCCGTATCGCGGTTGTGATAGCGGTCTTCGTCGTGCGACGCGTAGCCCGTCGCCGTGCCGATCAAGCTGCGCGTATTGCTCAGAATCAGCGGATACGACACCGACGCGGCGAGCCTGTCGTTGATCACCGTCCGCTCGATGTTCGACGGCAGGCCCGGATTGTCGGTCGGATTGCCGCGGTAATGAGACGCGTCGATGGCGGTCATGACGCCGTCGTTGCCGATCGGCACGGCGCCATGCGCGGCGACGTAGGTGACGTTGTCGCGGCCCTTCGGCAGCAGTGCCGACACGCTCAACTGTTCGCCGAGCGACGTCAGCCCGTTTTCCGCGACGGAGAGCACGCCCTGCACGCCGGGGCGGTTGAAGTCGATACCGGTGCTGACGTTGAAGGGCTTGTGCGCGACGGCGAGTTCGAGCGTCGTTGCGCCGTCGGTGTTTTGCGGCGGCGGCACGTTGGCGCCCACCTTGACGCCGGGCAGGCGGCCCATCAGATTGATGTAGCGCTCGAAGGTCGCGCGCCGCAACGGCCGGTCCGCGCTGATGTGGTCCGCCAATGCGCGCAGGCGCGGTTCGATCGCACCGGCATCGCCCGTCAGCTTGACCTGCGCGACGTAGCCCTCGACCACCGTCACGCGCACGACGCCGCCTTCGAACGTCTGCGCCGGCACGAACGCAAACGACAGCGCATAGCCGCGCGCCTGATACAGCTTCGTTACGCCGTCCGCGACTTCGATCAGTTCGCCGATCGTGATGTCCTTGCCGACGAGCGGCGTGAAGCGCTGCGCGACGTCGTCGAACGGAATCGACTTCACGCCTTCGACCTGAACCCGCGTCGGCGTCAGATGCCGGGCGAGCAGTTGCTGAAGCGGCGGCGCTTGCGGCGCGACCTGCAGCGTCACGTTCGGCCCTTTGTCGGGCGCCTTGATTTGCGGCAGCGCCTCGAGCGGATTGCCGCTGACGGCGGGCCGTGTTTGTGCGTGCGTGGAGCCCGCGAGCGCGGCTGCGAAGAGCAGCGCCCATTGCTTATGCCCGGGTTTCATGGTCTTTCCTCGTTGGCCGATCTTGTTGTACGAACGTGCCGCCTCGTCGGGCGGACTACGGTTCGCTCATTGGTATGTGCTGCTGTTACTGCGTTGCTGCTTCTCGTGTGTTTGCGCTGGCTGCTTTCGTTACTGCGGGTGCGGCGGACTGCGTCGACTCACGCGCTCCGAACGGCCCGAAGCGCGTGAGATTGCGCTGGCTACTTGCGCGAGCCCGGCGCCAGGCCGCCGAGGAGGCCTCCCACTACCGACGTGACGCCTGCCAGCGGATTCGACGCGTTGGCCGTGCCGGTGCCGCCGGGGCTGCTGTGGCTTGCGCCGCCGCTGCCCTGCGGCGTGACCGAGACGGACAGACCGGCTCCGACTGCCGGCAGCAAGCCGGCAACCGCGCCGAGCAAGCCCTTGTTGCCATTCGAACCACCACCCGCACCACCCGCACCGCCCGGGTTACCTGCGCCTGCGCCCGCGCCGCCTGCGAGGCCCAGCACGCCGCCGACCAGACCGGTCACCGGTGCGAGCGGACCGCTGTTGTTGCCCGCACCGCCTGCCAGTCCGCCTAGCGAACCGAGGACCGGCGCAAGCGGGTTCGTGCCGCTGCTGCCCGTCAGCAGTCCGCCGGTTGCGATGACGGTTTTGCCCGCGTCGGAGACGACGTTGCCGAGACCCGCCGACGCCGCGTTGCCGCCGCCCGCCGAGCCGACTAGCCCGCCTGCTTTTACAACCTGTGCGCCGAGCGTCGACAGCACGTTGTTCAGCGGTTTGCCGAGGCCGGTCGTATCGCCGACCGTTTGGGTGGTTGCGGCGAGCGTCGCCGTGATCGGTGTGATGGCCGAGCTGAGCCCTTGCGTGACCTGCTGGACGGGACCCGTCGACAGCGCGCCGGTGAGCGCGGTGCCGACATGCGTCACCGTGCCGCCGACGGTGTCGACGACACCGCCGAGCGTCGACGTCACCGGTGCTAGCGGCGCGAGCGGGCCGCTGCCGAGGCTCGTCACGAGATCGCCGCCGCTCGACACGGCTTTGCCGACATCGCCGACTACACCGCCGAGGCTCGACGCGGTTGTGCCGAGCGGATCTTTGGTCGCGCCGAGCTGGCCGAGTCCCGTTGCGACGCCGGTGCCGAGCGTCGACAGTGCGCCGCCGAGGTTCTGCACGACGCCGCCCAATGCCTGCGTGGTCTGCGGGCTGACGCCCGGCAGCGTCTGCGAGCCGACGATGCCGCCGATCCCCGATACCGTCTTGCCGACGTCGGTCACGATGCCGCCCGCGCTGCCGACGACCGTGCCCACCTGATTGGCGGCGGTAGGTGTGGGATTCGTGCCGCCACCGGGAGGAGTGGTGCCTCCGCCAGGAGTCGTGCCTCCGCCGGGGGTGGTGCCGCCGCCCGGAGTGGTGCCGCCGTTGCCTGCGGTGTCGGTGCCGCCCGTGGTGCCGCCCGTCGTAGCTGGGGTGCCGTTGCCACCGGTGCCGTGGCTCATTGTTCCCGAGCCGCCGCAAGCGCCAAGAGAAAGCAAGGCGGTGAGAGCGGCCGCGACTAGCGTCGTGTGTAGCGTGTTGCGTGTGGTGGTGTGTTTCATGTCGTCCTCGGACTCGCGATTGTTGTCGATGGTGCTGCGCGCGTTCTTCTGCAACAGCCATGCCAATTCGAATGAAGAAAGCGACGCGGGATCAACGAAGCGGAGCAACCGCAAGGCGCGGTGCGCCTTTGCGGTCAACGCGGGGATTAATTGCGGTGTCGATGGACCACGGTGAATCGACTTAAAAGCGCGGGAGTGAGGTCGACGTAACGTAACGTCCGATCTCTGTGGTTACGGCGACACGCGTTACTTAATCGATGGCCACGCAGTGACTTATGCTTATTAAATACAGAGCGGGTAGAACTAATCCAGAGTAGAGTTAACGGCAAATGTTGTTAAACGCCGACTGTCGCTACGATCGCAGAAATAAAGTTGATGCACGCGCAACGATGTCGGGTATATTTATTCAGACAAGTACGTGAGCGATTGGCTAGGTTATAAACGAAGAGCACTTCAGAAATATCTGTAGGAGGCCGATATCGAATATACGGACATGTTGAAATGCACGTTGCATAGAAGGGCGGCTGCTTAAAAATAAGATCGGAACCGATGTAAGAGAGAAGGCACGGTTCACGGCGCTAACGGCCGAATTGTTTTATACGGGAACATCAAAGATCACCGAAAGCGAGAGGGCCGAAATGAAAAATTTGACAAAACACTTCCTGAGAGAGAGCCAAGGGGTTACTGCAATCGAGTACGGGTTAATTGCCGGTTTGATTGCTGTGGTAATCGCCGGCGCAGTCGGTGACATTGGAACCCAACTCAATACTCTTTTTACGAGTGTTGTTACCGCAATCACCCCGACTCCGGCAGGCGGCTAACCGGGTCACCACTGCTTTAAACAGCGCAGTAGCAGCACGAACGTCTTTATGACGTCCGTGCTGCCGCTGTTCGTTTAAAAATAGAATGCCGATTGCTTAACGCAATCCGCAGGGTTTAATTCGTTTGCCGGATTAATATGACTGCGCTAGCCGGAAGCCTGCTATTTATTGCGTGGGCAGCGGCGGTCGCTGTGTGCGACCTTCGCAGCCGACGCATTGCCAATTCGCTTGTACTCGCAGGCCTCGTGGGTGCATTCGCGTGTGCGTTCGCCGGCGGCTATCCGTTCGGCGTTGCGCCTGCGGGCGCTGCGCTCGGCGCCGTCGTCGGGCTTCTCGCGTTATTGCCGTTCTTCATGCTCCGCGTCATGGGCGCGGCCGACGTCAAGGTTTTCGCCGTGCTCGGCGCATGGTGCGGCGTGCATGCGCTGCCGGGGCTGTGGCTCGCCGCGAGTCTGCTCGCGGGCCTTCACGCGGCGCTGTTGCTGGCCGCGACACGCACGCGCATCGCGACGATCGTCCGGCGCGGCGGACCCACCTTCGAATGGCAGGGCCATCGCGCGACGCCTTATGCAACGTGTCTGACGCTGTCCGCGCTCGCGTGCCTCGCGATGCACGTGATGGAAGGAGCCGCGCGATGACATCCGAACGCGTGCCCATCGCTCCTCGCGCACTTGCGCAACCATGTAGGCAGCGGTACATGCAGCGCATGCAGCGCATGCACACGCACAAGCAACACATCCACACACGCCGCACCGCGCGCGGCGCAACCGCCATCGAATTCGCGCTGCTGTTTCCGCTCTTCTTCCTGATCTTCTATGCAATCGTGACCTACAGCCTGATCTTCGTCGCGCAGCAAAGTCTTACGCTCGCGGCCGAAGAGGGCGCACGCGCCGCGCTGAATTTTCAGAAGGCCGATAGCGTCAGCGCCGCGCTCACCCTGCGCGCGGGCGCGGCGTGCAGCACCGCCAACAATCTGACGAACTGGCTGGCGGACTCGGCAAAATGCGTCGCGACGCCGAACCCGTGCACGTTCAACACGGCGATGGAATGCGTGACCGTCACGCTCTCTTACGACTATGCGGCCAGACCGCTTGTGCCGTCGTTGCCGGGGTTGGGTATCGCATTGCCCGCGCAACTGACGAGCACCGCGATGGTCCAGCTCAATCCGGGGTTCGTGCTGTGACGCGTGCTCTTGCTCAACCCACTTCGATGCTGCCCATGCGACACCTTTCGCATGCGCCCGCCCGCGGCCGCCTGCCGCTTCTCCGCACGAGCGCCGCAGCATGCCGAATCTGAACAAGATCGTGGCGGGCTTGCTGGTCGTGGCGGCGCTGCTGCTAGGTGGGTTCGCGTGGCTGCTTGCGCGCCGGCCGCCACCCGCGCCGCCCGCCGCACCGGTTGCGCAAGCCACCTTCCCGGTAGTCGTGGCGGCGCGCGAGCTGGCAGCGGGCAAACCGATCGACGTCGATGCGCTGCGCGTCGAGCGGCTGACGATCAACCCGATCGGCGCGTTTACCGATCCCGCACGGCTTGCGGGCCGCGTGCCGATCGCCGCTATCGGCGCTCAGGCGCCGGTGCTCGACACGCAGTTGTCGACGGGGCTCGCCGAGCGCATCGCGCCGGGCGAGCGCGCCGTGGCCGTGCGCGTCGACGAAACGAATGCGGTCGGCAACCGCCTGCGGCCCGGCAACTTCGTCGACGTGTTCTTCACGCTGAAGCGCGACGGCGGGATGGGCGGTACCTCGGAGATCGAACGGACGCAGGCGCGTTTGCTGATGTCGAAGGTGCGCGTGCTGGCGTTCGGCAAGGGCGACACGGCGGACCTGAGCGGCGACGCCAGCGCGTCTGTGCGCACCGCGGTGCTGGCTGTGCCGCTCGCCGACATCGACAAGCTGGCGCTCGCCGAAGGCGCGGGCCGCCTTGTCTTCGCGCTGCGCAATCCGCGCGATGACGAGGTGGCGGACGCGGCCGCACTGCCTGTGCTTGCCGGTGTACTGAAGACATCGACGGGCGGTATGGCGGCGGCATCGAGTTCGATACGGGCGGCCGCGGGTGTCGCGCTCGACGAACTTTCCGGCAGCGCCAACCGTGCGCCGGCGCGTCGTGTCGCCGGCACGCGCCGCGATAGCCACGATATAGAAGTGATACGGGGAGGGCGTGCCGAAACGGTCGCCTGGTAAGCAGTTTCAGCAATCAGGGCGACCGTGGGCGCCCAACAGGATATGAGAAAACAGACTCTTGCATTGAGCGTCGCGGCGGGCTGGTGCGTCACGACGCTGCTGATCGCGCCGGGGGCCAGCCGTGCCGCGAACAGCGTGTCGCAGACAATCGAGCTCGCGGTCGGCGCTCAGTTGCCGCTTGCGCCCGGACGCACGCTGCAGCGTGTCGCGGTGGGCGACCCGTCGGTGGCGGACGTGCTGATCGTCAAAGGCCAGAAACGCGGCGGCGTGCTGCTGGCCGGCAAGGCCGCCGGGACCACCGACGTGATGCTGTGGGAACGCGAGCGCGACGCGCCGCAGACCTACACCGTGCACGTCACGACGGCGGTTGCGAGCGCGCTGCTCGGCCGCGACACCGGTTCGGTCGCGGTGCTGGGCGGCACGGCGGTGATTTCGGGAGAAGCGGCGTCAATGGAAACGCATCAGCGCGCGGTGGTTGCGGCGAACGGATCGGCCGGCAAGGACGGCGCGGTGGTCGACGCGTCGACGATCGCCACGCGCTCGGTCGTGCAGGTGGACGTGCGGGTCGTCGAGTTCAGCCGTTCGGTGCTCAAGCAGGTCGGCTTCAACTTCTTCAAGCAGGGCAACGGGTTCTCATACGGGTCGTTTGCGCCTTCGTCGCTGACCTCGGCGTCGCTCGGACCGGGCGGCGTTCAGATCCAGTCCACCCCGCCGATTTCGTCCGCGTTCAACCTGGTGTTCGGTTCGGTGACGCACAACCTGTTTGCGGACCTGAGCCTGATGGAAACCAACAACCTCGCGCGCATCCTCGCCGAACCGACGCTCGTCGCGCTGTCCGGCCAGAGCGCGAGCTTCCTCGCGGGCGGGGAAATTCCGGTGCCGGTGCCGGAGGCGCTCGGCACGACGTCGATCGAGTACAAGCCGTACGGCGTCGGGCTGACCGTCACGCCGACCGTGCTGAGCCCGCAGCGGATCGCGCTGAAAGTCGCGCCCGAGGCGAGTCAGCTCGATTTTGTCCATGCGGTCACCGTGAACGGCATTTCGGTGCCCGCGATCACGACGCGCCGTGCGGACACAACGGTCGAACTCGGCGACGGCGAGAGTTTCGTGATCGGCGGGCTGATCGATCGCGAGACGGCGTCGAACGTGAACAAGGTGCCGTGGCTGGGCGACCTGCCGATCATCGGTACGTTCTTCAAGCAGCTGGACTACCAGCAGGACGACAAGGAACTGGTGATCATCGTGACGCCGCATCTGGTGTCGCCGCTCGCGAGGGGCGCGGCGCTGCCGGATACGCCGGGCGCGCAATCCGAACAGCGCGACGGGCCGGTATGGCGCTCGCTGCTCGGCGGCGTGTTTTCGCGCGACGCCGCGCCGGGGTTTTCGAAGTAGCAACGTGAGCCTGGCCCAGCGCTTCAGCTGATGCGGCTCGATGGGGCTTGATTGAGGCTTGATGCGATCGGACGCGGCACGGTGCGCAGCAGGTTGGCCGGCGCCGCGAAAGGAGGGTTGGAATGAACGCGAGAACCCACTCGTTGACTGAACGCGCTGTCACTGACTACTTCATGTTTGCGTCGCCCGTCGACGCACACGTGCATTGGCTTGCGGGCGCGGTCGCCGCGGCCGGCGCACTCGAGCAGGTGTCGCTCGAGCCGGCGGCGTTCAAGCAGCGCATCGCCGCGATGAACCCGACGCTGGTGTTCGTCGACTTCTCGGGCGGCCACGCGGCGGCGGCGAGCGCGGCGGCGAACGCGGCGCACATCGCGTATCCCGGCTTGCAGATCGTCGCGGTCGGCTCGCTGAACGAACCCGAAGGCGCGCTCGCGGCGCTGCGCGCAGGCGTACGCGATTTCATCGACCTGTCCGCGCCGCCGGAACAGGCGCAATCGATCACCCGTCAGGTGCTCGACAGTCTTGTCGAACCGGTGATCCGGCAAGGGCGCCTGACCGTGCTGCTCGGCGCGCGCGTCGGCATGGGCGTGAGCACGCTGGCCGCGAATCTGTCGGTGCTGCTGCAGCGGCGCGGCGCGCCGCGCCGACGCGAGGCGCTGCTGTTCGACCTCGGTCTGCCGGCGGGTGACGGCATGCTGCTGCTCGACGCACGCAGCGACTTTCATTTCGTCGAAGCCGTGCGCAATCTGCGCCGCTTCGACCAGACCTTCGTGCACACCGCGCTGTCCCATCACGCGAGCGGCCTCGCGCTCACCACGCTGCCGCCGGATCTCGCCGACCTGCGCGAGGTATCGCATGCGTCGTCGGTCAGCTTGTTGAACCAGCTGCGCGCGTTCTTCGATCAGCAGATCGTCGATCTCGGCGGCTTCGCGAATAGCGACTTCATCGCAAACGTCGTGCAGGCCGCCGACGATGCGTGGCTGCTGTGCGATCAAAGCGTGGCGTCGGTGGTATCGGCCGCGGGCGTGCTCGAAACCTTGCACGGCGCGTCGGTTGACACCCGCAAGGTGCGGCTGATCGTCAGCAAGCACGACCGCGAACTGGGTCTCGGCGCCGCGCAGATCGCACAGCGCCTCGACCTCGAACTGCTCGCGACGCTGCCAGAACGGCGCGCCGCGCTCGTCGACGCACTGAACCAGGGGCACCTGCTCGCCGACACCGCGCCGCGCGACCCGTATGTGCGCGCGCTCGATGCGCTCGTCACGCGGCTCGACGGCGGGCGGCAGGCGGCCGGGCCGGCGCGCGACCCGGCCGCGCCGGCTGCACCCAGCGCGCTCGGTGTGCTCAGGCGTTTCATTTCAACCTCGAACAGGCGGTCATAGACGATGGCAAAAGACATCGAATTCGCCGACGACACGCCGGCCTTCGCGCACAGCCAGCAGTTCCAGGACATCAAGAACGCGGCGCACGAACACCTGCTTACGCGCATCGAGGAACTGGGGGCCGAATTCGGCCGATGGTCGCGCAACGCGATCAACCAGTTCGTCGATCTGGAAATGGACGGTTTCGTGCGGCTGCGGCGCATTCCGATCAACGAAAGCGAGGTGCGGCTGATCGCCGAGGCGCTGACGAAAGAACTCGCGGGCTTCGGCCCGATCGAGGATCTGCTCAACGACCCTAGCGTCGAAGACATTCTTGTCAACGGCTATAACGACGTGTACGTGTCGCGTCATGGGATCCTGTCGAAGATTCCCGTGCGGTTTGTCGATAACGCGCACCTGTTGCGGATCGTGCGGCGCATTCTCGCGCCGATCGGGCGGCGGCTCGACGAATCGAATCCGATGGTCGACGCGCGGCTGCACGACGGCGGTCGCGTCAACGTGGTGATCGAACCGCTGTCGATCGACGGGCCGGTGCTGTCGATCCGCAAGTTTCGCAAAGACCCGCTGCGCCCCGACGATCTGCTCGCCAACGGCACCTACAACGCGGAGATCGCCGCGCTGCTCGAAGCGGCGGTCGAGTCGCGCTGCAACGTGCTCGTGTCGGGCGGCACGAGTTCGGGCAAGACGTCGCTGCTCAACGCGCTTGCGTTTCACATTCCCGAGCCCGAACGCGTCGTGACGATTGAGGACACCGCGGAGCTGTCGCTGAACCATCCGCATGTGGTGCGCCTTGAAAGCCGGCCGGGCGGCTTTGACGGCAGCGGGCTCGTGTCGATTCGCGATCTGCTGCGCAATACGCTGCGGATGCGGCCGGACCGGATCATCGTCGGCGAAGTGCGCGGCGGCGAAGTGCTTGAAATGCTGCAGGCAATGAACACTGGCCACGACGGATCGATGGGCACGGTGCACGCGAGTTCGCCGCGCGAGTGTCTGTACCGGCTTGAAATGCTGGCCGGCTTTGCGGGTTTTCAGGGTGCGGAGTCGAGCTTGCGGCGGCAGATCGCGAACGCGATCGACTTCATCGTGCAGATCGGCCGGTTGTCGAACGGGCGGCGGCGCATCCTGTCGATTACCGAGATCACGGGTCTGTCCGACAGCATCATCGCGACGCAGGAGTTGTATCGCTACGAACCGGTGACGTCGGCGGATGGCGAGGAACTCGACCGCTGGACGTCGCTCGGCATCCATCCGCATTCGCCGAAGCTCGCGAGGTTCCGCCAGGCGCTCGGCGGTGTGCCGGCGGGGGGCTCGGGTGGCAAGTCTGGGGGCAGGTTCGGCGGCAATTTCGGTGGCGGCTTCGGCGGCGGCTTCGACCCGGACGGAGGCTTCAATGGCTAGCACGGTCGCGCTCGTCGCCGCGCTTGCGCTGCTGTGCGCGGCGGCGGCGCTGTGGTTCGCGCAGCGCGGCGCGCAACGCAGCGGGCGCATGAGCACCGAGCGCTTCATCGACAGCCGGATGGCGAGCGCGGCGCAAGCCGGCGCAGGGGCGGCGCGTGGCGCGCCGGCTTCCGCTTCCGCGGCTGGCGCGCATGGCGCCGCGGCGCAGAAAGTGCCGCACGCGCCACGCGCGGGCACTGGAGCGGGAGCGGGCACCGGAGTGGGAGCGGGACCCCGTAACGCCGCCAGTACCGGCAAGACGCTCGAAGCTCGCTGGCGCATGCTGCATGCGCGCGCGGCCTTCGCGTTCGACAGCGCGATGAGCCGCGCCGGCATCGCCCACGCACGCATGCCGGTGCTGGCCGCTACGCTCGCCATGCTCGTGCTGTGCGGGCTGGCGGGCCACTATGCCGGCGTGCCCGCTGCATGTGCGGTGTTCGTCGCGTGCGCGCTGGGGTTGTACGTGCTGGTGTCGTGGCGCATGCGCAAACGGCGCGCACTGATCGTGCGGCAACTGCCTTCGTTTCTCGATGGCATCGTGCGTCTCGTCGTGATCGGCAATAGCGTGCCGGCCGCCTTCCAGGCCGCGCTGCAGACAACCGAAGCACCGCTGCGCGAATGTCTCGATCACGTGTCGCGGATGCTGCGCACCGGTGTCGAAATCGACCGCGCGCTGCAGCACGTCGCGCAGGTCTACCGGACGAGCGAACTGGCGCTGGTCGGCGCCGTGCTGCGCCTGTCGGTGAAATACGGCGGCCGCGCGGACATGATGCTCGACCGGATGGCGTCGTTCATGCGCGACCTCGAACAGGCCGAGCGCGAACTGTCGGCGATGTCGGCGGAAACGCGCATGTCGTCGTGGGTGCTCGCATTGCTGCCGATCGGCATCGGCGGGTTCCTGATCGTGTCGACCCCGCATTACTTCGCGTCGATGTGGAACGACGTCATGGGCCGCAAGCTCGTGTATCTCGCGTTCTCGCTGCAGGCGGTCGGCGTGTTGCTGCTTTACCGCCTCGCGCGGCTCAGGGGTTGACGATGACGATGGAAGCCCACCAGGTTGCCGCGCTCGCACTCGCGCTGTTCGCGTGCGCGCTGCTGCTCGCTGCCGGCTGGATGCTGCGGCGCATCGGCTCCGCGCAGCGCAGCACGCGCACGCTGGCCGATGCGCTCGAGCGGCACGCCGCCGCGGCCGGTGCGAGCGCGGACGCGGCAACGGCAACGACCGATGCAGCCGATGCGTCCAACTCCGCGCAAGCGCCGGCCGCGCGCGCCGCCGGCAGCGGCGGGCAGGCAGCGCCGCGCCGCCCGCCCGCGCAAGCGCCGATGCATCCGTTGCGGCGCGCGGTCGAACGTGCGGCGCGCGCGGGCACCCGCTGGCTCGATACGCCGCTCGGCCGCCAAATCGTTGCGAACGAAGACCGCCGGCTGCTTGAGCAATGCGGCTATGTCGACGCGCGTGCGCGCGGGCTCTTTCTGTTTGCGCGGCTCGCGTGCGCAGTGGTGTTGCCGCTGGTCGCGTGCGCGCTCGCAAACGGTCATGTCGCCGGTTTGCGCTACGGGACGCTCGCGTTTGCCGGCGTGATCGCCGGCTTCATGCTGCCGAAGATTTTCGTCCGGCGCTGGGCCGCGTCGCGGCGCCGCGCTGTCGTCTCGGAGCTGCCGATGCTGGTGGACCTGCTGCGCCTGTTGCAGGGCGTGGGCTTGTCGCTTGATCAAAGTCTGCAGGTCGCGATCAACGATTTTTGCGGGATGCTACCGGTCCTGACGCGCGAGCTCGAGATCGCCCAACGCCAGTTCGCGGCGGGCCGCACGCGCGAACAGTCGCTGCAACGGCTCGCCTCGAGCTTCGATAACGAAGATTTGCGCGCGATCGTGCGGCTGCTGATCCAGGTCGACCGCCACGGCGGGGCGGTGCAGGAGCCGCTCAAGCAGTTCGGCGACCGGCTGCGCGAAGGGCGCCGTTCGTCGCTGCGCGAACAGATCGGCCAGCTCACGGTGAAGATGACCGGCGTGATGATCATCACGCTGCTGCCCGCGCTGCTGATCGTGACGGCGGGGCCTGGCGTGCTGGCCGTGCTGCATTCGCTCTCGACGCATCGTTAAGGAAACCGCCGATGGCTCATCCGCCGCTCAAGTTTTTCGCGCGCCTGTCGCGGCATGGGGCCGCGCTGCTCCTGTGCGCGTGCGTCGCCGCCTGCTCGTTCAACGAGGCGGGCTACGGCGTCGGCGCGCAGGCCGAGCGCGCCGCGAAGCTGCAGCAGTCCGCGCACGATCCGGCGCCCGACACGCCGGGCATGTACCTCGGGCTGATCGACCGGATGCAGGCGCAAGGGCTCTATTACGCGTCGCTCGCGCATATCGACGCGTATGACAAGCAGTATGGCGCGTCGCCCGATTCGATCCTGTTGCGCGCCGACGCGTTGCGCGCCACCGATCAGCCGGCGCCCAGCGCAGCCGCGTACCGGCAGTTGCTGGGCACGCCGCTTGTCGCGCGCGGGTATCGCGGGGTGGGGCTGCTGGCTGGCGCGGCGGGCGATTTCGACGCGGCCGTAGAGGCGCTGCAGCAGGCCACTCTGCTCGCGCCGACCGACGCGGCGACGCTGTCGGATCTCGGCTACGCGCTTTTGCGTGCAGGCGACATCGACGGTGCGCGCGTGCCGCTGATGAAGGCCGCTGAGCTCGATATGCGCAATCCGAAGGTAATCGGCAACGTCGCGCTGTATCTGTCCGCCGACGGGCAGACGAAGCAGGCGCAGGCGTTGATGAACGAGCAGAAGCTGTCGCCGGGCGTGCGCGCGCAGATTCGCGACGAGATGCTGAAGGTCGCCGCCGCGAGCCGCGCGCGGCGCGCCGCGAAGGCGGCGCAGGCGCCATCGGTCGCGAGCGCGCACGACGCCGAACCGGTCGCGCCGCTGCTGCAGCGCTTTGCACAATGAACGAGCATCAACGGAGAAGAAGATGACTGCCACGAAGACAAGGGGTACGGGCGGCGGGTGCGGACGGCGGGCGGCGCGCGCGGTGGTGGCGTGGGCCGGCGTTGCGCTCGCGATCGGGGTTGCGGGTGAGATGGGGGGCATCGGCGGCATTGGCGTAGCGGCGGCGCAGTCGTCAGCGAGCGCCGCGCCGCGGCCGGTTCGCGCGAGCGAAGTCGGCCATGCGACGGCGGCGTGGCTCGAGCTCCAGCGCAGCAACAGCGCAGCGGCGCCCACGCTGCCGATGCTCGGCGTCGAAGCTGGCTTTGCGTACCAGCGCTATATCGAGTCGTTCAAGACGAAGATCCCCGCTTCGTTCGGCTCGTCGATGGACAGCGGATACAGCGGCAACCAGCCGCATGTCGACTACTCGAATAGCGGCGCGCCGCAGAACTGACATGTCGAAGTTCGCTCATCCTGTCCGGCGCCGCGGCGGCGCGCGCGCACCGCGCGGCGCGATCGCGGTGCTGGCGGCGATCTGGCTTGCGGTCGCGATTGCCGCGCTGGGCGCGCTCGACGTGGGCAACGTGTATCTTGCGCGCCGCCAGTATCAGCGCACGGCGGATCTCGCCGCGATCGCCGGCGCGCAGGCGATCGGCAGCGCGCTGGGCAGCGCTGCAGCCTGCGCGGCGGCCACAAGCGCCGCGCAGTCGATCGCGACGGCCAACGGCTTGCCGGCCGACGCGACGGTGAGCGTCGCGTGCGGCCGCTGGGATACGCCCGCCGCGGGCGCCGCGCCGGTGTTTTCCGCCGCCGGGTTGCCGCTCAACGCCGTGCAGGTGGACGTCGCACGGCGAGTCCCGTTCCTCTTCGTCGGGCCCGCGCACAACGTGACGGCCGAGGCGACCGCGAAGGCCATCGATGTCGGCACGTTTACGCTCGCCACCAGCACCGCCACGTTGTCCGGGGGCATGCTGAACGGCTTGTTAAACAGTCTGCTCGGCACGAACCTGTCGCTTGGCGTTGTCACTTATCAAAACCTCGCGGCGGCTCAGGTGAAGCTCGGCGACCTGGCTACGGCACTGCACTTCGGAACGATCGACGAGTTGCTGAACGCGAATGTGAGGCTGGCCGATCTGGCGTCGGCGATGATCACCGCGCTCGGCGCCGGCGGCACCGCGAGCGCCGACGTGACAAGCGCGCTCGGCGCCATCGCGGCAACCGTATCCACGAATCTGAACGTCAATCTCGGCAACACGGCGAACACCAGCGGCCTGCTGGCGATCGGCCTGTCCAGTCCGCAAGGCGCCCAGTCGGCGTCGATCAGCGTGCTCGACACGCTCGTCGTGGCGGCCGAGATCGCGAACGGAAAATCGGCCATCGACCTCACGCCCGCGTTGAATCTCGGCGCGCTCGCGAACGTCTCGGCGCGGGCGGTGGTGATCCAGCCGCCGGTGCTGGCGGTCGGCGAGGCGGGGCAGGACGCGAGCGGCGCGTGGCGCACGAGCGCGCACGCGGCGCAGGTGCGCGTCTATCTGAATGTGTCGCTCGTCAATCTCAATCTCGGCCCGCTCGCGCAGGTGAGTGTGTTGAACCTGCCGCTTTACGTCGAGGCGGGAGGGCAGGGCACCGCCTATCTGCAAAGCACGCAGTGCACGACGTCGAAGTCGACGAGCCGCAGCACGATCGTCGTGCAGCCGGGTCTTGCTTCTGTGTGCGTCGGCGGCGATGTCGCCGCGGCGAATGTCGCGAACAACACGGTGCCGGTCAGCTGCACGCAACCGGCGAAGCTGACGAACGTGACGCTCGCCTCGTTGCAGGTGGTCGGCATTTCAGTCGGCAATTTTTCGCCGCCTTCCGGCCTGTCGATTCCGCTGCAGGCCGCGGCGCCCTCGACGCTCACGTTCAATGCGGTCGCCGGCGACAGCGACGACTATCAATCCACCGATACGAACGCGCTCGGCTCGGCGACTGCCAGCCTGCTTACCAGCGTCGTCGCGCAGTTGCCCAGTGCGTTGTATGTGACCGTGCTCGGCATCAACATCAGAGTGGGAGACACAGGTCTGCTAGCTCAGCTGCTGACCGGCGTGGTGAATGGCCTGACTCCCGTCCTGAATTCGCTCGACGGCCTGCTCGTGCCGCTGCTGCAACTGCTCGGCGTGCAGATCGGCGTGAGCACCGTACATGACATCGCGTTGTCCTGCGGTGAAGCACAACTCGTCAACTGATTCTTCGCTAATGAGAACCCCTGCCAAAATCGACGAAGTCGACCTCTACGTGTGGGAAGGAAAAGCGGACATCCTCGACCGCGTCGCGCGCTGCATGGCGAGCTTCGACGTCGAGGTGATCCGCGCCGACGGCACGGCGCCGTCGCCCGAGCGGATCGCCGCGCGGCCGTCGCTCGCGATCATCAGCGTCTCCGCGATCGACACCGGCGCGCTGATTGCCAGCGACTGGCAGGCGGCGCACGGGGTTCCGGTCATCTGGGTCGGCGCGGCGCCGCGCGAGAGCGATCCTTCGACGTACCCGCCCGAGTATTCGCATGTGTTGCCGCTCGACTTCACGTGCGCGGAACTGCGCGGCATGGTCAGCAAACTCGTCGCGCAACTGCGCGCGCATTCGGCGAAAACCCTCGAACCGACCGCGCTCGTCGCCAGTTCCGAATGTATGCAGGCGCTGCTGCGCGAAGTCGATACGTTCGCCGATTGCGATACCAGCGTGCTCGTGCACGGCGAAACCGGCGTCGGCAAGGAGCGCATCGCGCAGCTGTTGCACGAAAAGCACTCGCGCTACGGCAGCGGCCCGTTCGTCGCGGTCAACTGCGGCGCGATTCCCGACGGCCTCTTCGAATCGCTGTTCTTCGGGCATTCGAAAGGCGCGTTCACGGGCGCCGCGGTGACCCACAAGGGCTACTTCGAACAGGCCGACGGCGGCACGCTGTTTCTCGACGAGATCGGCGACCTGCCGCTCTATCAGCAGGTGAAGCTGCTGCGCGTGCTCGAGGACGGCACCGTCACGCGCATCGGCTCGGTCGCGCCGATGAAGGTCGAATTCCGGCTCGTCGCGGCCACCAACCGGAATCTGCAGATGCGCGTCAAGGAGGGCTTGTTCCGCGCCGACCTGTACTACCGGCTGGCGGTCATCGAACTGCGGATTCCGTCGCTGGAGGAACGCGGCGCGGCCGACAAGATCGCGATCTTCAAGGCGTTCATTGCGTCGGTGATCGGCGCCGAGCGGCTGGCGGGGCTGTCCGACATTCCGTACTGGCTCGCCGACGCCATCGCCGATACCTACTTCCCAGGCAATGTTCGCGAACTACGCAACCTCGCCGAGCGGATCGGCGTGACGGTGCGCCAGATCGGCGCATGGGATGCCGCGCGGCTGCAGCGGCTGCTCGCGCTCGCGCGCAACGGCCAGCAGGCGCCGACGGGGAGCGCGGCTGAACCGGTGGTCGACCGCAGCAAATGGGACATGGCGGAGCGCGGACGCGTACTGGCGGCGCTTGAAGCGAACCTGTGGCGCCGGCAGGATACCGCGCAATACCTGGGGATCAGCCGCAAGGTGCTGTGGGAGAAGATGCGCAAGTATCAAATTTTCGACGAGGAACCCGAAACGCGCGAAAGTGAGTAATAATGAGACGATTGAGTGAAAACAAAAACTGTTCAAAGCAGGAACTACATGGACCAGAAGTCGAAAGTTCGACAGATTGCACTGTCGGTAGTGATCGCGATCGGGGGAATGCAGGGCGTTTATGCGCAAGCGCTTCCGGACAGCGCCACCAGCGCCTCCAGTAGTGGCGCCGTTGAAGTTACAGCCGCCGCTCAGCCGGACACCGCGGGGGTGTCAGCCAGCTCGCCAGATCAAACGATTGCGCTGACGCCGGACGAAGCGAAGCAATCCGCCGCCGGCAATGTGGCGGAACTGCAACAGATGATCCACGGGCCGGATCTCACCGAGATGCGCACGACGTACAACGGCAGCTACGGCGCGAGCCTGCTGTATTACGCCAAGGAAATGACGTTTTACGTCGCGCTGTTCCAGCAGAAGAACTTCTGGCGCGTCATCAAGACGCAGGACGACACGCGCGCCGAGATGATCTACAAGGACTTCGTGCGTCAGACGGTGCAGCTCTCCGACATCGAGATTCGTCGCACGAAGCTCGAAGCCCAGAAGGCGTTCACCGACCGGATGATCGCGCTGTCGCAAGACCGCGCGAACCGCTTGCAGGCTGACTTGTCGATCGCGCGCCAGCAGCAGACGATCGTCAACAGTCTGCAGCAGCAGAC
>DASXXR010000472.1:0-3662 GCA_036502945.1 Paraburkholderia sp. | reverse complement strand
CCGGTTCGACACGCAGAACCCCACCTCGCGAGGAGCGATCATGCACACCACCGTTGGCAAACTGAAACGCCGCGATTTCCTGCGCCTCGCGGCGCTCGGCGGCGCGGCGTTCGCGTCGGCGCTGCCCGGCTTCACATACGGACGCGACGACGATTTTTACTTCGTCCAGCTCTCCGACGCGCACTGGGGCTTTACCGGCCCCGGCGTCAATCCCGATGCGCAGGGCACGTTGCCGAAAGCGATCGCGGCGGTCAACGCGCTGCCGGCCGCGCCCGACTTCGTGATCTTCACCGGCGACCTCACTCACATCACCGACGACCCCGCGCTGCGCCGCGAGCGCCTCGCGCAGTTCCAGTCGATCGTCGCGAAACTCGACGTCAAGCCGCTCTATCTGATGCCGGGCGAACACGACGCGAGCCTCGACAACGGCGCGGCGTACAAGGAGCGCTTCGGCGCGACGCACTACACGTTCGATCACAAAGGCGTGCATTTCATTACGCTCGACAACGTATCGGACCCGGCCGGCCGGGTCGGCGCGGAGCAGATTGCGTGGCTGGCCGCCGATCTCGACCGGCAGCCGCAGGACGCCCGCATCGTCGTGTTCACGCACCGGCCGCTGTTCGATCTCGCGCCCCAATGGGACTGGGCGACGCGCGACGGCGCGCAGGTCATCGACGTGCTGACGCGGCGGCAGAACGTCACCGTGTTCTACGGCCACATTCATCAGGAGCATCACACGATCACGGGCAATATCGCGCATCACGCGGCGCGCTCGCTGATGTTTCCGCTGCCCGCTGCGGGCTCGCAGGAGAAAAAGGTGCCGGTGCCGTGGGATGCGGCGGCGCCGTATCGCGGGCTCGGCTGGCGGCAGGTCGAAATCGGCGCTCAGCCGCGCGCGTTTGCGCTGAGCGAAATGCCGATCCGCAACCTTTCGTGAGGGCGAGCCATGTCAATCGAAACGGGAGTCGTCACAAGGCTTGAAACCCAGCTTGAAACCCGCCTTGAACCCGTCGGGCGGCTGCGCGACGGCGCGCGGCGCAGGTGGCTCACGCTGGCCGGGACCGGCGCCGCGCTGGCCGTGCTGGCGCGCACGCCGGCGCGCGCGGCCGGACCGCGCGTCATCAAGGTTCACGCGCGGCGCTTTATCTTTACGCCGAACCGGATCACGCTCGCGCCGCACGAGCCGGTCGTGTTCGAACTGACCGCCGAAGATTCGGTGATGGGCTTCTCGATCCCGCAATTCGGCGTGCGCGCCGATGTGCCGCCGGGCGCGACTGTGCGGCTCGCGGCGCAGGCGGGCCCGGCCGGCACCGTCGATTTTCTGTGCGACATCTTCTGCGGCTCGGGACATGAAACGATGAACGGCACGCTCGTCGTCGGATGAAGGGGTGCGCGCGGCGGCGCGCGGGTTGGCGCTCGGGGTCAGCGTTCCGGCACCGCTATTTCACACCGCTCCAGTACCCCGGCCGCGCGTACGCCTCTTTCAGGTAATCAATAAAGTAGCGCACTTTCGCCGGCACATAGCGCTGCTGCGGATACACCGCGAGGATGTCGTAGTCAGGCAGCGCGTATTCGTCGAGCACGGTCTGGAGTTCGCCGCGCGCGATCTGCTGCTGCACTTCCCACGTCGAGCGCCAGCCGAGCCCGAGCCCTTCCGACACCCAGCGGTGCAGCAGTTCGCCGTCGTTGCAGTCGAGCGTGCCGCCGACCCGCACCGTCGCCAGCTTGCCGTTGCGCCTGAAATACCAGCCGCGGTTCTGCCCGCCTTGCAGATTGAACGCGAGGCAGTTGTGCTGCGGCAGATCGTCGAGCGTCTTCGGCCGGCCGTGCTTTTCAAAGTAAGCGGGCGTGCCGCACACCACGCGCCGGTTCGACGCCAGTTTCACCGCGACGAAGTTCGGGTCGACCGCGCCGCCGATCCGGATCGACAGGTCGTAGCCCTCGCGCACCAGATCGACGACCCGGTCGGTCAGGTTGAACGACACCTGCAGTTCGGGCTTGTCGGCGACAAACGGCGGCGCGAGCGGCGCGACATGCTTGCGGCCGAACGCGGCCGGCGCCGATACGATCAGATGCCCGCTCACCGCGCGCCGCCCGGCCGTCAGCTCGTTTTCCGCCTGATCCCATTCGGTCAGCAAGCCGCGGCAGCGTTCGAGAAAGGCGGCGCCTTCTTCGCTAACGACGAGCCGGCGCGTCGAGCGGTACATCAGCTTCACGCCGAGCCGTTTTTCGAGCGCGTCGATGCGCCGGCCGAGAATCACCGCCGACACGCCCTCTTCCAGCGCCGCGGCGGCGAGACTGCCGGCATCCGCGACGCGGACGAATGTTTCGATCTGTTTGAAGCGGTCCATTTTCGTCTCCTGCGATTGCCGCAATGCACCCAGGCTCGACCGCCAGCGCAGCAGATCTGCGCCGGATTACATACTTTTTGTTTCGGAATAAGCGACCGAGACTGATCTTATCAAACCTTTGTCGAAAGCCTAAAGTCGACTGGACACCCCTTTACGCCCACCCCAAGACACCGAGGAGACATCCATGGCCAAGATGAGAGCCGTCGACGCAGCCGTGCTCGTGCTCGAAAAAGAAGGTATCGACACCGCATTCGGCGTGCCGGGCGCCGCGATCAACCCGCTGTATTCGGCGATGCGCAAGGCCGGCAACATCAGCCACGTGCTGGCGCGGCACGTCGAAGGCGCATCGCACATGGCCGAAGGCTATACGCGCGCCGCGCCGGGCAATATCGGCGTGTGTATCGGCACGTCGGGCCCCGCCGGCACCGACATGATCACCGGCCTCTACTCCGCCTCGGCCGATTCGATCCCGATTCTCGCGATCACCGGCCAGGCGCCGCGCGCGCGGATGTACAAGGAAGATTTCCAGGCGGTCGATATCGAATCGATCGCGAAGCCCGTCACCAAGTGGGCCGTCACGGTGCGCGAACCAGCGCTCGTGCCGCGCGTGTTCCAGCAGGCGTTTCACCTGATGCGCTCGGGCCGTCCGGGCCCGGTGCTGGTGGATTTGCCGGTCGACGTGCAGGTCGCCGAGATCGAGTTCGACATTGACACCTACGAGCCGCTGCCGGTCTACAAGCCCGCCGCCACGCGCAAGCAGATCGAAGCCGCGCTGACGATGCTGAACCACGCCGACAGGCCGCTGATCGTATCGGGCGGCGGCGTGCTGAACGCAGCGGCTGAAGATCTGCTCGTGCAGTTCGCGGAGACGGTGGGCGTGCCGGTCATTCCAACGCTGATGTCATGGGGCGCGATTCCGGACGACCACCCGCTGATGGCCGGCATGGTCGGCTTGCAGACGTCGCATCGCTACGGCAACGCGACGATGCTCGCGTCGGACTTCGTGCTCGGCATCGGCAACCGCTGGGCGAACCGCCACACGGGCAGCGTCGAGGTCTATACGAAGGGCCGCAAGTTCGTGCATGTGGATATCGAGCCGACGCAGATCGGCCGCGTGTTCGGGCCGGATCTCGGCATCGTGTCCGATGCGAAGGCGGCGCTCGAACTGTTCGTCGCGGTCGCGCGCGAATGGAAAGCCGCCGGCAAGCTGAAGGACCGCGGTGCGTGGGTCGAAGCATGCCAGCAACGCAAGCGCACGATGCTGCGCAAGACGCACTTCGACAATGTGCCGATCAAGCCGCAGCGCGTGTA
>DASXXR010000471.1:0-4625 GCA_036502945.1 Paraburkholderia sp. | reverse complement strand
GATCGCGCGCTTCAGATTGCGCGAGATCTGATCGTAGGGCATCCATGTATGCTGGATCGACAGATCGGAGCGATCTGCGGAAAGACGCCACGCGTCCGAACGCATGAAGGCCGTCGATTGCGGATTCACGTAGTTCCAGATTGCGATCTGCGCGAAGTAGAACAGTTGCGTCGCCAACCATGCGACGGCGAACACCGCGCCAACGTAGACGATCCACCGGCCGGTGCCGGACTTGCTGACGCGTCTTGTTCTTGTCATCGCCGTCGCCGTCCTCGGGTCAAAGTGTTGCGCTGCGTGAGGTTTATCGCGTGCTTCGCATCGTTCAAGACTGCGTAATGCGTCGCCGGGGACGCGCGTTCAGGCGCCGGCGGTCGGCGCCTGCAGCATCTCGCGCAGTGCCGCCAGCACCGGCGCGCCGTCGGGCCGCACACCGCGCCACACGTAAAACGACTCGGCCGCCTGCTCGACGAGCATCCCGAGCCCGTCCGCCGCGCGTGCGCCGAGCGCCTGCGCATGCTGCTTGAAGACGGTCGGCTGCGCGCCGTACATCATGTCGTACGCAAGCGTCTGCAGGCCGAACGCGTGGTTGTCGCATTCGGGCAGCGCGTCGCTGAGACTCCCGGCGGTTGCGTTGACGATCACGTCGTAAGCGGCCGGTTCGACCGTTTGCGGGCCACCACCCGTCAGCCGGCATCCGGCTTCGCGGGCGGCCAGCGCGAACTGCGCGACGAGGTTGTCCGCCTTCGCCGCCGTGCGGTTGACGATCGTGAGCGAGTGCGGCCCACGTTCCAGCATCGGCAACACGACGCCGCGCGCCGCGCCGCCCGCGCCCAGTAGCAACACGCGAGCGCCTTGCAACGACACGCCGAGATTCACCTCGATGTCCCGCACGAGGCCGAAGCCGTCTGTGTTGTCGCCGTAGATACGGCCCGCTTCGAAACGCAGCGTATTGACCGCGCCCGCCGCCGCCGCGCGCTGTGACAGCGTGTCGGCCAACGCATGCGCGTCGAGCTTGAACGGCACGGTGACATTCATCCCGCGCCCGCCCGCTTCGATGAATGCGCGCACCTGCGGCACGAACGCATCGACGGGTGCAAGCACGCGCCCATAGTCGACCGGCTCGCCGGTCTGCTCGGCAAAACGCGCGTGGATGAATGGCGACTTGCTGTGCTCGATCGGATTGCCGATCACTGCATAGCGGTCGCGCGGCGCGGCCGCCGTGCTCATCGTCCGGGCTCCGTTTCGTGCGGGTGGCCGGCGGTCGCGGCGTTTTCGCCGGCTGCGTTTTCGTCTGCGGGTGCGTTGGTTGTTGCGTCGGCTGCGTCAGTTGAACCCGCGCCGTCGACCTCCGCTTCAGCCTGCGCTTCCGCTTCGGTTTCAGCCGCTTCGTCCGCCGCGTCGACGATTTCCTCTTCGGCTTCTTCAGCCTCTTCAGCTTCAGCACCGCTCGTGACGGTCGGCACGTCGAGCACATGCAGCAGCCGCACCGACGCTTCCACCGTCAATTCGTCGATCGACATCACGTCGAGCATCAACCGTGTGCCGCGCGCATGCACGCCGAGGCCCGGCACGTGCAGCAGCAACGGCACCTCTTCGAGCCGCACGAGGTCGCCCTTCACCACCGAGGCGGCCACGTGCTTCCTGTTCTCCTGCTTGAGCCACCGCAAACACCAGAAGTACTCCATCCGGCGCTGATGATCGGCATACGCGGTGTAGGTGTCGTCGAAGCCCTGCACGACCGCGAACAGGTCCGCGTCCTTCGGCTTGAACGGCGCGGCGAGCTTCGCAGTGACGCCGTGCTGCACGCACGCCAGCAATTGCCATTGATTGACAAGGTCGACATAGCGGCGCAGCGGCGACGTGCTCCACGCATATTGCGTGACGCCGAGGCCTTCGTGCGGCGCCGCGCTGGTCTGCATCCGCGTGCGCTTGGGGCCGGTCGGCGTGCCGAACGCGCGCTGCGAGCGGTAGATGCCCGGCACCCCGTGGTCGTGCAAAAACGCGCCCCACGTCGAATTCGCGAGAATCGCCAGCTCGGCGACGATCGTATCGAGCGGCGAACCGCGGCGGCGCGGCGTGATCGTCACGTGCTCGCCTTCGACATAGAAATTGAAATCGGTGTTGCGCTGCACTTCGCGCCGCAGGCCGTAGCCGGCGCGCGCCGCCTGGCGTTTCTCGAAGAGCGACTGCGCAAACGGCCACAGCACCGCAATGTCGTCCTTGTGCAGGTAATTGCCGGTGCCGGCGGCGAGCGCCTCTTCGGTTACATGCTCGTCGAGCGTGTTGTGGCGCAGGTTGGTTTTGATGAACACGAGCTCGGCCCGCGTTTCACTGGCGACGATCTCCTGGGTGTCGCGATTCACAATGCTGTAGAGCGACAACGCCGGCCGCAAGCCGCCTTCCGCCAGCGTGAACGCGCCGACCACGTCGTCGGGCAGCATCGTGATCTTGTCGCCCGGCATGTAGACCGTCGACAGCCGCCCGCGCGCAATCTCGTCCACCGCATCGCCGCGCTCGATGCCGAGCGCCGGCGCCGCAATGTGTATGCCGATCCGCACGCGCCCGTCGGCCAGATGCTCGACCGAAAACGCGTCGTCGATTTCCGTGGTGGTCACGTCGTCGATCGAGAACGCTTCGACTTCGGCTTGCGGCAAGTCGTCCGGCAACGCGCCGACCGTCACCGGCGGAAAACCCGTGCCGTGCGGGAAAAATTCGGCCAGGAAGCGCGCTTCATGCAACGCACGCGCCGACGGAATGCCGCCGCAGTCGAGCATCAGCCGCGCCTGCGAAACGCCGCGCGACGCGGCGGCGCCCTCGAGCGCCTTATATTCGATCGAGTTCTTGTCGGGCTTCGTCAGGAGACCCAGCGCTTTGCCGGTGAACGCATCGGGCAGCCGGCCCGCCTTCAGTTCGTCTTCATAGCCTGCCTGCACCAGTGCCTGCTGACGCTTGCGCTCGAGCGAAGCGAGCGCAAGCTGCAACTGCTCCTGCGGCGCGCGCTGGTACTGGCCGCGCCCCTTGCGGCGGAAATAGACCGGCGCGCTGTGCATCCGCAGCACGAGCGCCGCGCGCTCGATCGGTCCGAACGACGCACCGAAGTACTCGGCGCCCAGCGTCGCAAACGGAAATTCGTCTTCAGGCGCGCATTCCCACAGGAAATCGAGGTCGATCTCCTGTGCGGTCGAGTCGGCGCGTTCCATCAACTCGCCGGCAGCCGGCTTGTCGAACTCGATCAGCACGTCTTTCGCGCGCACCTTCGCGCGCCGGCCGCCCGGCAATTCGACCTGGAACGCGTCGCCCTGGCGCGACAGCACGCTGCCCGCCTTGAAACTGCCCGATTCCTCAAAGAAAACGTTCACTCAATACTCTCGTTCTGGCTTGCATCGGCCGCCGCGCGCCGCTGGCTACTGCAGAGGCGCCACGCCGCGCGCGACGGCTTCGTGTTCATGGTGATAGTGGTGCGCCGTATTACTCGAGGACGGCGCCGGGACCTGGCGAGGCTGCCGCGCGTCGCGCGGGCGGTCCGGCAGCTGTTTCATCGCAAAAAGCGAGCACGTCGTCGACATACTGCGGAAATTCGCTGATCCCGTGGTCGCTGCCTTCGATCAGCTTGATCCGCGCGCCCGGATAGTGCGCGAGCATCTCGCGGTAGTCGAGCACTTCGTCGCCGGTCGCCGCAAACAAATAATAGCGTTCGGGACGCGAGATCGATGGGACGGCGAGCGCGCGCAGTTCATCGAGATGACGCGGTTCGACAACGATACTGCCGCCGCCGTGCCATAGCGGCTGTTCGCCGAGATAGCCGCTCAGGTCGCGCTGCGGCACGATCGCCGGGTTCAGCAGCACGGCCTGCCAGCCGTGCTTTTCGGCGAGATGGGTAGCGAAGTAGCCGCCGAGCGAACTGCCGATCAACGTTACCTGTGCAGGCCGAGCAGCGGCAACCAGCGATTCGGCGAGCGCGACCGTTTCGAGCGGCGACACCGGCAGCGTCGGGCAGCACCATTCATCGCCGCGGTGCAGGCTGACGAGCCGTTCGGCCAGCGCGCGCGCCTTGAACGAATCGGGCGACGAACGGAATCCGTGCAGATAAAGAATCACGCGGCGCCCCGCGCGAGCGCCGCCGGCCGCGCCGACAATGCATCGAGCAGCTTCTGATGCACACCGCCGAAGCTGCCGTTGCTCATCACGAGCACGTGGTCGCCGGGCTGCGCAGCGCCCACTATGGCTTTCACGAGCGCGTCGAGGTTGTCGAACGCCTGCGCCCTCGCGCCGAGCGGCGCAAGCGCTTCGGCAAGATTCCAGCCGAGCGCGTCGCGACCCGCCGGTGCGCCGTAGCCGAATATGAGATCGGCGTCCGCGAGGCTCGCCGGCAATTGCGCCTTCATCACGCCGAGCTTCATCGTGTTCGAGCGCGGCTCGAGCACCGCGAGAATCCGCGTGCGTTCGCGGCCGACGCGCGCGCGCAGACCGGCGATTGTCGTATCGATCGCGGTGGGATGATGCGCGAAGTCGTCGTAGATCGTCACACCGTCGACGCTGCCGCGCACTTCCATCCGGCGCTTCACGTTGCGAAAACTCGCGAGCGATTGCGCGGCCTGCGCCGGCGGCACGCCGACGTGGCGCGC
>DASXXR010000470.1:0-1782 GCA_036502945.1 Paraburkholderia sp. | reverse complement strand
ATCCATTTCGACCGCGAAAAGCTCGCACGCTATGGGGTGAGCCTCGGCGATGCGCAAGATACGGTCGCCGCCGCGGTAGGCGGACGCAACGCCGGCACGCTGTTTCAGGGCGATCGACGCTTCGACATCGTGGTTCGCCTGCCCGACACGCTGCGTTCCGATCTCGATGCGATCAAACGGCTGCCGATTGCGCTGCCGGCGCCGGCGACTGTGCCGGCAGGCGCCCGTCTATCGATCCTGCAAGCCACGTTGCCGGCGCCGTACGTACCGCTCGCCGAACTGGCTGCCGTCGAAGTCGCACCCGGTCCGAATCAGATCAGCCGCGAAGACGGCAAGCGGCGCGTCGTCGTCAGCGCGAATGTGCGCGGCCGCGACGTCGGTTCGTTCGTCGCCGAAGCCAAAGTGCAGATCGACGCGAACGTGCCCATCCCGCCGGGCTACTGGCTGTCGTGGGGCGGCCAGTTCCAGCAGCTGCAAAGCGCCAGCGAGCGTCTGAAAATCGTCGTGCCGGCCGCTTTGCTGATGGTGTTCGTGCTGCTGTTCGTCATGTTCAACAACATCAAGGACGGGCTGCTCGTATTCACCGGCATTCCTTTCGCGTTGAGCGGCGGCGTCGCCGCGCTCTGGCTGCGCGACATCCCACTTTCCATCACTGCGGCGGTGGGCTTTATCGCGTTATCGGGCGTCGCGGTGTTGAACGGTCTCGTGATGCTGTCGTTCATCCGCAAGCTGCGCGAAGACGGCGCCGGGCTCGACGCCGCGGTGCGGGAAGGCGCGTTGACCCGCCTGCGGCCCGTGCTGATGACCGCGCTCGTCGCCGCGCTCGGCTTCGTGCCGATGGCCATCGCGACGGGCACCGGCGCCGAAGTTCAGCGTCCGCTTGCAACCGTCGTGATCGGCGGGATCCTGTCTTCGACCATGCTGACGCTGCTGGTTCTGCCGGTGCTCTATCGCGTCGCCTATTCACGCGGCGCCACCGCGCCGGTCGTTCGCCGAGGTGAGACCCCATGCGAATCCTGATCGTCGAAGACGAACCGAAAACCGGCCTCTATCTCCGCAAGGGCCTCACTGAAGCCGGCTTCGTCGTCGACTGGGTGGAAGACGGCATCACCGGTCTGCACCAGGCGGACTCGGACGACTACGACCTCATCATCCTCGACGTGATGCTTCCCGGTCAGGACGGTTGGGCGGTGCTGCGGCAGCTCCGCCGCAAGCGCTCCACGCCGGTGCTGTTCCTGACCGCTTGCGACGATGTAGACGACCGCGTAAAGGGGCTCGAACTGGGTGCGGACGACTATCTGGCGAAGCCGTTCGATTTCGTCGAACTGGTGGCCCGCGTGCGCTCGATTCTGCGGCGCGGCCAGCCGCGCGAATCGACGACACTCGAAGTCGCGGATCTGGAACTGGACCTGACGCGTCGAAAAGCAGTCCGCCAGGGCGACACCATCCTGCTGACCGCAAAGGAATTCGCGCTGCTCTGGCTGCTGATGCGCCGCGAGGGCGAGATTCTGCCGCGCGCCACGATCGCATCGCAGGTGTGGGACATGAATTTCAACAGCGATACGAACGTTGTCGATGCCGCTATCCGGCGCTTGCGATCGAAGATCGACGATGCGTATGAGCCGAAGCTGATCCATACCGTCCGAGGCATGGGCTATGTGCTTGAAGTGCGCGACGGCGGCAACCGATGATGAAAGACGTCTTGCCTCGCACGCTGCGCGCGCGGCTCACGGTGCTGATTGTCGCGTCGAGCACGGTGGTGCTGGCGTTAAGCGGGCTGAC
>DASXXR010000469.1:0-5718 GCA_036502945.1 Paraburkholderia sp. | reverse complement strand
GCTCACGCTCGAGAACGCCATTGCCGCGCCCGCGAGCATCGGATTGAGCAGCCCGAACGCGGCGAGCGGAATGCCGATCAGGTTGTACACGAACGCCCAGAAGAGGTTCTGCTGGATCTTGCGCCACGTGCGGCGCGAGATATCGATCGCATCGGCCACTAGCGCCGGGTCGCCGCGCATCAGCGTGATGCCGGCCGCGTGCATCGCGACGTCGCTGCCGGTTGCCATCGCGATGCCCATATCGGCGGCCGCGAGTGCGGGGGCGTCGTTGATGCCGTCGCCGACCATCGCGACGATGCCCGCCGTGCGGATCTTCAGGTCGCGGATCACGCGGGCCTTGTCGCCGGGCAGCACTTGCGCATGAACCTCGTCGATGCCGAGCGCCGCGGCCACGCTTGCGGCGCTGCCGTGGTTGTCGCCGGTCACGAGCACGCTCTTGATGCCCATGGCCCTAAGGCGTTCGATCGCGGCGCGCGCCGTCGGCTTCACGGTGTCGCCGAACGCGATCAGCGCGAGCGCTGCCGCCGGCACGCCGGTGTTGCCGTGCGCGATCAGCCATGACACGGTGTTGCCCGCGTGTTCAAGTTGCTGGGCGCGGGCGGCAAGCACCGGCGGCAGGTCGATGGCCAGTTCCGCGAGCCAGCGGCTGCTGCCGATTGCGAGCGTCCGTCCGTCGATGTCCGCCTCGACACCTCGCCCCGGCACCGCGCGCGCCGCGGATATATCGCCGATGGCGAACGCGCGGTCGGCGCCCGCTGTTTCGGTGACGCGCGCCCCTTCGTGCGCTTTCACCACCGCGCGCGCAAGCGGGTGATCGCTGTGTCGCTGCACCGCTGCTGCGAGCGCGAGCGCTTCGTCGCGAGCCACGCCCGGCGCGGGCTCGAAAGCCGTCACCGAAGGTTGGCCGACGGTCAGCGTGCCGGTTTTGTCGAACGCGACGATGTTGATCTGGTGCGCGATTTCGAGCGCTTGCGCATCTTTGATCAGCACGCCGTTGCGCGCCGCGACGCCGGTGCCGGCCATGATCGCGGCGGGAGTGGCGAGGCCGAGCGCGCACGGGCAGGCAATCACCAGCACCGCGACCGCGTTCAGAATCGCCATTTCGACGCTGGCGCCCGCGAGCAGCCAGCCGATCACCACGATCACGGCGATCCCGAGAATCACCGGCACGAAGACCGCGCTCACGCGGTCGACGAGCCGCTGGATCGGTGCCTTTTCCGCCTGCGCGGTTTCGACGAGGCGAATGATGCGGGCGAGCGTGGTTTCCGCGCCGATCGCCTTGGTCGTGATCGTCAGCGCGCCTTCGCCGTTGATCGAACCCGCGGTGACCGGGTCGTCGGACTGTTTCGGCACCGGCATGCTTTCGCCGGTGATCAGCGATTCGTCGATGTGCGTACGCCCTTGCAGAACGGTGCCGTCGACCGGAATCCGCTCGCCCGGCCGCACCGCGACGATCATGCCGACGCGCACCTGCGCGAGCGGCAGCTCGTGCTCTTCGCTGCCGACGACGATCCGCGCGCGGTCCGGCCGCAGCGCGTTGAGCGCGCGGATCGCGTCGGTGGTCTGGCGCTTGGCGCGGGCTTCGAGCCATTTGCCGAAGCGCACCAGCGTGATGACGACGGCCGCGGCTTCGAAATACAGATGCATCGTGTCGCCGCCCGGCGCGGCAAGCTGATAGAGGCTGACGCCGTACGCAGCCGAGGTGCCGAGCGCGACGAGTAAATCCATGTTGCCCGCGCCGGCGCGCACCGCGCGCCATGCGGCGCGGTAGAAGCGCGCGCCGAATGCGAACTGGACGAGGGTCGCTAGCCCGAGTTGCAGCCACGCGGGCAGCATCGCATGGACGCCGAACGGTTCGGCGACCATCGGTGCGATCAGCGGCAGGGTCAGCAGTGCGGAGACCAGCACGGCGGCGAGTTCGCCGTGCGCGCGGTTGCGCGCGTTGGCGGGCGCAGCCGGTGCCGCTTGCTCAGCGACGAGCGGCGTGGCTTGATAGCCCGCTTTGCTGACGGCGGCGACGAGCTGGTCGATGCCGACCGCGCCGTTCAGATTGACGCTCGCCTTTTCGGTGGCGAGGTTGACGGTGACGGATGCGACTCCCGGCACTTTCGCGAGCGCCTTCTCGACGCGCATCGCGCACGACGCGCAGGTCATCCCGTCGATCGCGAATTCCGCGACTGGCGCTTGCGTGGCAACGGCGGCGTCGGTTTGCGCGACCGGCGCGGCGTCGTAGCCGGCTTTTCGAACGGCGTTCAGCAGCGTGTCGATGGCGACGGACGCGTCGGCGTCGACGGTGGCCTTTTCGGTGGCGAGATTCACCGATGCCCGCGCGACGCCCGGCACCTTGGCCAGCGCTTTTTCGACGCGGGTGACGCACGACGCGCAGGTCATGCCGAGAATTTCAAGCTCGGCGCTCGACGATGGGGCGCTCGATGGTGCGGCGCGCGGGGGAGTAGCAAGTTCAGTCATGATGTTCGGGCTCCTTGTAGCGGCCCTCGGCCGCCTGGTGAACCCAGTATCGACCTTCCCATGATGGGAAGGTCAAGGAAATTTCGCTGAAGCCTCCTGCATGGCCGTCGCGACCGCCTGCTGCGCATCGCTGCCGCGTTCGCGCAGCGTATCGGCGGCGCCGTTGCGATCCGCGGCGGACTTGTTCTGGCTCAGTTTCCACTTGCCGATGAGGCGCGTCACCTCGATCTCGATCCCGACGATCGCGCCCAACATCTGGGAAATATAGTCGGCAGGCGCATCGCCCATTTTCCACGGCGCCGCTTCGCCGGCTTCCATGCGGCGTGTCAGCCGCGCGACCAGCCCGCGCACGAAAGACTCGTCGTCGCGCACGGCGATCCGCCCGTGCGCATGGACCACCATGTAGTTATAGGTGGGCACCTGCCGATGCGTTTCGTGCTTGCCCGGATACCAGCTCGGCGAAACATAGGTAGCCGGCCCCTGGAAGATCACCAGCGTATCCGGCCGTTGCGCGGCTTCCTGCCATACTGGATTGGCGCGCGCGACATGGGCGCGCAACGTGCCGTGCGGGCCGCTCTCCGCCTCGAACTCAAATGGCAGATGATTCGCGTCGAGCCCGGCCGGGCCGACCGTGATCAGCGCTCCGAGCGGATAGTCGGCGATCAACTGGCGGAGCGCGTCGATGCCGTGCTCTTCGAAATGCGCAGGAACATACATGGATTCGCTCCAGGTGCGGAACGCGGCGCCAACGGCGCCGCCAAAGCGGCAAACGTACCGCAAAACAGTGCGCATGCGCACGCGGATGGCGGATATGCTTGCTTGCGTGTCACGGATACGATACAACGCGTCTTCATAATCCATAGAACCAGGAAAAACGCGGCAGGTGAAGGCGGTCGGACCCGACGGGCCGCTTCAGCCCTGACCGGCGTTAACCTTACGGACCGCCTGTTCGTCGAATGATAAATAATCGCCGAGAATTCTCTTCGCTGCACCGGGTTTGCGCATCATTGGCAGCCTTCGCATTACTCGCCGGCTGCGGCTCTTCGCCGATCATGCAGCCGAAGCAAACCGGATGGATTCAGGACGAGGTGGCCGACTCGTACGTGTTCGGCTATCCGCTTGTCCTGATGGGCGTGGCGCGCGATTCCACGGTGGGCACCGGCCCGGGCCAGGCGCCGCTCAACACGCTGCGCCAGGCGCAGGCTTTGCCGCCCGTCGGCGCGGCCAACCGGCCGACGCCGGGCATCGACACACTCGATTCCACCGCGTGGCTCGACGTCGCCGACAAACCGGTGGTCGTCGTGCTGCCCGATTCGCATAACCGCTACGTCGACGCCCGCGCGCTCGATATGTGGACCAACGTCATCTGGTCGACGGCGCGCGCGCAAACCGGGCCGCGCGTGACCGGCATCAAGCCGCAGGTCGTCGCATTCGTTCCGGCCGGCTGGCACGGCGAGTTGCCGAAAGGCGTGCAACGCGTCGACGCGCCGACCCGCAACGTCTGGTTCAACGTGCGTATCCAGACGAACGGTGCGCGCGACATCACCGCGGTTCGCAAATTGCAGCGCGCGATGCGCGTCGTCCCGCTCGATGTCTATACCGGCGATGCGCCGGCGCCGGATGCCGCGGCACCCAGCTATCCGACCGGCGAACCCGTTGCCATCGGCACGCCCGCCAAGCAGGTGGCGGCGCTCGACGCGAAGGGCTTTTTCGACCGTCTCGCGCAGTTGCTGCCGGACAGCCCGCCGTCGCCAGCCGACCCGCATGCACTCGGCATTCTGTCGGACCTTGGCGTGAAGCCTGGCGCGCCGGTGCAACTGCCGGCCGGCGCGAGCGACGCGATTGCCGCAGGCCTTGCCGTAGGCCGCGAGCGGGTCCGGACGGCGCCGACCAACGTGTTGGCGGGCAACGGCTGGAGCTGGTTCGGCGACGACGTCGGCAACTACGGCCCTGACTATGCGTTGCGCGCCTATGCGGCTTATACGCAACCAGGCATCGGCACGAAGGAAGACGAGGTGCGCGCCACGGCGACGCTCGACAGCGACGGCCATCTGCTGAACGGCGCGAACCGTTACGTGATCCACTTTGCGCCGGGCCAGCTGCCGCCGGTGCGCGGCTTCTGGTCGGTCACCGCTTACACGCAAGACGGCGCGCTCGGCGACAGCGAGCCGGCGCATGTCGCCGTTGGCGACCGCAGCGGCGTGCGCCGCAATCGCGACGGGTCGATCGACGTGACGGTGTCGTCGGTGAAGCGCAAGGGCGCGAACTGGCTGCCGGCGCCACGCGGGGCCTTTCTGCTGGTGATGCGTCTTTATGCGCCGAAGCCGGAAGCCAGCGACGGCAGATGGCAGCCGCCGGCGGTTGTGCGGCAATAGCGTTTTCCTGCGCGCGGCTTGGCGCGCGCCGCGGCACTGCGGCACCGCGGCGATTAAGATTCGGTTTACATTTCGTATGACGCCCCGGCACCGGACGTATACTTTCCGTACACCGGATTTTCGTCACCGCGGCGGGCTTGCCCCCGCACCATCCGCGACCGAGAATGGCAAGCCTCAATAAAGCAACGCTCGCATCCTCCTTCCAGGCCGTACGCGATGTCGCGCGTGGGCGGCGCACCCGCCGTGTCGTCATCGGCCTGCTGATCTTCCTCGTGCTGTTCGGGCTGTTCGGTTTCTTCGCGGCGCCGCCGCTCATCCGCCACATCGCCGAACAGCAGCTGAGCCAGCAGCTCGAGCGGCCCGCCACGATCGGCCGCATCGCGCTCAATCCGTACACGCTCAATCTCGAAGCCGACCGTATTCATATCGGCGAACGCGGCGGCGCGGGCGATTTCATCGATATCGAACGCCTGATCGTGCGGCCGTCGTGGACCTCGCTGTTTCGCGCAGCGCCCATCGTCAATGAAGTGCAAGTCGATTCGCCGCGCTTTCATATCGTCCGCTACGATGCGCAGCGCTTCAATTTCACCGACCTGATCGAGAAGTTCGCGAAAACGCCGTCGAAGCCGGACAGCAAGCCGCCGCTCTTTTCCGTTTCCAACATCCGGGTCGAAAACGGCCAGATCACGTTCGACGACCGGCTGCTCGGCGTCAAGCACGTCGTCGATCAATGGCGGCTCGGCATTCCGTTCATCGCGACGCTGCCGTCGAAGACCGACATCTTCGTCGAGCCGCTGTTGCGCATGCGCATCGACGGCAGTCCGCTTGCGATCGACGGCAAGACCAAGCCTTTTGCGAAATCGCGCGAATCGGA
>DASXXR010000468.1:0-2851 GCA_036502945.1 Paraburkholderia sp. | reverse complement strand
CGTATTGCGCGGTCGCGATCCACGCGGGCGCGACGCCATGGAAATCCGGCGCGCCGCGCGTGCCGTCGAGCGGCGCGAAGCGCCAGTCGTCGCGATCGCCGGCGTCGCGCTGGTATTGCGCGAAGAACCACTGGATCGTTTTAGCCGACAGCAGATAGCCGTCGGCGAGCCGTGTGTGCGAGTCGGTCTGCTGGTGGCTCGTCGTGCCCGGGTAGATCAGCAACTGCAACGCAAGTGCGAGGCCAGCGTTGCGTGCGAGCACTGCACAGACGGTCGCGAGCGTGCCGCCTGCGCTGTCGCCACCCACCGCGATCCGACCCGCATCGATTCCGTATGGCGCGGCATTCGCATGCAGCCATGTCAGCGCATCGAATGCATCGTCGACTGCGGTCGGGAATTTGTGCTCGGGCGCGCGACGGTAGTCAACCGAACATACTGCGCACTGCGCGTCGCGCGCGAGCATCCGGCACAGTGCGTCGTGCGTGTCGACGCTGCCGACCGTGAAGCCGCCCCCGTGGTAGTACACGAGCGCGGGCGCAGGTTGCGCCCAGTTCGGCTCGACGGGGTGATACAGGCGCACGCGGATCGCCGCGCCGCCGCGCACCGGCACCGCCAGGTCTTCGACCGAAAACATCGGCGCCTGGGCGACGTCGAGAATCGGCGCGCTCATTTCATACGACGCGCGTGCCTGCTGCGCTGTGAGTTCGTGATACGCCGGGCGCTTCGCGCGCGCGATCATGTCGAGCACCTGCTCGATCTTCGGGTTCAACGGCATTGTGCTTCAAGCAGCGCTGGCGCGCCGCGCGGGGGAATGAGCGTCTTATGATGCCATGAACGCCGGCGGGCAGACACGCCGCGCGCGACGCCGGTGATGATCGCTGCGGCCTTGCCTCGCCTGCGAAACCGGACGGCATCTCGCCCTGGGTGCCCACGCGGGCGCTTCGATCAGATCAGGCTGACGAGTTGCTTGCCGAAGTTCTGTCCTTTGAGCATGCCGAGAAACGCGTGCGGCGCCGATTCGAGCCCTTGCGCGATGGTTTCGCGATAGTGCAGCTTTTTTTGCGCGACGAGATCGCCTAACTGTAGCAGCGCTTCGGGCCATACATCCCGATGCTCATAGACGATAAAGCCCTGCACCATCAAACGCTGTGCGAGGATCCGTTCCGGCTGCCTGAGCGGCACCGGCGTGTCGCCATAGCGCGCGATCAACCCGCACAACGCGACGCGGCCGAACGCATTCATGCGCGCGAGCGTCGCGTCGAACACTTCGCCGCCGACGTTCTCGAAGCAGCCGTCGACGCCGTCCGGCGTCGCGCCTTTCAGGTCCTGATAGAGATTGCCGGCTTTGTAGTCGATGCAGGCGTCGAAACCGAGCGAACCGACGACATAGCGGCATTTTTCCGCGCCGCCCGCGATCCCGACCGCACGGCAGCCCGCGCGTTTCGCCAGTTGCCCGACCACGCTGCCGACCGCCCCGCTCGCCGCGCTGACGACCACCGTCGCGCCCGCCTTGGGCGCGATGATCCGGTTCAGGCCGTACCACGCGGTTACACCGGGCATGCCGACCACGCCGAGATACGCGGACAGCGGCACCTGCGCAGCGTCGACCTTCGACACGCCTGTGCCGTCCGACGTGGCGAACTCCTGCCAGCCGAGCACGCCGACGACCTTGTCGCCGACCTCAAACGACGGATGCTTCGATTCGACGACCTCGCCCACCGTGCCGCCGATCATCACTTCGTTCAACGGCTGCGGCGGCGCGTACGATTTGCCGTCGTTCATACGGCCGCGCATGTACGGATCCAGCGACAGATAGTGATTGCGCACGCGAAACTGTCCGTCGGCAAGCGGCGCCAGCGGTGTTTCGACGAGCTTGAAATTGTCGGGCGTTGCGCTGCCTTGCGGGCGCGATACGAGCAGAATCTGGCGGTTGATCTGGGTCATGAGGGTCTCCTTTGAAATGGGGTGGTTGCAATCACAACGAGACATGACACGGCAGGCCGACTCTGCGGCGGCCTTCGGACGCGCAGGCGGTTCGTTCTTCAGCCGTCGCTCGGACCGGGCTTCGCGGACGGATCGCTGCGCAGACGCTGCTGCACGACGTCGCGGCCGACCGCAAGCCGCCGCATATATTTGAACGTGCCGAGCGCCTTCGCGACGAAGTGGCCTTCGGTGTCGCGGATTTCGCCTTCGCAGTACGCCATCGTCGTCGAGCGATGCAGCACGCGGGCCGTCGCGCGCAATTCGTCGCGCCCGGGCTGCATGAAGTTCACCTTCATTTCGACGGTGACGACGCCGACGCCGTCCGCCGACAGGCTGCGCGCGGCCATGGCGAGCGCAACGTCGGCAAGGGTCATCGTCACGCCGCCGTGCGCGACGTTCCATGTGTTCAGATGATCGGGCGCGAGTCGCAGCACGACTTCGCTCGAGCCGTCCGCGGCGGACACCACGCGCACGCCGAGGTAATCGACAAACGGGCTTTCGATCGGCGGCGGCGTGACAGGTGCGCCTTCTGCCGACGGTTTTTGCGGGTCAGTCATTGCGGGTATTCACACTTCGTAGTCGACACATTGACGCGCTTCGCGAACCGGGCCGAGGAATGCCTTGACCTCTTCATGTACCGGGTGGATCTGATACGCGTGGAGCGCAGCCTTGTCGGCGAAATCGGAGACGAGCACGACGTCGAACGTCGATTCGAGCCCGGGCTGCGCGAGCCCTACTTCGAGATGCAGGATGCCGGGGACGATAGCGCGGCACGCTTCGAGTTTCGCTTTCAGCTTGAGCGCGTTTTGCGCGCGCGTTGCGCCTTCGGCGTGGTCTTTCAGTTTCCACATGACGATGTGACGGATCA
>DASXXR010000467.1:0-5362 GCA_036502945.1 Paraburkholderia sp. | reverse complement strand
GGCATCGGTTTTCCGACCGGCTACGTGCTTGCGTTCCACTTCGGGCTCGGTGCGCGCGGCTTGTGGTGGGGGCTCGCCGCGGGCCTCGCGAGCGTCGCGGTGCTGATGACGCTGCGCTTTCACCGGATGAGCATGCGGCGTTTGACGGCGCAAGCTGCAGCCGTTCCGCCTGCTTGATGACATCTCCTGCAGCGTGCGCAATGGCAACACGTCCGCCGCTGATTGCGTCGCCAATGCTCATCGCGGCGTGAGCGTGCAGCAGCGTCGCTTCGCAAGCTCCGTGAACGCTTCCATGCGCGCATGTGTTCGTCCTCGCAGGCAAGGATGCTGGCCTCCCGATCCGTTTCGCCGATTCCTCGTAGAATGGCCTTCCCGCGGCAACGCCTCGATAGCAACGCGTTCGCGCGACGTTCAACCGGAGGAAGAAGCGTGCCGTCGTACGACCGTCATTACCGCCACGATTCGCATCGTCGAATGGGTGTTGCGCGTTCGGTATTGCTCGACCGAATGTCGCATCTGCAACAAATCGTCTCCGGCAAAATGATTCCGCGCGTGCTGCTCATGCTCGCCGCCGCGGCCTTTGCCAGCGGCTGCGCAACACGTCCGCCCGCCGCGTCATTCGATCAGCCGGTCACGCACGCGCTGCCGCCCTCGGCGCCCACGCCGCTCGCCGCCGCGCTTGCCGGCCCGGAACGCGCGCACCCGGATGAGTCCGGCTTCCGCGTGCTGCCGAACGGCACCGAAGCGTTGCAGATGCGTATCGCGCTCGCGCGCGCCGCGACCCGAACGCTCGACATGCAGTACTACATCGCGAACGAGGACGCCACCGGCAAGCTGCTGCTCGCCGCGGCGCTGTACGCGGCCGATCACGGCGTGCGCGTGCGGATGCTGGTCGACGATCTGAACTTCAAGGATATCGACGACGTGATGGCGGCTCTCAACACGCACGAGAACATCGAGATCCGCGTCTTCAATCCTTTCGGCAGCGCGCAAAACAGCCTGTATCAGCGCACCGAGAATTTCTTCACGCAGATCGGCAGCTTCACGCGCAGGATGCACAACAAGGCGATGATCGCCGACAACCAGCTCGCTATCGTCGGCGGGCGCAACCTCGGCGACGAGTACTTCAGCGCGAGCCAGACGCTGCAATTCCGCGACATCGACGTGCTCGCGGCGGGGCCGGTCACCGCCGATGTTTCCGCGAGCTTCGACGAATACTGGAATGACAGCAACGCGTATCCGCTGCGTGCGCTGAACAAGCAGCTGTTCGACCCGAAGCAGCTCGATGCGACGCGCGACGAACTGCGCCAGCACTGGCGCACAAATGCCGAACCCTACAACGCGAAGCCGTTGAACGCGACGCCGCTCGCGTCGCAAATCACGAAAGACGAACTCGGGCTCGTTTGGGCCCGTGCGGAATTCAAGGCGGATTCGCCGGCCAAGTTCAGACTGCCGGTGGACGAGTACACGAGCCCGCCGATGCAGCGCGTCGCCGAACTGGTGACCGGCGCACAGCGCGAGGTGCTGATCATGTCGCCGTATTTCGTGCCGCGCGACGCCGGCGTGAAGGTACTCGCGGGTCTCACCGCACGCGGCGTCAAAGTGAAAGTGCTGACGAACTCGCTCGCCGCGACCGATGCGGTTGCCGTGCAGGCAGGCTACAGCCCGTATCGCGAGCCGCTCCTGAAAAACGGCGTGGAGCTGTACGAATTCAAGCCGGTGCAAGGCAGTGGGCGAACCGGCATGTTCGGCTCGAGTTCGCGCGCGAGCCTGCATGCGAAGACGTTCGTGGTGGACCGCAAGACGCTTGTGATCGGTTCGATGAATCTCGATCCGCGCTCGGCGCACCTGAACACCGAACTCGCGCTCGTCATCCACAGCCCGCTGCTTGCCGGCCAGGTGGTGGACCTGTTCGAGCGCGTGACGGAGCCGACGTCGAGCTACCGCGTCACGCTAGCGACGCCTTCGCAGATCCTGAGCCGGGGGACGGGCAATCCGCAATCGAACCTGGAGTGGACCGACGTGGAAAACGGCCTGACGACCACTTACTCGGTCGACCCGAATGCCGGTTTCTACCGAAACGCGCTGACGGGTTTATTCTTGCTGTTGCCAGTCGACGACGAACTTTGACGGTGCGCGCCGCGCGCCGCGCTCATTGCAGTCAAGTGGAGTGAAATCATGACCGAAGATGTACGAATGGAACGTGACACGTTCGGCGAAATCGCCGTGCCGAACCATCGTCTATGGGGCGCGCAGACGCAGCGCTCGCTGCAGAATTTCCGAATTTCAACTGAAAAGCAGTCGCCGGAACTGATTCACGCGCTGGCCATCGTCAAGCGCGCGGCGGCCGAGGTGAACCTCGGCCTCGGCGTGCTCGACGCGAACAAGGCGAAGGCGATCATGCATGCCGCCGACGAGATCATCGAAGGCAAACACGCCGATGAATTTCCGCTTGCGGTCTGGCAAACCGGTTCCGGCACGCAGACCAACATGAACCTGAACGAGGTGATCGCGAACCGCGCGAGCGAGCTGCTCGGCGGCGAACGCGGCGAAGCGCGCCTTGTGCATCCGAACGACGACGTGAACCGCGGCCAGTCGTCGAACGACGTGTTTCCGACTGCGATGCACATCGCCGCGGCGTACGCGATCGTCAAGCATCTGCTGCCCGCGCTGAAGACGCTGCGCGATACGCTCGACAGTAAAGCGAAGGCGTTCGCCGACATCGTGAAGATCGGCCGCACGCACCTGCAGGACGCGACGCCGCTCACGCTCGGCCAGGAGTTCTCCGGCTACGTCGCGCAACTCGAGCATGGCATCGGCCATGTCGAGTCGGCGCTGCCGCACCTGTATCAGCTCGCGCAAGGCGGCACCGCGGTCGGCACCGGCCTGAACGCGCATCCGCAATTCGCCGGCCAGGTGGCGGCCGCCATCGGCAAGCTGACCGGCGTGCCGTTCGTGTCGGCGCCGAACAAGTTCGAAGTGATGGCCGCGGCCGACGCGCTCGTCTTCGCACACGGCGCGCTGAAAACCGTCGCCGCGAGCCTGTTCAAGATCGCCAACGATGTCCGCTGGCTCTCGAGCGGCCCGCGTTGCGGCCTCGGTGAACTGTCGATTCCGGAAAACGAGCCCGGCAGCTCGATCATGCCGGGCAAGGTGAACCCGACCCAGTCCGAAGCGCTGACGATGCTCTGCTGCCAGGTGTTCGGCAACGACGTCGCGGTGAACATGGGCGGCGCGAGCGGCAATTTCGAGCTCAACGTATTCCGGCCGATGATCGCGCACAACGTGCTGCAGTCGGTTCGCCTGCTCGCGGACGGGATGCACAGCTTCAACGACAACTGCGCGGTCGGCATCGAGCCGAATCACGACCGTATCGACAAGCTGCTGAACGAATCGCTGATGCTCGTGACCGCGCTCAACCCGCACATCGGGTACGACAAGGCCGCGAAGATCGCGAAGAAGGCGCACAAGGAAGGCACGACGCTGAAAGCGGCGGCGCTTGCGTTGGGGTATGTGACTGAGCAGCAGTTCGATGAATGGGTGCGGCCGCACGATATGGTCGGCCACGGAAAGGGCTGAAGTCGAAGGCGGAGTTCGAGGGCGGAGTTCGACGGGCGCACGCTAGATTTATCTTTTAGGAGTTATCGCGTTCCCCGTTCGGCGGCGCGTTCCTAGACTGTCGGCACTGCAGCGCGATGCTGCGCCTTGCCGGAGTCCGACATGCTCGCCGCTGCGCCCCTTTTGCGGGTCGAGAACCTCACTGCGCAATTTGCGCCGCGCGTCGGCCTGCCGCGCGGCTGCGTGCAAGGTGTTCGCTTCACGGTCGAAGCGGGCGGCACGCTCGGCATCGTCGGCGAGGCGGGTGCGGGCAAGAGTCTGCTCGCACTCGCGCTAAGCGGCGGTGGTGCCCGCGCGGACGGCCTGCTCGTAGCGGGCCGCGTGCTGCTCGACGGACGGCCGGCGCAAGATTGCGCGCTGGATCGACGGCGTATCAGGACGGTGTTTCAGAAGCCGTTGCGCGGCTTCGTCGCCGATGCAACCGTGGGTCAGCAGATGATCGCCGCACTGCATACCGGTGCGTGGCCGTCGCGCGCAGCCGCGCGAAAATGCTTCAGCCGGGCGCTCGACGCACTTCGTACGCCGGGTACGCCGAGCGCGCCGAACTGGCTCGACTGCTATCCCTATCAGTTGCCGCGCGACCTATGCCGGCGCGCGGCGCTGGCCATGGCGCTTTGCGCGCAGCCCGACGTGCTGATCGCGGACGAACCCGGCGCCGCGCTCGATGCGCCGATGCTCGACTGGTTGCGCGAGCATCAAACCCGGCGCGCGATGTCGCTGATCCTGCTGACACGCGACGCGCATCAGGCCGCGAAGATGTGCGACGAGGTCGCGGTATTGTGCGCGGGCCGCATTGTCGAACAGGCGCGCGCGGCCCTGTTGTTTGGGCGCCCCACGCATCCGTACACCGCCGCGTGGCTCGACAGCGCGCGCAGGCCCAGCCTTGACGTGTTGCAAGAGCCGCCGACGGCGGCTGGATCCGGCTGCGTGTTTGCGAAGCACTGCGCGCTGCAAATGCCGGTTTGCACCGCCGAGCGGCCGTTGCTGATGCGCTCGCCGCCTACACAATGCCTGCGCGCCTGCCACGCTTCACCGGACGCCGTGCGCCGGCGTCAAGCCGCGCTGCTCGCGTTGCGCTGAAGACTGCGACGACAGGCGACGGCGAAGGTCGCGTTAACGGGTGAGACGCAGGTGAGACGCGGGTGAGATGCAGGTGGGACGCAGAACACAATGCGCCGCAGCACCAACCCGCGCGGCGCCGCTCCTCCCCCGGTCAAACCTTGCCCTGCGCCACTTCCTCGGGCTTCAGTTCGACGATCTCGTCGAGCGCGGCCTTGACGTCCATCGCGTATTTGGCGAGACGCTTCTGTTCATCCGTTACCGGCACGAACGACGGTACGGGCAACGGCTGTCCGTTCTCGTTGACGGCAACCATCACGACGAGGCAATCGGTGGTCTGCAGCAGCCCGCCGCCCTTCGGATCGCCCGCGGACACCGCGACGTGAATGTGCATGCTGGTGCGCCCCGTTGCGACGACGCGCGCCCGCAGCTCGACCAGATTGCCGACCAGAATCGGGCGCCGGAAGCGGATGTTGCCGACGCTCACCGTTACGCAGTAACGCCCTGACCAGACCGCGGCGCACGCGTACGCCGTTTCGTCGATCCACTTCATCAGCGCGCCGCCGTGCACCTTGCCGCCGAAGTTGACGGAGGTGGGCTCGGCAAGAAAGCGGAAAGTCGTTTCCGAACGATCCAGAGGCGTGGCGGGTGGCGTGCTCATCTTGACTCCGGTCAATCTGCGAAT
>DASXXR010000466.1:0-9064 GCA_036502945.1 Paraburkholderia sp. | reverse complement strand
TTTGCCAATTGTTGCGATATGTGCCGCTCAACGGTCGGGGTTGTGCGTCGATCTGCGCGATATAGCCGTTCGCAAGCTTCGCGAGGAACGCCATCGACGCATTGCGCGTTTTGACGGGCAGTGCGCTCGCCGTCATGTCGTACGCGAGAATCAGGCCTTCCAAAGACGTTTCGTCGATCGGGTTGAAGCTCGGCTGGTAGGTAGTTACCCATGCATACAGCAAGCGGTCGACAAACTTCAGATAGCGGTCATCGCTAGTGGCGCGCCATGCAAGTGCCGCATCGCGCAGCAGATCGAGATCCTGCTCCGCGGCCTTGCTTTGATCGTAGATGCCTTCATGCGGCAGTGTGCCTTCGGTGTGCAGTTTCGGCACCGCATGCGGCGGATCATTCAGATGCGCCTGCACGTTGCTGACCAGCGCCTTGACGCCGGGATCGGCGTTTGTGCGTTCGCTGGTTTGCAGCGCGGGCGCAGCGCAGAAATTCATTGCTGCCCGGGCTTGCGGCGACCCCAGCGCCGCGGCGCCGCAGGCCGCGAGCATCGCGGTGAGCCGTGCTGCTCGCATCAAGCCAGCGAACGGTCCCGAAAGCGCGTGCATACGGCGTGGCCGGTTTTGCATCATTAGCACCTGTTGCACTTTGCGAAACTCCTTCGATAATCGGATTCGGTGTGAGATGTTAGCGGTTCTCGTACGTGGCAGGCCATCATCCGCCTATCCCTATCCCTATCACCCGCGCGTGCCGATCCGTCGTACGCGTGCCGTTAGCCCGTTGTCCGCACCTGTTAGCACCCGAAGCCGACATGCCATCCAGGAAACTGGGCCCTGTTGGGGCGTCAATTTGGCGGCTGACGACCCGCAAAACTAGCCGATACTTCGAGAGGATGCAAATTGTTTGTACACTGCGCCGGTCCGGATGAACTGGACCCGCGCGCGATGCATAAGCAGGTGCCGGTGAAAGTGAGCAATGTTGAACTCAAGTGTCTGCCGTTCGTCGCATGCACCGCCTACATCCACGTTTAATGTCGAACCGACGCTGATTGGCCGCGCGCGACCGAACCTTGCACCGGCGAGACGATGCGGCGTCGATACCAACCTGACAGGCAGGTGTCATGAAAGCCAGCATCTTCCAGATTGCCCTAGATAAGCCGGCGCGCAGCCGGTGCGATTCGGGCTTCGCGGCGCTCGACGACATGGACGACGGCGACGCGGAATGGGGCGAATACGGCGCGATCCGCCATTTCTTCCGGAATCAGCCGACGAACGACGACGAGCTGTATGGCTTCGTCGCGTCCGACTTTCGCGCCAAAACGGGGTTGAGCGCAGATCAAGTTCATGCATTCGTGCGCGATCATCCGGGTCACGAGGTGTATACGTTTGCGCCGGCTGCCCGGGACGGTGCCTGCTACATGAACGTGTTCGAGCAGGGCGATGCTGCGCAGCCCGGTCTTGCCGAACTGGCCGCGCTTTGCCTTAAACAGATCGGGCTCGATGTCGAACTCGGCGAGCACGTGATGGATGTCCGCTCGATGGTGGACGGCCATTTCATCGTCGCACGGCGGTCGTTCTGGCAGCTCTGGTTTCCGCTTACCGAGAAGCTCCATGACATTCTCGAGCACCCCGATGCGCAAATGGGCGCGTTGTTCGACGGCCTGTTGAAGCATCACGCGTCGAGCGGTATCAAGCAAGCACTTGTGGAACGCATCGGAGCGCTCGTGCTGGCGCTGTGCCCGGACATCGCGGCGTGCACGTACGACCCAACGGCGATGCCTTGGTCCGATCCTCGTCAGCGGCCTTATGAAAAGCAGTTGGCTGCGCTGAACGCGAACAAGTCGAGCTATGTGCGTAGCGGCAATCGCGTTTTTCTGCAAAATTTCTACACTTTGCGTGACAGCATTGGGAAAGTCGGCTGGGGCGGCCGTCCGGGCGAGCCGGGACAAGCGGCTGCTTCCAGCGTACCGGGCCGCCTTAACGCGACCGACGAGTTAATGTTTGTCTGTTTCTCGCATGTGCCGCTGCCATTCGAGTATCCGCCGTTCGTTTCGCCGCTGTATCTCGGCGAAGCGCAAGGAGCGGGGAAATTCAACCTGCGCGATCTCGCCCCGGAATGGGAGCCTTATCACCCTCAGCTGGGTTCGCTCGCGGGGTGCTTTGCAATGAAGAACTACATTGTCCGGCACGGATTGTCGTTGCGCCGTATTGGCATGTGCCAGTATCGCAAGTTCGTTTCCGCGACGCGGATCGGCGGTATGCCGGCGCCGAACTATCCGGTGATGGATGTGATCGGCAAGCCTACGCTAGACGAATACAACCTTGCCGAGGTGATGTTGCCCGGCAACGACGATTTTCTGATCGGACAGTATGGCTTTCTGGAAGAGGGCTATCTCGGGCAATACAACAAGGCCCATCTCGCCGAAGACCTGTTGCGTTTTGTGTCGGAGGCCGTGGAACTGGGCGTGCTGGGTCGAAACGAAGTGGTGCCGTTTTTCAGTTCGACGCTGTTCATGGCCGGCGGAATCGAAGTGGGCGTGTTCCCGGCACCTTTCTGGGTCGAGGCGATCACTGCGATCGAGCATGTCGTGCGGGCGTGCACCCAGCGTTACCCTGCGCGCCGCTACGGATATCAGGCGCGTTCGTGGGCGTTTTGCGCGGAGCGCCTTGGCAGCTTTTTGCTGCTGAAATACATCAAGGCAAAATTTGGCGAATACGACAAGGGATCGAAGTTCCTGGGTCAACTCAACGTCTATAGCACCGATGGATCCGGGCAATACGTCCCCAACGGCGCGCAATCGGCGGTGAGCGCATGAGTTCCGGGTTGCTCGACGCATTGCCGGTCGAAGGGGTGTTCGTCGCGCAAAGCAGTCCGCGCGAAGATGCGCGCGGCAGCTTCATGCGGCTCTTCTGCGCGCGGGACTTTGCGCAAGCGCACGGCGCGCGCCAGATTGTCCAGATCAATGAGTCCTATACGCGAGCCGCGGGGACCGTGCGCGGATTGCATTTTCAGACGGGCGCCGATGCGGATGCGAAGTGGGTTCGCTGCATCGCGGGACGTGTGTGGGATGTGATCGTCGACCTGAGGCGCGACTCCGGAACGTTTCTGCGCTGGCATGCGGTCGAATTGTCCGCGCAGAACGGTCGCGCCGTGTTCATACCGGAAGGCTGTGCGCATGGATTCCAGACGCTGGAGGCCGAGAGCCGCCTGCTCTATCTTCATACCGCGTTCTATCAGCCGGCCGCCGAGCGCGGTATCGCATTCGACGATCCTCAGCTAGCGATCGGCTGGCCGCGCGAAGTGACCTTGTTGTCCGAACGGGACCGCGCACTGCCCACCGTGCAAACATTCTTCAGCGACGGCGACTGACAACGCGGCGCCTGCACGCGTCGTCACAGATACCGGATCTCGGGCATCGCCACGGCAAAACGCACATCGGGGCCAAGCGTAGCCGACTGCTGCGCGACCACTTCGTCCGAGATATTCCACGGCAGGATCAACACGATGTCCGGCCTCGCACGCACCAGCTCCGCGGGCGACACGATAGGGATATGGCTGCCCGGCATGTACTTGCCTTGCTTCGATGGCGCGAAGTCGCATACGAACGGCAGCAGATCCGGCTTGACGCCCGCATAGTTGAGCAGCGTGTTGCCTTTGGCCGCGGCGCCGTACGCGGCTACCACGAGGCCCGCCTCCTTACTGTCGATCAGAAAACGCAGCAGACCGTTCTTGGTCCGGTTCACACGGTCTTGAAAGCCTTGATAGGTGTCCCGGCGCGCAATGCCGCGCTCACGTTCCAGCGTGCGGATTCGCTCGACCGACGCGTCGTCGGTGCGCGAATCGTTCGTGTGGCAGCCATAGACGCGCAGGCTGCCGCCGTGTGTCCGCAGTTGCTCGACACGGTACACGCGCAGGCCCGCCGCCGCAAAAATGCGTTCGACCGAGTGCAGCGAAAAATACGAGAAGTGCTCGTGATAGATCGTGTCGAACTGCCCTTCGTCGAGCAGACAGACCAGATGCGGAAACTCCAGCGTGACGGTGCCGCCCGGCTTAAGCGCGGTCTTGAGCCCGAGCGTGAAATCATTGACGTCGGGCACGTGCGCATACACGTTGTTGCCGATGATGAGATCGGCACGTTGCCCGCGTTCGGTCAGCGTACGCGCAAGTTGCTCGCCGAAGAATTCGCGCAACACCGGAACGCCGAGTTCTTCCGCGTGCGCGGCCGTGCTGGCGGTGGGCTCAATGCCGAGACAGGGAATGCTCGCCGCGACGAAGTTGCGCAACAGGTATCCGTCGTTCGAAGCGATCTCGATCACAAACGAATCGCGGTTCAACGACAGCGTTTCCGTGATCGACGAGGCATAACGGCGCGCATGCTCGAGCCAGCTTTCGGATACCGACGAGAAGTACGCATAGTCGGCATCGAACAAAGCCTCGCGTGCGGCGTAGTCCTCGGTTTGCACCAGCCAGCATGAGTCGCAGACGAAGAGTTTCAGCGGGTAGTGACGCTCGGGGCGCGAGAGGTCGGCCGAACTCAGATAGGCATTCGACGGCGGCGCGAAGCCGAGGTCCACGAGCGGGAGCGTGAGCGGATGACCACAATGGCGGCAGTTCAAGACTTCTATCCTCGTATGTGCGCGGGAGAGGCGGCGTCAATGCGGGCTTCGTAGCGCTCGATTTGGGCAAGCGTGATGGTTCGCGCGCTCGCTCCGGAGCGGACGGTACGGTGCCATTCGGCAATCCAGCGCAGCGCTTCGTCGAGTTTCAGCAGGGTGTCCCAGCCCAGTTGAGCGCGCGCCTTGCCGGCATCGAGCAGCAGCAACCCGGCCTCATGCGGCGCCCCGGCCTCCTGCTGAACCACGAATGTGCCTTCGCCCAGCGCGGACAGCAGCGCCGCCGCGATCTCTTCCACGGGCCGAATATCGTCGGCGACCGGCCCAAAATTCCAGGGGCCCGCAAAGCGGCTGCCCTCCTCATGCAGTCGCTCGGCGAGCGCCAGATAACCTGCGAGCGGTTCAAGCACGTGCTGCCACGGACGAACCGCCTGCGGGCGCCGCACGATCGCCGGCTCGCCGCGGTCGGCCGCGCGCAGCAGATCGGGCACGAGCCGGTCGGTGGCCCAGTCGCCGCCGCCTATCACGTTGCCCGCGCGCGCGGTCGCGACGGCGGTGCGCGCGCCGTCACCGGCCGCGTCGAAGAACGATTGCCGATAGGCCGCGGTCACCAGTTCTGCGCAGCCCTTGCTGTTGCTGTACGGATCATGTCCGCCCAGCGCATCGCTTTCCAGATAGCCGCGCATGATCTCGCGGTTCTCGTAGCATTTGTCGCTGGTCACGTTGACCACCGCGCGCACGCTGCTCACATGCCGGACGGCATCCAGCAGGTGAACGGTGCCCATCACGTTCGTTGCATAGGTTTCGACAGGCTCCAGATACGACTGCCGCACGAGCGACTGAGCGGCTAGATGAAACACCACATCGGGCCGCGCAGCCTCCATCGCGCTTCGCAAGCGCGTTGCATCGCGCACGTCGCCGGCAATATGCGTGAGGCCTGCGGCCACCTGCGCTGCTTCGAAAAGCGCGGGATGAGTGGGCGCATCCAGCGCAAAGCCCGTCACTCGCGCGCCGAGCCGTTCCAGCCAGAGACACAACCAGCTGCCTTTGAATCCGGTGTGACCGGTGACGAAGACCCGCCTTCCGCGCCAGAACGCCGAGGAGATCACCATGTCTTCCACGGGGCGTTGCCGCTCGCCCAGATCGCTTCAAGCTGATGCTTGTCGCGCAGCGTATCCATCGGTTGCCAGAAACCGTTGTGCCGGTACGTTTGCAACTCTCCGCTCGACGCGAGCCGCTGCATCGGTTCGCTTTCCCACGGCATGTCGTCGCCTACGATGTAGTCGAGCACGCGTGGCGAAACAACGAAATAACCGCCGTTGATCCATGCCGACTGCGGCGGCGGCTTCTCCGCGAAACCGACTACCGCGCGCTCGTCGTCCGCGATCTGCAGCACGCCGTAGCGGCCAGGCTGCTGCACGCCGGTGACGGTGGCGAGGCGCCCGTGGCTCCGGTGAAATTTCACCAGCTCGGTGATGTCGATGTTGCCGACGCCATCGCCGTACGTGAAACAGAACGCTTCTTCGTCGCGTAACAGATGCGACGCGCGCTTCAGGCGGCCGCCGGTCATCGAATGCTCGCCGGTGTCGATCAGCGTAACGCGCCACGGTTCCGCGTAGCGCTGATGCACCTCCATCCGGTTCGACGCCAGATCAAACGTGATGTCGGAGGAATGCAGGAAGTAGTTCGCGAAGTATTCCTTGATCACGTAGCCCTTGTAGCCGCAGCAAATGATGAAGTCCGTCATGCCGTGCGACGCATAGATCTTCATGATGTGCCACAGGATCGGCCGGTCGCCGACGGTGACCATCGGCTTCGGGCGTGTCTGGGTCTCTTCGGACAGGCGCGAGCCCAATCCGCCCGCGAGAATGACAACTTTCATTTCAGTTTGCTTCGTGCAGGGTGAATGGGGGTACGTCGAGGCGGCCGCCGCGAGGCATCACCGCACGCGCTTCAGATAGCCTTCGGGCGCGACCGAAATCAACAGCTTGTTGTCGATTTGCCGGTCGATCTCGAACTCGGGGTGCCGCTCGATAAACGCCCGGACCGCGGTCTTGGGGTTGTCGCCTTGATCCCACGGGCGATTCGGATAAGTGCCGCGCGGCAGATCTTCAATGATGGTGTCGAACGTCACGCAGTAGCTGCCCGGTGTCGCGAGCGGCGCGTAGATTTCGAGTTCGGCAAGCACATGCTCGTGCGTGTGGTTCGAGTCGAGACAGACGAGTACGCTCTTGCATCCTTCGGCATGCCGACGCACCTGTTCGACGACCCCGGGGGCAACCGACGAGCCTTCAATCAGATCGATACGATTCTTCAGCGGATGACGTTCGATGGCCTCGCGATTGTGCGCGCGGATGTCGATATCGACGCCGACCACTCTGCGCTGCGGCTTCGTCGGGTCGAGCAGCTGTTTGTGTTCGGTTGCGTCGCACAGATCGAGTAGCGCCAGCATCGATGCGCTCAGAATCAGCGAGCCGCCGTGCGCAATACCTGTTTCGATGATGAGGTCGGGGCGCACCTCCCAGATCAATTCCTGCATCGCGACGATGTCCTGCGGATACTGGATGATCGGGCGTCCCAGCCACGCGAAGTTGTACGAATAGCGCGGCTCGGTGCTCTCGCGCATGAACGTCAGGCCCGCCTCCCGCAAGGCCTTGTTGCGGCCGTTGGCGTCAATACGTTCACGCACTTCCTGCTCGAATGAAGTCATTTGTCGATGCCGATGTAGTTGAATTGAGCGTCCGCCTGCACGCGGAACTCGTCGAGAGGGTTCGAGCCCGTCATGGAGATCGTCATGATGTCTCCAGTATGCGGTCAAGCTTGTTTCGCGCGCCCCAGAAGGCCATCGGCTCGTAGTCCGGGTACGGATAGCGGCCCAGATCGAGTCCGATGTTCCAATGGTTATCGCGCAGCCATTGCTCGACAAGTCCGCGAACCGAACGCGGCACGCCCGAACATACGTTGACAGGACCGACGTTGCCCGCGGTGAGCGCAAGCGCGACGAGGTGCCGTGCGACCTCGCCGACGCTCAGGTAGTCGCGCAACTGTTCGCCGCCGGACATGCCGAAGGTGGCGTCGCCGCGTTCCACGGCCTGGCGCAGTTGCGAAAAAAGCGACGTTGCAGCCTGGCCTTCGCCATACATGAAGAAGAGCCGGGCCCAACTCAGATTGAACGGTTGATCGCGCTGTAGATACTCGAGCTGCTGGCGCAGCGCGTCCTTGGCAAAGCCATAGGGCGTGATCGGCTGCGTCGGATCGCTTTCCAGCAGGACGCCGGCGCGCAGGCCGTATTCCAGACAGGTCCCCGCGACGACCAGCGACTTCAGGCCCGCATGAATCAGCCCACGCAGAAAGTCGTAGTGCGCGGGCAATTCGGTTTCGAAATGATGCCGCGCCCGATAGTGCGGGAGGCCGCCCCACGCAAGATGGATCAGCACGTCGGGCTTGCCGATCAGGTCGAAGGCGTCTTCCGGCGCGCAGCCGATATCGAGCGTGACCCACGTGACGCCGTCCGGTCGCGGGCGTGCGGACCCGTCGCCGCGCGTTATCGCGACAACGTCGAGGTCACGCGCCGCCAGTTCGGCAAGCACATGCCGACCAATGAAGCCGGTGGCGCCAGTGACGGCGATCTGGGTCATGAAAAGTCCGCTTCTTCGAAATAGATGCCGCAACAAGGGAATTCTGCCGCTTAGTGTACGGAGAGCCTGGCGAAGCATTTCGGGGAAAAGCGGCGGGAATTCTGTCTAATTCGCGGCCTTTGGGAAGATTAGGCGTGGCGCAGATGGGCTGTGAGGGCCATGGGCGCGGTGTGATGAAGTGGACGAAGCCGTGTTTGACACGCGGAAGGGGGCGAGCGCTCCGGGATGGGAAACGCGGGGAGAGGTGAGTTAAGGCGGGCCGGCTATGGCAAGCGCGATGAGCGGCTGCCGCTGCACTTGTTCACGCCCCGGAGGAGGTCCGGGCGACCAGGTGAATCGCCGGGCATCGGCGCGGACGTGTTGCACACCCGCGCCGATGTCGGTTAAACGTTACTCGTAGTCCGCGACCGGCACACACGAGCAGAACAGATTGCGGTCGCCATACGCGTTATCCGCGCGGCCGACCGGCGGCCAGTACTTCTTCGCGATCAGCGACGGCAACGGATACGCAGCCGTTTCACGCGAATACGCATGCTTCCAGTCATCCGCGACCACAACCGCGGCCGTGTGCGGCGCGTGCTTCAGCGGATTGTCTTCGCGATCGGCGCGGCCTTCTTCGACTGCGCGGATTTCGTCGCGAATCGCGATCATCGCGTCGATGAAGCGATCGAGTTCGTCCTTCGATTCGGACTCGGTCGGCTCGACCATCAGCGTGCCCGGCACCGGGAAGCTCATCGTCGGCGCGTGGAAGCCGTAGTCCGCGAGGCGCTTGGCGACGTCGTCGACGGAAATGCCGCTCGTTTCCTTGAGCGGACGCAGATCG
>DASXXR010000465.1:0-3270 GCA_036502945.1 Paraburkholderia sp. | reverse complement strand
CGTACAGTGCCAGAACGACCGCTCGCAGCACCGCAATCGCGCCGAAGCGATGGCCATGCTGAAATCGCGGCTGTACGAAGCGGAAATCCGCAAGCGCCAGGTCGAGCAGGACAAGCTCGAATCGAGCAAGACGGACGTGGGTTGGGGCCACCAGATCCGCTCGTACGTGCTCGACAACAGTCGCATTAAAGATCTGCGCACCAATGTCGAAATCAGCAATACAAAGAGCGTGCTCGACGGCGACCTCGACCCGTTCATCAGCGCAAGCCTGAAACAGGGCGTATAAGCGCACAGGGCGCGGCCTCCTCCCGCCGCGCCGCGTTTTTTTATCGCCTGAGTCTGGCAAATCTGCCTGCCAAACCCGTTTGGCGAATCCGTTTGTCAAACCCGCAGGCCTTCTCGAACACGACCATCATCATGACCGAACCGACCCAGACGAACGCAGCGGCCGAGGACGACAACCAGATCATCGCGGAGCGCCGCGAGAAGCTGCGCGCGCTGCGCGAACAAGGCGTCGCCTACCCGAACGACTTCCGTCCGACCCACCACGCCGCCGATCTGCACGCGCAGTACGCCGAAACCGACAAGGAAGCGCTTGAGGCGCAAGCGCTCGGCGTGGCGATAGCCGGTCGGATGATGTTAAAGCGCGTAATGGGCAAAGCGAGCTTCGCCACGGTGCGCGACGGGTCGGGCCAGATCCAGTTTTTCATCACGCCGGCCGACGTCGGCGAAGCGACCTACGAAGCGTTCAAGAAGTGGGACCTGGGCGATATCGTCGCCGCGCGCGGCGTGCTGTTTCGCACGAACAAGGGCGAGCTGTCGGTGCGCTGCACGGAATTGCGGCTGCTGTCGAAGGCGCTGCGTCCGCTGCCGGACAAGTTCCACGGGCTCGCAGACCAGGAGATGCGCTATCGCCAGCGGTATGTCGACCTGATCGTCACGCCGGAAACGCGCAAGACCTTCGTGGCACGCACGAAGACCGTGTCGTCGATCCGCAAGTTCATGGCCGATGCGGACTTCATGGAAGTCGAAACGCCGATGCTGCATGCCATTCCGGGCGGTGCGGCGGCGAAGCCGTTCGTCACGCACCACAATGCGCTCGATATGCAGATGTTCATGCGCATCGCGCCTGAGCTGTATCTGAAGCGGCTTGTCGTCGGCGGGTTCGAGCGCGTGTTCGAGATCAACCGGAATTTCCGCAATGAAGGCGTGTCGCCGCGCCACAATCCGGAATTCACGATGATGGAGTTCTACGCGGCGTACACCGACTACCGGTGGCTGATGGACTTCACCGAGCAGCTGATCCGCCAGGCGTCGATCGACGCGCTCGGCACCGCGACGATCAGCTATCAAGACCGCGAACTCGATCTGTCGAAGCCGTTCCATCGGCTCACGATCACCCAGGCGATCCTGAAACACGCGCCGCACTATACGGAAGCGCAACTGTCGGATGGCGCGTTCCTGCGCACGGAGTTGAAGAAATTCGGCGTCGACGCGACGCAGCCGAAGTTCCTGAATGCCGGTGTAGGCTCGCTGCAACTGGCGCTTTTCGAGGAAACCGCCGAATCGAAATTGTGGGAGCCGACCTTCATCATCGACTATCCGATTGAGGTGTCGCCGCTCGCGCGAGCGTCGGATGCGGTCGAGGGCATTACCGAGCGCTTCGAGCTGTTCATTACGGGCCGCGAAATCGCGAACGGATTTTCGGAGCTGAACGATCCGGAAGACCAGGCGGCGCGCTTCAGGAAACAGGTCGACCAGAAAGACGCCGGCGACGAAGAGGCGATGTACTACGACGCCGACTATATCCGCGCGCTCGAATACGGCATGCCGCCGACAGGCGGCTGCGGTATCGGCATCGACCGCCTTGTGATGCTGATCACCGATAGCCCGAGCATCCGCGACGTCATCCTGTTCCCGCATCTGCGGCGCGAAGACTGAGCGACTCGACTGACCAAGCGGCTTACAGCAGACGCCCGCGCACGGTGCAACGCCGCGCGCGGGCGTTTTGCGATCGGCGCTTTCTTTCGCCCGATTCATCCGATGGGTTTGTAAGTATCGGTAAGATCTGCGCCAAGCTTGCCGCCGCGTTTGAGCGCGCGTTCGTTCCAACCAGAAGCCGTTACAAATTGAAACCACCATGCTGGTCAGTTGTCGGACACTGTAAACCCAATCAACGGTCGACTCTGCTTGAGACGGAGGCCAAACATGGACAATCCGAACAACAATACGCAACCCGCGCGAACGCGCCGTCTTCACCCGCTCATCGCCACCGCGGCGGGCGCGGTCATCATCGCCAGTCTTGCGGCAACGGCCGCGATCACCGGCCTGTTCCCGAAGGCATCGAGCGACAGCGCACAATCGAATCAGTCGCAAGCGGCGCAAGTCGCGTCGCAACCGGTCATCGATACCGCCCAGCCGGCTAATCCGGCACTCGATGCGCAGCAGCAACCGCAAGCGGCTCAGCCACAGCAGCCACAAGCGCAGCAGGCGCCCGCTCCGGCACCGATGCAGCCGCCCGCGCAGCCGCAATACGCGCAGGCCCAGCCGGCGCCGCAACCGCAGCAGTACGCGCAGCAGCCGCAACCGGCGCGCCCCGCGGTGTGCCAAAGCTGCGGCACCGTCGAAGCGATTTCAGAAGTGCGCCAGGAAGGCCACGGCACCGGGATCGGTGCGGTCGGCGGTGCGGTGGCGGGCGGCGTGGTCGGCAACCAGTTCGGCAGCGGCGGCGGCCGCACGGCGATGACGCTGCTCGGCGTGCTTGGCGGCGGGCTGGCCGGCAACTCGGTCGAAAAACATCTGCGAACTACGACCAGCTATTCGGTCCGCGTGCGGATGGAGAACGGCAAGATGCGCTATTTCACCTACCACGAGGCACCACCGTTCCAGCAAGGCGAGCGCGTGCGTATTCAGGACGGCACGCTCGTCGCAGGCTGAATGAACGGCGCAGGCGCGGTGACCCGTCGGCCGGCGCTTCGCGAGCAGTCGTCGGCCATCAGATGCAAAAAAGGCGATTCCCTTTTCCGGGGAATCGCCTTTTTCATGGGCCGCTTCAGAACCTCTGCCGCGTGGCCTGATCAGTAATCCGCGTCCTCGATCCACGCAGCCTGAATCGCCTCGAGAATCTTTTCGTTCGACCGGTTCGGATCGTCGTCGAATCCGTCCAGTTCCATCACCCAGCGGTGCAGGTCGGTGAACCGCACCTGTTGCGGATCGATTTCCGGATGCTTGTCGGTCAATGCCATCGCGATGTCTTGCGTATCGGTCCAC
>DASXXR010000464.1:0-2626 GCA_036502945.1 Paraburkholderia sp. | reverse complement strand
GTTCTGGAAGCATACGGGCGTGGGACACGAAGAAATTTTCCAGAACCGATCGTTCATTTGGCTGGGCCGGGCTTTTCGTGCTGCGCTGCCTTACTTGTGTAAGGCAGCGTGTAATGCGGGACATGTAGAGTGGCGCTGCGGAATAACGTAACGCAGTATCTGTTCTAAAGTTGTGCGTCGCGGCGGTTCGTCGCTGGGATGAAAGTCAGGTCAACATAGGGCGGCGCCGCGCGGCGATTCGTCTGATCCACGTTGTCATGGGTTCTGCAGGACAACGAGCGGTCGGCGCGAATCCTTTCAAACTGAAGGCCTATCGGCGGTGTTTGCCACGGTATGCAAACCGAATCTTTTCAATTTACGTTAAACAGCGGCTCTGATGGCAGGGATACCTGGCGGCATATGGCCGCGCGCGCGCTTGGCTTGCACTGCGAATTTGGTCATGGCGCGCCGGAGGGTTCCAGCGCCAGGACCTGGAACTTCGGGAGACTGGATCTCCTCGACGCCGAACTCGCCCACCAAAGCTTCACGCCGATTGCGGACAGCGGCGGCGAGCACCACCTGTTCCTGAAGCTGATCAAGCGGGGGGAGATGGTGCTCGAACAGGGCGGGCAAGTCCGGCGCTTTCAGCCTGGCGAGATCGTGCTGGTCGACCCGATCAAACCTTACCGCCACCGCTTCACCGAACCCACGCAGCTGATCGCGATGCGAATTCCGAAACAGAGCCTGAAAGAGCGAGGGTTCCGGCACCATCTGCGCAGCATGGTTGTCCCGGACATGGCGGCCGCCGATGTCCGCGCGATCGGCGACCTGGTGCTTTGCTTTGCCGGGCAGAGCGGAGCGACGAGCCTGGCTATGCGCCGTCGCCAGGGTGCGCAGCTGCTCGATGTGATCGACCTGGTCATCGACGACCCATCGGTCCTGACGCGAGCACGCAGTGGCGATGCGACGCTGTTCCGGGCTAAACGCTTTATCGCGCAGAACCTCCGCAATGTGGATCTCACGGCCACGCTGATTGCATCCGGGGTCTGCGCGTCGGAGGCTCATCTGAACCGGCTGTTCAAGGCCGACGGTCATTCGTTGATGCGCTACGTCTGGTATCGCCGCCTCGAACTTGCCGCAGACCTGCTGAAACGAAAGGGCAAAAGCCAGGTGCAGATCCAGGAGATCGCCTTTCGCTGCGGGTTTTCGACGCCCGCGCATTTCAGCCGGTCATTCAAGGAGCGATATGGCGTCGCCCCGCGCGAGGCGATTGCCGCAGTGGCGTTGCAGCACCCTGATGGAGACGTCGAAAGCACGCCGGCCGAACTCCTGTGAGGCGGGCCGGCCGTGTGCTGCGCCCGTTACCGCTCACCTTGCAGTCGCAGCACCTCTTCGCGCAGGCGCAGCAGAGGTTCCTTTGCATCGTCGGCGGCCCACGTGTCGAGGTCGTCAAGCGCGCGCTGGCAGCCGTCGAGCACGACGTCGAGATCGACCGGTACGCCGTTCGCCAGTGCAAAGTGGATCGTTTCCGCGAACTGCTGGCACTCGTCTTCGCCGTATGAGATGTCGAGGTTGTCGGCGATGACGCCGGCGATGCTGCTGCGCGCCCGGTCGTCAGGCACGACCATGTCGATAATGCCGCGTGCGACGGCCGGCGAATAATACAGCGCGATGTCGAGCCACTGCGCGGCGTCGAAATCGGCGTCGTTGAGTTGCTCTTCGAAGAATTCAATCGCTTCCTGTTCGTGAGTCTCGTCGGCATCGACACTGATGCATAACTCTTCGAAACGTTCTTCGCGTTCGCTGCGGATATGGCCGTCCATCGGAACCTCTTTGCCGGGTGGGAACTGCGTGAATGATCGATGATGCGCAAAAACGTGCGGCACGCATTATAGGACGTGAGCCTGACAGTACGAGATCCGGCGCGCGCCGGCCGCGCTGCCGCGTGGGCGGAATAAAGGATGGTCGATGGCTGTTATGAAATCGAAATCAAGCAGGCCATTCCTTCCATCGCTCCTGTCAAGAGGGCTATTCATATGCTTAGAAAACTCCCGCCGCTTTGGCGCTGCACGCTGCACCTTCTGTTGTCGGCGCTCGCCGCGCTTGCCGTCCAGCATGCCGCTGCGGCAGAACGCTGGCAGACGCTGCCGCCGACGCCTGCGCCCATCGCGTCCGCGCATCGGGGTGAAGCGAGCGTCAACGGTATCCGTCTTTTCTACGCAACGACAGGCCACGGCTCGCCCGTGATCCTGCTGCATGGCGGCCTCGCGAATTCCGACTACTTCGGCTACCAGGTGAAGGCGCTGATGAAGCATCACACGGTGGTGATGGTCGACAGCCGCGGACACGGACGCAGCACGCGCGATGCGCGTCCGTACGGCTACGACCTGATGGCCGACGACGTGGTGGCCCTGATGGACAAGCTCGGTATCAGGCAGGCCGACATCGTCGGCTGGAGCGATGGCGCGATCCTCGGGCTGGATCTGGCGATCCGGCATCCGGAGCGCGTCGGCAAGATCGTCGCGTTCGCCGCCAACACGAAGACCGACGGCGTGCAGGAAGGGGTGGAGAAGAACCCGACGTTCGCCGCGTACATCACGCGCGCCGGCGACGACTACCGCAGGCTGTCCGCCACACCGAAAGACTA
>DASXXR010000463.1:0-2555 GCA_036502945.1 Paraburkholderia sp. | reverse complement strand
GCCCTTCGCATAGAAGTCGTCGATTTTCGTCTTCTTCAACTGCGCCATCACCTTGTCCGAATCGGTCGAGCCGACCGCCTGCACAGCCTTCAGATAGTTGGTCGCCGCCGAGTAGTCCGCTGCCTGCAAGCTCGACGGCATCTTTTTCATCTTGTCGAAGTAGCGTTGCGACCACTTGCGCGTGTTCGCATCCTTGTTCCAGTACCAGCTATCGGTCAGCACGAGACCTTGCGTGGTTTCGAGCCCGAGGCTATGGATGTCGTCGATGAAGACGAGCAGCGCAGCGAGCTTCATCGACTTCGATACGCCGAATTCCTTCGCTGCCTTGATCGAATTGACGGTGTCGCCGCCCGCATTCGCGAGGCCGAGAATCTGCGCCTTCGATGCTTGCGCCTGCAACAGGAACGATGAGAAATCCGACGCCGAAAGCGGGTGCCGCACTTCGCCGAGCACCTGGCCGCCGTTCGCCTTCACGACGTCCGCGGTGGCCTTCTCGAGCGCCTTGCCGAATGCATAGTCGGCGGTGAGGAAGTACCACGTCTTGCCGCCCTGCTTCGTCACCGCAGAGCCGGTGCCCTTTGCGAGCGCGGTCGTGTCGTACGCATAGTGGATCGTGTACGGCGTGCACTGTTCGTTGGTCAGCGTATCCGCGCCGGCGCCGATGCTGATATAGACCTTGTGCTTCTCGCCGGCCACCTGGTTCATCGACAACGCCGTCGCCGAATTCGTGCCGCCGATCAGCAGATCGACGCCGTCACGGTCGAACCATTCGCGCGCACGGGAAGCCGCGATGTCCGCCTTGTTCTGGTGGTCCGCGTAGACCACCTGGATCGGCTTGCCGTTGACCTTGCCACCGAAGTCCGCGACCGCCATGCGGATCGCTTCAAGGCCGCCCTGGCCGTCGATATCCGCATAGAGGCCCGACAGGTCGGTGATGAAGCCGATCTTGACTGCATCGTCGGCCGCTCGCGCGCTGCCCGCCGTCAATGCGACACCTGCCGCTGCTGCGAAACAGAGTGACGCAAGCCGCGCGAGAGTGTTCCTTTTCATTCCTGTCTCCTTCGTTCTGCGTTGTGGTTATCAGAGGCAATTAACGTTGCACATTTTCGGCGACCCGATGCTCACACCCCGAGCAAATCATGCAGCACCGGCATCTTGCTTTCCAGCTCGCTCGCCCCGAAGTGTTCGACGATAGAGCCGTGTTCCATCACATAGAAGCGGTCCGCCAGCGGCGCGGCGAAACGGAAATTCTGCTCGACCATCACGATCGTGTAGCCGCGCGACTTCAACATGACGATCATTCGCGCGAGCGCCTGCACGATGACCGGCGCGAGGCCTTCGGAAATCTCGTCTAGCAACAGCAGATTTGCGCCGGTGCGCAGGATCCGCGCAACCGCGAGCATTTGCTGCTCGCCGCCCGACAGCCGCGTGCCCTGGCTCATCCGGCGTTCATGCAGGTTCGGAAACATCGCGTAGATCTCATCGAGCGACATCATGTGCGACGTATCGCCGACGAGTGGCGGCAACAGCAGATTTTCCTCGCACGACAGGCTCGAAAAGATACCGCGCTCTTCCGGGCAATAACCTAGGCCGCAATGCGCGATGCGATGCGTCGCCATCGCGATCGTCTCGCGGCCGCCGATGCGGATCGAGCCGGTGCGCCGGCCGGTGAGGCCCATGATCGCGCGCAGCGTTGTCGTGCGCCCAGCGCCGTTGCGGCCAAGCAGGGTGACTACCTCGCCGCGGCTCACGGTCAGATCGACGCCGTGCAGGATATGTGACTCCCCGTACCACGCCTCTAGCCCATCGATCTCGAGTGCCGGTTCCGCGTCCAGCGTCCCGTTGGTTTCCAGCTTCTCGCTCTCGGTCACCGTGCTCATGCATGGGCTCCGGCTAGTGCGGCATCGGCACTGCCCATGTACGCCTGCATCACGAGCGGATTCTTCGATACCTCCGCATAGCTGCCTTCAGCCAGCACCTCGCCGCGTTGCAGAACCGTGATCGTGTCCGAGATGCCGGCGATGACATTCATGTTGTGTTCGACCATCAGGATCGTGCGGCCCGTCGATACTTTTTTGATCAATGCGGTCACGCGGTCCACATCTTCGTGACCCATCCCTTGCGTCGGTTCGTCGAGCAGCATCAACTCGGGTTCCATCGCGAGCGTCGTAGCGATTTCCAGTGCGCGCTTGCGGCCGTATGAGAGTTCGACCGTCGCCACGTCGGCGAAATCGGCAAGGCCGACCTGGGTCAGCAGATCGATTGCGCGGTCGTCGAGCTGGTGCAGCGTGCGTTCGCTTTTCCAGAAGTGAAACGCGGTGCCTAGCGCGCGCTGCAGGCCGATGCGCACATTCTGCAATGCCGTCAAATGCGGAAATACAGCGGAAATCTGGAATGACCGGATGATCCCGCGCCGCGCGATCTGTGCCGGGCGTTCACCCGTGATATCGACGCCTTCAAAGACGATCTGCCCGGCAGTGGGTTCGAGAAATTTGGTGAGCAGATTGAAGCAGGTGGTCTTGCCGGCTCCGTTCGGGCCGATCAGCGCATGAATC
>DASXXR010000462.1:0-3279 GCA_036502945.1 Paraburkholderia sp. | reverse complement strand
GCCGCCGCTCGCTGCCGAAAAAGCGGCGACGGTGGAAGCCGTCGTGCCGGTAGCAGAAGCGCCGGCAACCGGTTCGTTCACGCAGCCGCAACCGCAAGAAGCGCCGGCGGCACCGGCACCGGCACCGGCGCATGTCCAGACCGTGCCGGTCGAAACGGCACCGGTAGCTGCGCCCGTCGAGGCTGCTGCAACGCCCGCTCCTGCCGTGCAGGTGGCGGTCGAATCGGCTCCCGCGCAGGCGGAAATGCAGGTTCAAGCACCAGCACCGGTCGAGCAAGCTGCGCCCGCCGCGATCCCGCCGGCAGCGGAACCGGCGCCATACCGCGAAGTGCCCGTCGCAGAGCCGCAACCGGCCGTGCAGACTGCTGCGCTGCAACCCACCGCACCGCAAGCTGCCGAACCGGCTCCGGCGTACCAGGCGCCGGCCGACGAGGTCCGTGCCGAAGCTGCGCAACCCGCGCCGCAACCCGCCGCAACGCCTGCTCCTGCTGCCACACCGGCTCAGGAACAGCCGGCGGCCGCGTCGCACGCCGTGCGCGCGAACGGTGCACATGGCACAAGCGGCGCAAGCGCGCTGTCGACGGAAGCCCTTCAGCCAATGCTGGAAAGCGCCGGCCTCGTCTGGGTCAACACAGACTCGACGAAGCTGCGCGATGCACAGGAAACCGCCGCGCAGACCGTGAAGCCGACCCGCGTACCGCGCGAGCGCAAGCCGCTGGCGCCTGCCGATACAGCACCGATGCAGCAGATCGAAACGGTGAAGCACCCGCAGTAAAACGTGCTGCGCCGTGCTACCGGCGCAGCGCCGCAGTACAAAAGCCCGCTTCGAACTGGTTCGAAAGCGGGCTTTTTTATCAGCGCCGGCCTTTCCCCAATCGTGGCGGTAAGGGCGTTCCGCTAGAATGAAGGTCTGGATCCACCTAAAGCAATCATGTCCCGACGCATCATTCCCGTTGCTGATGTCAGCGAGGTGCCGGTTGTCTCCGGTCCCGCGCATACGCCGCGCGGCGAACTGGGCGACACGCTGTCGCGGCCGCTGCGCGACCTGCGCATCTCGGTCACGGACCGCTGCAACTTCCGCTGCGTCTACTGCATGCCGCGCGCGGTCTTCGACAAGGACTACCCTTTCCTGCCGCACAGCGCGCTCCTGACGTTCGAGGAAATCGAACGCGTCGCGCGGATCTTCGTCGCGCACGGCGTCGAAAAAATCCGGCTGACGGGCGGCGAACCGCTGCTGCGCAAAAACCTGGAGTTTCTGATCGAACGGCTGGCGCAGATGACAACGCCCGCCGGCCAGCCGCTCGACCTGACGCTGACCACCAACGGCTCGCTGCTCGCGCGCAAGGCGCGCAGTCTGAAAGACGCGGGCCTGAAGCGCATCACGGTCAGCCTCGACGCGCTCGACGACACGCTGTTTCGCCGCATGAACGATGCGGACTTCGCGGTCGAAGACGTACTCGCCGGCATCGACGCCGCCCAATCCGTCGGGCTCGGGCCGGTCAAGGTCAACATGGTCGTGAAGCGCGGCACGAACGACGCGGAAATCGTGCCGATGGCGCATCACTTCAAGGCCTCGGGCGTCGTGCTGCGATTCATCGAATACATGGATGTCGGCACGTCGAATGGCTGGAACATGACGGAAGTGCTGCCGTCGGCCGAGGTGGTCGCGCGTATCGCTGCGCATTTTCCGCTCGTGCCGCTCGAAGCGCACAGCATCGGCGAAACCGCGCAGCGCTGGGGCTACGCGGACGGCAGCGGCGAGATCGGCGTGATCTCGAGCGTCACGCGCGCGTTTTGCGGCACGTGCACGCGCGCGCGGCTGTCGACGGAAGGCAAGGTTTATTTGTGTCTGTTTGCGACGGGAGGGCACGATTTGCGCGCGCTGTTGCGCAACGGCTCAAGTGACGCCGACATCGCCACCGCAGTCGCCCACATCTGGCACGCACGCGCCGACCGCTATTCGCAACTGCGCGGCAGCGCAGCCGCCGCATCGAATGCGCAGGCCGAGCGCCGCGTCGAAATGTCGTACATCGGCGGTTAGCAGGCGGTTCACCCTGCCGCCGCCTGCGTACTCGCCTCCCTACTTGCCCTCACACGCGCTCAACCCGTTCCCATGCCGATCTCCCGCGACCAGATCACCGGCCTTCTGCTCGCGGGCGGCCGCGGAATGCGCATGGGCGGCGTCGACAAGGGCTTGCAAACGCTGCACGGCGATGCGCTGGCGCTGCACGTGCTGAGGCGCCTCGCGCCGCAGAGCGGCGCGTTGCTGATCAGCGCGAACCGCCATCCCGAGCGCTATGCGGAACTGGGCGCGCCGTTCGGTGCAAAGGTGCTCGCCGATACGTTGCCCGATTTTCCCGGCCCGCTGGCGGGCCTGCTGACCGGTCTCGTCGCCGCGCGCACCGGCTACGTGCTGAGCGCGCCGTGCGACACGCCGAATCTGCCCGCCGACCTCGCCGCGCGCCTCGCCGAGGCACTGGACACCGCCCACGCCGATATCGCCACCGTCACGACGACGGATGCCCAAGGCGAGCCGTCGATCCATCCGGTGTTCGCGCTCATCCGCGCACCGCTCGCCGCCGACCTCGCCGCCTTTCTGGATGCGGGCGAGCGTAAAGTGCGCGCGTGGTACGCGCGCCACACGACCGTCGAAGTCCCTTTTGCCGACGAGCGTGCGTTTTACAATGTCAACTCTTTGCAGGAACTGGCCGACCTCGAACGAAATTGAGGTTTCTGCTGCTGTCTTTGCCGCGATCGGCGGCGACCGCCGAGCCCGCATACGGTCGCGCACTTCCCCATTCATGACCACGTTCAACGAACTTTCACGCAGCCTAGCCCAGTTCGACCCTCAAGCATTGCCGGTCCCGGCCGCCCAGGCGATCGTGCGCCAGTGGGCGGCGCCCGTCGCCACCGCCGAGCGCGTGCCGCTGCATGACGCGCTCGACCGCGTGCTGGCCGAAGACATCGTGTCGCCCATCGACGTGCCCGCCTACGACAACTCGGCCATGGACGGCTACGCGTTCAGCAGCGCCGCGCTCGGCGCGCAGGCGTCGGGGGTGTCGCTCACCGTGATCGGCAAGGCGCTCGCGGGCCATCCGTTTGCAGGCGAGGTGACGGCGGCGCAATGCGTGCGCATCATGACCGGCGCGTCGATGCCCGCCGGCTGCGATACCGTGGCGCCACAGGAACTCGTCGAAAGCGACGGACACACCATCCGCATGGCCGCCGGCGCGGTGCGCGGCGGCGCCAACCGGCGCCGCGCTGGCGAAGACCTCGCGC
>DASXXR010000461.1:0-11138 GCA_036502945.1 Paraburkholderia sp. | reverse complement strand
GCTTCTTCGCGCACCGAATCTGATGATCGGCCAGCACTGGGTCAACGTGCTGGCGACAGCCGGCATTGCATGCCAGTTACATAACCGCTATCTGAGTGGCGCATTAGGCGATATTCCGGCCGATCAATGCGCGCCGGAATTATGGCTTGTCGACGACCGCGACGAAGCGCTTGCACGAAGGTTGATCGACGCGGCGTCGAGCGGGCCGAAGGCCGGTGCGCCGGCATGGCGCTGCCGCCAGTGCGGGGAGATGCTGGAGGCGCAGTTCACCGTCTGCTGGCAATGCGGGACGGCGCGCGATCCGCTCGACGGGTGAGAGGGTTTAGCTTTAGTGCGCGGGCCGGAGAAACGAGGCCGCGCCGCTCAGGACAACCACACTGCGATCGTCAACATCAGCAGCAGGATCATCCATAGAATCACCGCCCGCCACACGAGCCCAACCGCCGATTGCAGCGTGCGCGGCGTGCAGTCGTCGCCGACGGGCATCGGACCGCCGTCGCCGGTGGACAACGCGTCGAGACTCGACGGCTCGGCGAGCGGCCCCGACAGCCGGGCGCCCAGCGCGCCGCTGCCCGCCGCGAGCAATACGCCGTCGTTCGGGTCGGGCCATTGGCGCGTGTGATTGCGCCATGCATAGATCGCGTCTTCGAAGTTGCCGACAATCGCGAAGCCCAGCGACGTCAGCCGCGCCGGTATCCAGTCGATCACAAAGAAAGCGCGTTGTGCAAAGGTGGAAAACGCCGCGGTGCGGTCTTCGACGGGCTGCGACCACGCCCGCGCCAGATACTCGGCGACGCGGTACAGCACGGCGCCCGCCGGGCCGATCGGCACGAGAAACCAGAAGAACACACCAAATACATGCCGATGCGACGCCACGACCGCGTGAATCAGCGTATGACGCACGATCTCGCTGACCGGCATGTCGACCGTTTCGAGGCCGGTCCATTCATTGAGGATTTCGCGTGCGCGCGGTACGTCGTCGTTGTTCAGCGCCAGATGAATGTCGGTGAAATAGTGGCTGAACTGCCTGAAGCCGAGCGTGAAGTAGACGATCACCACGTTCCACAGGAACGCAAGTGTGAAATGAATCTGATACAGCACGAAGTAGATGAGGCCAACGGCCAGCGTCCACGGCAGCACGACGACGAGCCATGCGAGAACGCCATGCTTCTCCTTGCCGGCGTCGAATCCGTGCGCCGCCGATTCCGCGTGGTACTGCAGCAGTGCCGACACCGGATTGCCCGGTGACAGCGCGCGTACCTGTTCGAGAATCAGAGCCAGCAATACGGAGAAGAAAGTCATGCGATGCGCCGTGCTATTCGAGTTTTTGCCTAGACCTTCGCGGTTGATCCGTACGATAGCACAGGGTCGGATGCGCCTCACCCGCCGCGCTTAGAAACAGTCGAACCGTGACTGCGCGCAATGCAGCGCATACGAAACGGCATCCGCGTCACGCGGCGAGGAAGCGATAAAAATTGCGCAACATACCCGCTGTTGCACCCCAGATGAAGTAATGACCGTGCGTCGCGCCTCGCTCGCCGCGCGGATAAGGCATGGCAAAAAAGCGACGCTCGCCGTTTTCCCACTTCAGCACGCGCACCTCGTGATTGGCTGGGTCCATCAGAAAAGCCAGTGGCACTTCGAAGATCTCGGCCACCTCGAGCGTGTCGGCTTCGACCGTGAACGGTGGATGCACGAGGCCGGCCACCGGCGTCACGCGAAAACCCGTGCTGGTCAGATAGTCGGGCAGCGCGCCCAGCACTTCGACGCGCGCCGGGTCGAGACTGACCTCTTCCTGCGCCTCGCGAAGCGCGGTGGCGATGGTGTCCGCGTCGGTCGGCTCGTAGCGGCCGCCCGGGAAGCTCACCTGCCCCGCATGATCGCTCAGATGATCGGCGCGCTGCGTCAGCAGAACAGTCAACCCCGACTCGCGGACGACCAGCGGAATCAGAACGGCCGCCACGCGCGGATCAGCATCTTCGCGCCAACGTACTTCAGTCGCCTCAGGCTCCCAGCGCAAACGCTGCTCGAAGCGCGCGCGCAAGCCGTCCGGCGTCAAGCGGCCGGGCGCAACGGCGGGAAGATCGGCACCCGTCGATTCGACGGGCAGGGATTCAGGCTCAAAGACGGGACGGGCAGGACGGGACAATGGGACTCTCGAAAACGAGTGCTGATGAACACATCGTCATTTTGAACCAGCCAAGAAAAAAGCACCCGTGGTGGGTGCTTTTTCTTACAGCTTTTACTCCTGCGGAGCCGAGCGGTCTTTCGACACCAGCTTTTCCCTGATCCGGGCCGACTTGCCCGAACGTTCGCGCAGGTAATACAGCTTCGCACGGCGCACATCGCCACGACGCTTGATGACGATGCTCGCGAGCAGCGGCGAGTAGGTCTGGAACGTACGTTCGACGCCTTCGCCCGACGAAATCTTGCGGACGGTGAACGCCGAGTTGAGGCCACGGTTACGCTTCGCGATGACGACGCCTTCGTACGCCTGAACGCGCTTGCGGGTACCTTCAACCACACTCACGTTCACGATCACCGTATCGCCAGGGGCGAAATCGGGGATGGTCTTGCCGTCGAGCACGCGCTCGATTTCTTCCTGCTCGAGTTTTTCAATCAGATTCACGATTGACTCCTTATGCCATCTTGTCGGCGTTCGTGCCTGCCTTGCGTGCAACGCGCGGCCACGGCCCCGATAGAGGATGGATTCACAACTGGAACCGCACACGCATGTGCAGCCCCGCCTGTATCCCGCACCGGGGTGCCGGGGCTCTTTCAAGCCTTCGACGCTTCCCTTGCGAGACTTGTGAGCCATGCCTCATCGGCACGGCTCAACATCTTGTTCATTCTGGCACGCTCGATCAGATCGGGCCGCTTCGCCAGCGTATTGCGCAACGCCTCGCGCCGGCGCCATTGCTCGATCTCCGCATGATGACCGCCCAGCAGCACGTCGGGCACGCGCGCGCCGTCGTATTCTTCCGGCCGCGTGTAGTGCGGACAATCCAGCAGCACATCGACGAAACTGTCCTGCACCGCCGATTGCGCGTCGTTCAGCACGCCCGGCAATTGACGCACAACCGCGTCCATCAATGCCATTGCGGGCAACTCGCCGCCCGACAGCACGAAGTCGCCGAGGCTGACTTCTTCGTCGACGCAGCGGTCGATCAGCCGCTGGTCGATCGCTTCATAGCGGCCGCATAGCAGGATCAAACCGGGTTCAGCTGCAAAGCGCATCACGCGGTCATGATTGAGCGTCGTGCCTTGCGGCGACATCATCACGACCCGCGAGCCGACGACACCCTGCTCCGCCTGCGCCGCTTGCGCGGCACCGATCGCGTCTTCCAGCGGCTTCGCCAGCATCACCATGCCGGGGCCGCCGCCATACGGACGATCGTCGATCGTACGGTAATTATCTGTGGTGAAATCGCGTGGATTCCACGTTCGCAACCCGTAACGCGCCTGTTTCGCCGCGCGGCTCGTGATGCCCCACTCGGTCAACGCGCGAAACATATCGGGAAAGAGCGTGACGACATCGAACTGCATCGCTCTCTCCGTTCGGCGAATTATTTAGTAATCGGCTTCCCAGTCGACGATGATTCGCTTCGCCGTCTGGTCCACCGTTTTGACAAAGACACCGACGAACGGAATCAAACGCTCGCCAGTGGCAGGCTTGCCGTCTTTGCCGGCTGCCGGATATTCGACGCGCAATACCGACTGCGCACCGTTGTCGATCATATCCGCCACCTTGCCGAGTTCGACTCCCGCCTCGTTGACGACATCGAGGCCCAGCAGATCAACCCAGTAGTATTCGTCGGCGGCCAGCGCCGGGAACTCGCTGCGGCGAACGTAGACGCGGTGTCCGCGTAACGCCAGCGCCGCATCGCGGTCGTCCGTACCGCCTAGCTGGGCGACGATGCTGTCGCTGTGAACCTTCGACTGCTTCACCGGCGCCGATCTGCGCTCATGGTCTTTGACAAGCCACCAGCGCTTCGCGCTCAGCAACGTATCGCCACCGTGTCCGGCGTCCGCGTGAGCGGCTACCTTCACCCAGCCTTTGAGACCGTAAGCGTCGACAATCGCGCCGACTTCGACTGCGTCGTCCGGCCAGACTTCTACCGATTCGTCACGCAGCGCCTGCCCGGCAGGACCGGGAGCAGTTGGCTCCGCAGGCTTGCGAACAAACGCGCCGAATGAGGCCCGAGTTGCCGGCTTCGTGCGGCTAGAACCGCTTGAATCACCCACGGACATCAGCAAACCTCATCGCAGCATCAGTAAAACCGGTGCATCCGGCGCCCCGCGCAGTGTGTGCGGACGGCCCGCCGATGCACATGCCGACTGTCATTAAGCAGCCGGTTGCGCCTTTTTTGCTTCCTTCACGAGACGCGCGACCGTGCCCGACAGTTGTGCGCCGACACCTTGCCAGTACGTCAGGCGGTCTTGAGCGATGCGCAGCGCTTCGCCCTTCGTCGCGATCGGGTCGTAGAAGCCAACGCGCTCGATGAAGCGGCCGTCACGGCGGCTACGCGAATCGGTTGCGACGATATTGTAAAACGGGCGCTTCTTCGAGCCGCCACGAGCCAAGCGGATGATGACCATAATTAAAGTCCTTGAAAACCAGGGTTTGAAACCGCTGAAACCGGCGATTATAGCCCGAAACCAAAGCCATAACAAACACTTACGGGGATAAACCAGAGAGGCCGGAGTGGCCGGCCGCCTCCAACCCGCAACCGGGCACCGCTAAAACCGCTGAGCAATCAGACGGGACGCGTGCGAGGCCGTTCTCCGCAAGCTCGCACTGCGGCGATTCAACCCCGACGCCGCCCGGTGCGCCGGCCTTCCGGGAGATGGCGCTTGCGCCGGAAGGCCGTCTGCATGCCGGCAAATTCGGCAACCCTCTTTATGCGTTGGAATGGCGCAACGGCCACGCCAGCGGCCGCTATTTGATCGCATCCGGGCTGGATGCGCCGCCGCGTCACCGCGTCACCTGACCGCCCGCGCGCGCCGGGCGTAGAATGCGCGACGGCGTACGCGCCGCTCCCACTGCCCGTCACCTTGCCGCTTACATTCATGTCGACCGTCGCATCGCACACTCCGCGCTTTCGCTCCAAAACCGTCACCGCCGCGCTCGCGTTTTTCTTCGGCACCATCGGCGCGCATCGTTTCTATCTGCGCGGTTTGCGCGATGTGTTCGGCTGGGCGCACGTGGTCGGCACGATCATCGGCATTCCGGGTTTTCTGCTGCTCGCGGCCACTGAGCGGGCTTCGATACTCGGCTGGGTGCTCGTCTTTCCCGGCGCCGTCTCGCTGCTGGCCGCGTTTCTGGCCGCGATCGTCTACGGGCTGCGCCCCGACGAAAAATGGGACGCGCAATTCAATGCGCAAACCGGACGGCACAGCGAGTCGGGCTGGGCAGTCATCTTTGTCGTGATCTTTGCGCTGTTGATCGGCGCATGCCTGCTGATGACCGGTCTCGCGCTGTCGTTCCAGACTTACTTCGAATCGCAGATCGACGCGGCGAAATCGCTGTCTCAATAGGGCTTGACCAATAGCACATAGCACGTGGCGCGCGACGAGTGGCGCGGACCTAGAAGAGATCAAGTTGCGGATTGCCGGATGCAGGCCGCAGTGGCTCAATCCGGCGAAACAGCGACATATCCAGAATGCCGTGCCGGCGCGCATTCAGCCCGAGGCGCCGTGTCGCATTGGCGAAACGCTGTTTGAGCAGATCGGCCCACAAGCCCTCGCCTTTCATCCGCTGCGCAAACGAGGAGTCATAGTCCTTGCCGCCACGCATATCGCGCACGCGGCTCATCACACGATCCGCGCGGTCCGGGAAATGCGCGGCCAGCCAGTCTTTGAATAGCGGCGCGACTTCCCACGGCAGACGCAGCACGATGTAGCTCGCGCTCGTCGCCCCCGCCTCAGCGCACGCTTCGAGCACGCGCTCCATGTCTGGTTCCGTAACGAACGGGATCACCGGCGCAATGCTGACACCGACCGGCACGCCGGCTTCGCTCAGCGTGCGGATGGTGCGCAGGCGCCGCGACGGCGTGGCCGCGCGGGGTTCGAGCGTGCGCGCGATCTCGGCGTCGAGTGTGGTGATCGTGATGGCGGCCATCACCTGATTGCGCGCCGCCATCGGTGTAAGCAGATCCAGATCGCGTTCGATCAGCGACGACTTCGTGATTGCCGCGAACGGATGGCCGCGCTCGTGCAGTACTTCGACGACCCGCCGCGTCAGCCGCAGGTCGCGTTCGACGGGTTGCCAAGCATCGGTATTGACGCCGAGCGCGATGGGCTCGGGCACATAATTCTTCTTCGACAACTCGCGCGCGAGCAACTCCGGCGCATTGACCTTCGCGTAGATGCGACTCTCGAAATCGAGCCCGGGCGACAGCCCCAGGTAGCTGTGCGTAGGCCGCGCAAAGCAATAGATGCAACCGTGCTCGCAACCGCGATAGGGATTGAGCGACACGCTGAACGGAATATCCGGCGACTGGTTGCGCGTGAGGATACTTTTGGCGTGCTCATCGAACACCTGGGTGCGCAGCGCGGGTGTTTCGCCATCATCGTCTGCGAACGAACGCCAGCCGTCATCGACCGTCTCGCGCTGGTCGACCTCGTAGCGGCCTTGCAGGTTCGTCACCGCGCCGCGCCCTTTGCGGGGTGCGGGCGGCGCGATGGGAAATTCGTTGTCGGAATCGTTCACGGTGACAGAAGCGGCGCAGAAAACCTGTATAAATATACAGTATTTACGCCATTTGTCGAGGCAATGTGAGCTGGCGGGTTTTCATTCGCCAACGGCGATGGTCAGGGTTTCCTTGATCTCTTCCATCACGACATAGCTCTTCGACTGCACCGCGCCGGGCAATTGCAGCAGGATATCGCCGAGCAACTTCCGGTAGTCGGCCATTTCGCCGATACGCGCCTTGATCAGATAGTCGAAATCCCCTGATACGAGATGGCACTCGAGCACTTCCGGGATCTTCTGCACTTCACGGCGAAACTGGTCGAACATGTTGCCGCTTTTGTGATCGAGCGTGATCTCGACGAACACCAGCAGCGCAGCGCCCAGTTCGGCCGGATTGACCCGCGCGTAGTAGCCCGAAATGACGCCGTCGCGCTCCATCCGTTTGACGCGTTCGATGCACGGCGTCACCGACAATCCGACCTGCTCGGCCAGGTCTTTCATCGCGATGCGCCCTTCTTGCTGAAGCAGCTTGAGGATCTTCCGGTCGAGTTTATCGAGCGCGCGGATCGGCTGACGGTGTGTACGCATAGTTTTTACTGAAAATCGGAAAAATACAATAACAAAACCTACCTCATGGCAAATAGTATAGTCACTAACACTGGGTATTCGGCAAATTACCTCGTTAATCGCTGGCAAGACAGACAAACAGCGATCGAAACGGACCTCAACCCGCCGCCCGCCCACAGACTTTACTGGAGCAGCTATGCGAGTCGTCGTCCTGGGCAGTGGCGTTGTCGGCATAACGAGTGCCTACTATCTTGCGCGTGCCGGTCACGAAGTCACCGTGATCGATCGCGAAGCCGGGCCGGCGCTCGAAACCAGTTTTGCTAACGCGGGCCAGATTTCGCCCGGCTACGCGTCGCCGTGGGCAGCACCTGGCGTGCCGCTGAAAGCCGTCAAATGGATGTTCCAGAAGCACGCGCCGCTCGCGATCCGGCTCGATGGCACGTCATTCCAGTTGCAATGGATGTGGCAGATGCTGCAGAACTGCACATCGGAACGCTATGCGGTGAACAAAGGCCGCATGGTCCGCCTCGCCGAATACAGCCGCGACTGCCTGCAGGCGCTGCGCGCCGACACCGGCATTCGCTATGAAGGCCGCACCGGCGGCACGCTGCAACTGTTCCGCACGCAGCAGCAACTGGACGGCGCCGCGAAAGACGTCGCCGTACTGAAAGACGCGAATGTCCCATACGAAGTGCTGTTGCCGGCCGACCTGGCGCGCGCCGAACCCGCGCTCGCCGCGACCGCGCACAAACTGACGGGCGGGCTGCGCCTGCCCGGCGACGAAACCGGCGACTGCCAGCTATTCACCACGCGCCTTGCCGCGCTCGCAGAGCAGCTCGGCGTGAAGTTCCGGTACAACACGCCAATTGACGCGCTCGCAATGGCCGGCGGCCGTATCGCCGGCGTGAAGTGCGGCCCGGAAATGGTTCGTGCCGACACGTTCGTGGTCGCGCTCGGCTCGTACTCGACGCAATTCCTCGCCGGTATCGTCAAGATTCCCGTCTACCCGTTAAAGGGCTACTCGATCACCGCGCCGATCGTCGACGCGTCGGCGGCGCCCGTTTCCACCGTGCTCGACGAAACCTACAAGATCGCGATCACGCGTTTCGACGACCGGATTCGCGTCGGCGGCATGGCGGAGATCGTCGGCTTCGACAAGACGCTGAAACAGGCGCGCCGCGAGACACTCGAAATGTGCGTGAACGATCTGTTCCCGGGCGGCGGCGATACGTCGAAGGCGACGTTCTGGACCGGCCTGCGTCCGTTGACACCGGACGGCACACCGATCGTCGGCCGCACGCCGGTATCGAACCTGTTCCTGAATACGGGCCACGGCACGCTTGGCTGGACGATGTCGTGCGGCTCCGGCCAACTGCTTGCCGATCTGATTTCGGGCAAGAAACCGGCGATTCAGTCGGGTGATCTGTCGGTACATCGCTATCTCGGCGAAACGGGCGGCATGCCGCGTCCCGCTTACGCATAAGGCCGGCTACGGTCTGCTAGCCGCCCGGTCCGAGTCTCGCCAAACGCAAACGGCGCCCCAGCAAAAAAGCGGGCGCCGGTTTGTTTTCAATCAAGCGCGAATGAAAGTCAGAACTGATCTTCAGACAGCGCCAGCACGCCTTCATCGCCCTTCGCGCTGACAATCGATGTTTCAAGCGCCGCGGCCTGCGGCAGCACGTGTTCAGCGAAGAACTGCGCAGTCGCGATTTTCGCGCCGTAGAACGACGCGTCATCGGCCTGGTTTCGCGCGGCGGCCAGCATCGCACGCGCCATTTGCCAGCCGCCGAACACGATGCCCGCGAGCTTCAGATACGGCACGCTGCCCGCGAACACCGCGTTAGGGTCGCTTTTCGCGTTACGCACGACAAACTCCACCGCCGATTGCAACGCGCGCTGACCCTGCGACAGCTGCCGCTGCATCGATTGAAACGCCGCGCCCGGTTGCGCGCCCAGCGCCTCGACGGTCTGCGCAATCTCAGCCAGCAGCTTCTTCGCCACCGCGCCGCCGTCACGCAGCGTCTTGCGTCCGACCAGATCGTTCGCCTGGATGGCCGTCGTGCCCTCGTAGATCGGCAGGATGCGCGCGTCCCGGTAGTACTGCGCGGCGCCCGTTTCTTCGATGAAGCCCATGCCGCCGTGCACCTGCACGCCAAGGCTCGTCACATCCACCGACAGTTCCGTGCTCCAGCCCTTCACGATCGGCACCAGAAACTCGTAGATCGCCTGATGCTCAGCGCGCGTTGCGTCATCCGGGTGGCGATGCGCGATGTCGCGGTGCGCCGCGGCGACATACGCGAGCGCGCGCGCGCCTTCGGTCAGCGCGCGCATCGTCGCGAGCATCCGGCGCACGTCGGGGTGATGGATGATCGACACCGGCGCTTTCGCCGAGCCGTCGACCGGACGGCTTTGCACGCGCTCCTTCGCATACGCGGCCGCCTTCTGATACGCGCGATCCGACACGGCCACGCCCTGCATGCCGACCGCGAAGCGCGCCGCGTTCATCATGATGAACATGTACTCGAGCCCGAGATTTTCTTCGCCGATCAGATGGCCGATCGCGCCGCCGTGATCGCCGAACTGCAGAACCGCCGTCGGGCTCGCCTTGATGCCGAGCTTGTGCTCGATCGACACACAATGCACGTCGTTGCGCGCGCCCAGTTCGCCGTCGTTACCGACGACAAACTTCGGCACGACGAAGAGCGAAATGCCTTTGACACCCTGCGGTGCATCCGGCGTGCGGGCCAGCACGAGATGGACGATGTTCTTCGCCATGTCGTGTTCGCCCCACGTGATGAAGATCTTCGTGCCGAACAGCTTGTAGGTGCCGTCGGCCTGCGGCTCGGCGCGCGTGCGCACGAGCGCGAGATCGGAGCCCGCCTGCGGTTCGGTGAGATTCATCGTGCCGGTCCATTCGCCGGAAATCAGCTTCGGCACGTAGGTTTGTTTCTGTGCTGCGCTGCCGGCGGTCAGCAGCGCTTCTATCGCACCGTCGGACAACAGCGGACACAATGCGAACGACAGATTCGACGCATTGAGCATCTCGATGCACGGCGTCGCGATCAGCTTCGGCAGGCCTTGGCCCTGGTAGTCGACGGGGTGCTGCACGCCTTGCCAGCCGCCCTCGACGAACTGGCGGAACGCGTCGCTAAAACCGGGCGTCGCGGTGACGTTGCCGTCGCGCCAGCTGCTTGGATTGCGGTCGCCTTCGACGTTCAGCGGCGCAAGCACTTCGCCGCAAAAGCGCGCCGACTCTTCGAGCACGGCCCGCGCCGTTTCCAGGCCGGCGTCTTCAAAACCGGGCAATGCCGCGATAGCGTCGAGTCCGGCCAGTTCCTTCATCACGAACAGCATGTCCTTGATGGGTGCCGTGTAGCTCATGTTTGTCTCCTCCGTCCACGATGAGAAAAGGGCGCCGGATTGCACGTCCTTGCGCCCTTTCGCTTGCTGCTGGACGCCTCGATGCGGCGCCGTCCTTGATCAGCCGAGTTCGTTCACCAGCTCAGGCACGACCGTGAACAGATCGCCCACCAGCCCATAATCCGCGACGCTGAAGATCGGCGCTTCGGGATCCTTGTTGATGGCGACGATCACCTTCGAATCCTTCATCCCTGCCAGATGCTGGATCGCCCCCGAGATGCCCACCGCCACGTACAGCTGCGGCGCAACGATCTTGCCCGTCTGCCCGACCTGATAGTCGTTCGGCACGTAACCCGCGTCCACCGCCGCGCGCGAGGCGCCCATCGCCGCGCCCAGTTTGTCCGCCAGTGGCTCGAGCACCTTCGTGTAGTTCTCGCCGCTGCCCAGCCCCCGTCCGCCCGACACGATGACCTTCGCCGAGGTCAGCTCCGGGCGGTCCAGCTTCGTCACCTCGCGG
>DASXXR010000460.1:0-7973 GCA_036502945.1 Paraburkholderia sp. | reverse complement strand
GCGCACAGGCCGCTCAACTCGACCACCTGATGACGGACTTCAAAGCCATGCGCCGGCGCGCTGCCGGCCAGACGTTCGGCGAGTTCGCCACCGGGAATTTCGATCGTCTCGCCGCATGCGTCGCAGATCAAAAACTGACCCTGATGCGGCTGGCCGACCGCGCAGCATGCAAAAAAAGCGTTCTTCGACTCGATGCGATGAACGAAGCCATGCTCGACCAGAAATTCGAGGACGCGGTAGACCGTTGTCGGCGGGACGCGTCCGCGCTGCGGTTCGAGCGCGGCGAGCAGATCGTAGGCGCCGATCGGCCGCTCGCTCGCCGCGATCAATGCGTAGACCTGACGACGCAGCGTCGTCAGGGACAAACCGCGCCCGGCAGCGACAGCGTCGGCATGCGCGAGCTTTTTCGCGAGGCGGTCGTCAGATGAAGCGGCCATGTCGCAGACTCCCCGGTAACGTCCAAACGGATGAAGGCGGATGATATAACGTATCTCTAAAACTTGTCATTGATTGATTGCGCGCGTTGCCTAAATTGGTAGAACCGCGCGCCGGACACCTGCCGCGCTGCACCATCGAAATCTTGCGCCGCGCCTTGACATGGCCGGACACGTATCCGATCATTCGATCACAAACAGAGCAATTGATCGCGTAGAGAGCGTTCGTTCACTGCGCACAAAGACTCGAACGAATGGGAGACAGCAGTGGCAGCGCGATTGCAAGACCAAGTGGCGATCCTGACGGGCGCGGCCAGCGGCATTGGCGAGGCCGTCGCGCGGCGCTATCTCGACGAAGGCGCGCACTGCGTGCTGGTCGACGTGAAGCCGGCCGGCAGTTTCGCGCAATCGCTGCGCGACAGCGCAGGCGATCGCGTGCTGACACTCAGTGCGGACGTCACGCGCCGCGAAGACATTCAACGCATCGTTGCCGAAACGGTGCGGCGCTTCGGCCGGATCGACATTCTCTTTAACAACGCGGCGCTGTTCAATATGCGCCCGCTGCTCGACGAATCCTGGGACATCTACGACAAACTCTTCGCGGTCAACGTGAAGGGTATGTTCTTTTTGATGCAGGCCGTTGCACAGCAGATGGTCGAGCAGGGCGACGGCGGCAAGATCATCAATATGTCGTCGCAGGCGGGGCGCCGCGGCGAAGCGCTCGTGTCGCATTACTGCGCGACGAAAGCGGCCGTGCTGAGCTACACGCAATCCGCGGCGCTCGCACTCGCGCCGCATAAGATCAACGTCAACGGCATTGCACCGGGCGTCGTCGATACGCCGATGTGGGACCAGGTCGATGCTCTCTTCGCACGTTATGAGAACCGGCCGTCCGGCGAGAAGAAGCGTCTCGTCGGCGAAGCGGTGCCGCTCGGCAGGATGGGGCTGCCGGCGGATCTGACCGGCGCGGCGCTCTTTCTCGCATCCGCGGATGCGGACTACATCACCGCGCAAACCCTGAACGTCGACGGCGGCAACTGGATGAGCTGACCTTCATCTACCGGCATGCAAAGCCGGCCATCAGTACCCAAACACGAACGTACGATAAAGGAGACAAACGATGAAAACTGCCCTGAAACCCGCGTTAAACGTATTCGGTGCCGCTGCGCTTGCGTGCGCGGCGCTGCATGCTTCAGCGGCTACCGTGACGATCGCCACCCTGAACAACCCGGACATGATCGAGCTGAAGAAGCTCTCGCCGGCCTTCGAGAAAGCGAATCCGGACATCAAGCTGAACTGGGTGATTCTGGAGGAGAACGTGCTGCGCCAGCGTGCGACGACGGACATCACCACCGGCAGCGGCCAGTTCGACGTGATGACGATCGGCGCATATGAAACGCCGCAATGGGGCAAGCGCGGCTGGCTCTCGCCGCTCACGAACCTGCCTGCTGATTACGATCTGAACGACGTCGTGAAGACGGCGCGTGACGGCCTGTCGTACAACGGCTCGCTGTATGCGCTGCCGTTTTACGTGGAAAGCTCGATGACGTTTTATCGCAAGGACCTGTTCGCGGCGAAGGGCCTGAAGATGCCGGACCAGCCGACCTACGATCAGATCGCGCAATTCGCAGAAAAGCTCACCGACAAAGCCGGCGGTGTATACGGCATCTGCCTGCGCGGCAAGGCCGGGTGGGGCGAAAACATGGCCTACGTGACGACTCTCGTCAATACGTTCGGCGGCCGCTGGTTCGACGAGAAGTGGCAAGCGCAACTGACCACGCCGGAATGGAAGAAGGCGGTGTCGTTCTACGTCGACCTGCTGAAGAAGTACGGGCCGCCGGGAGCGAGTTCGAACGGCTTCAACGAGAACCTCACGCTGATGTCGTCGGGCAAGTGCGGCATGTGGATCGACGCGACGGTCGCAGCCGGCATGCTGTACAACAAGCAGCAGTCGCAGATCGCGGACAAGGTGGGCTTCGCCGCCGCGCCGACGCAAGTGACGCCGAACGGCTCGCACTGGCTATGGGCGTGGGCGCTGGCGATTCCGAAGTCGTCGAAGCAGCAGGATGCCGCGAAGAAGTTCATCGCATGGGCCACGTCGAAGCAATACATCGAACTGGCCGCGAAGGATGAAGGCTGGGCGTCGGTGCCGCCGGGCACGCGCCAGTCGACGTATAAGCGCCCGGAATACCAACAGGCTGCGCCGTTTGCCGACTTCGTGCTGAAGGCGATCGAATCCGCCGACCCGAATCATCCGACGCTGAAACCGGTGCCTTACACCGGCGTGCAGTTCGTCGGCATTCCGGAGTTCCAGTCGTTCGGCACGGTGGTGGGGCAGAGCATTTCCGGCGCCGTTGCGGGACAAATGACCGTCGATCAGGCGTTGGCGGCCGGCAATGCCACCGCGAATCGCGCGGTTGCCCAGGCCGGCTACCAGAAGTGATGCTTCATTGATGCAAAGCGCCGGCTGAGCGTCTGCGTTCAGCCGGACCCTGGCAGCACAGCGGGCCGCGCCGCTCCGGCGGCCCGCGCACTATCGAACAGGTGGCCCATCATGCCTCATCTGCGCCTTCCTCTTTCGCATGTCCATCCCCAGACCGAGCAGGAGCGCGAATCGCGCAAAGCCGCGTCCGCGCGTTGGCTGATCTCGCCTTCCGTCGCGGTGTTGCTGCTATGGATGGCGATTCCGCTTGCCATGACGATCTGGTTTTCGTTCTCGCGCTATAACCTGTTGAACCCCGACGTCAAAGGGTTCGCTGGCCTTGATAACTATCACTACCTCGCTACCGATCCGGCATTCGGACCGTCGATCGTGCATACGCTGCAACTGATCATCTCGGTGCTCGTCATCACGGTGGTCGGCGGCGTGTTGATGGCGGTGTTGTTCGACCGCAAGTTCTACGGTCAAGGCGTGGCGCGCCTGCTGGCGATCGCGCCGTTCTTCGTGATGCCGACAGTGAGCGCGCTGATCTGGAAGAACATGATCCTGCATCCGGTTTACGGTCTCGTCGCGGACGGGATGCGGGCGATCGGCCTGCAACCGATCGACTGGTTCGCCGACTACCCGCTCACCGCGGTGATCATCATCGTCGCGTGGCAGTGGCTGCCGTTCGCGTTCCTGATTCTGTTCACGGCGATCCAGTCGCTCGATCAGGAGCAGAAAGAAGCGGCGCGCATCGACGGCGCCGGGGCATTCGCGATGTTCTTCTTCATTACGCTGCCGCACCTCAAACGGGCGATCGCCGTGGTCGTGATGATGGAGACGATCTTCCTGCTGTCGATCTTCGCGGAGATTTACACGACGACCGGCGGTGGCCCGGGCAATGCAACGACCAATCTGTCCTACCTGATCTACTCGCTCGGCCTGCAGCAATTCGACGTCGGCCTCGCGTCGGCTGGCGGGATTCTCGCGGTGGTGCTCGCGAACATCGTGTCGTTCTTCCTTGTGCGGATGCTCGCGAAAAACCTGAAAGGGGAGTACGAAAAATGAGCCAGCTTGCTGCTACACCCGTTGCGAGCGCAACGTCTTCGACGGCATCGCCGTTCGCCGTTGTCCGGCGCAGCATTCCGGGCATCCTCGCGTGGCTGATTTCGCTGCTGCTGTTCTTCCCGATCTTCTGGATGACGATCACCGCGTTCAAGACCGAGCAGCAGGCTTATGCGTCGTCGCTATTCTTTACGCCGACGCTCGAAAGCTTCCGCGAGGTCTTTGCGCGCAGCAACTACTTCGCGTTCGCGTGGAACTCGGTGTTGATTTCGGTCGGCGTGACGGTGCTGTGTCTGTTGCTCGCGGTGCCTGCCGCTTACGCGATGGCATTCTTCCCGACCAGACGCACGCAGAAAGTGCTGCTGTGGATGCTGTCGACGAAGATGATGCCTTCAGTCGGCGTGCTCGTGCCGATCTATCTGCTGTGGAAGAACAGCGGGCTGCTCGATACGGTCAGCGGACTCGTCATCGTCTATACGCTGATCAATCTGCCGATCGCCGTGTGGATGGCGTTCACCTACTTCAACGAAATTCCGCGCGACATTCTCGAAGCCGGCCGCATCGACGGCGCCGCGACGTGGCAGGAGATCGTGTACCTGCTGATGCCGATGGCGCTGCCGGGGCTCGCGTCCACGGCGTTGCTGCTCGTGATCCTGTCGTGGAACGAGGCGTTCTGGAGCATCAACCTGTCGAGTTCGAACGCGGCGCCGCTGACGGTGTTTATCGCGTCGTATTCGAGTCCCGAGGGGTTGTTCTGGGCGAAGCTGTCCGCTGCGTCGCTGCTTGCGGTGGCGCCGATTCTGATTGTCGGCTGGCTGTCGCAGAAGCAACTGGTGCGCGGCCTTACGTTCGGGGCGGTTAAGTGACCGGCAAACGAACCGAGGCGAGTCTCGCGCTGATCTGCGACTGCGACGGCGTACTGATCGACAGCGAAGCGGTTGCGGCTGCAATGCTCGTGCAGGAACTCGAAGCGCGCTGGCCCGGAACCGATGTGGCGCCGGTCGTGATGCCGCTGCTTGGCTTGCGGATCGAACGGGTGCTGGAGGGAACCGCGGCACAGCTCGGCAAGCAGTTCGCCGACGGTGACATTCAGGCGATTCGCGCAGCAGTCGAAGCCGCGGCGGTTCAGGCGCCGACCGTCGACGGCATCGAACAGGCGTTGGCCAGCATCACGCTGACGAAAGCTTGCGCGAGCAACAGCTTCAGGCCCTACGTCGAAACCGTGCTGACGCGTACCGGCCTCGTGAAGTACTTCGGCGACAGGCTGTTTTGCGCCGACTCGGTGCCGCAGCCGAAGCCCGCGCCCGATGTCTATCTGGCGGCCGCGCGCGGCCTCGGGGTGACACCCGACGCGTGCCTCGTCGTGGAAGACAGCGTGACCGGCGTGACGGCGGCGACGGCGGCCGGCATGACGGTGCTGGGCTTCATCGGCGGCGGCCACGCGAGCGAAGCGCAAATCGACGCGCTGCGCACGGCCGGCGCGCAGCAGGTATTCGACGACATGCGGCAACTGCCGGAACGGGTCGCGCGCTGGACGCAGCGCATGACGGTCGGTTCCCATTGAGACGATTCAACGCAGCATCAGCAACACACGGAGACACATCATGGCAAGCGTAACTCTGCGCAACATCAGCAAGCGCTACGACGAGAACGAAGTGATGCGCAACATCAACCTCGACATTGCGGATGGCGAATTCGTCGTGTTCGTCGGCCCGAGCGGATGCGGGAAGTCGACGCTGATGCGGATGATTGCCGGCCTTGAAGATATCAGCGGCGGCGATCTGAGTATCGACGGCGCGCGGATGAACGAGATTCCGCCGGCGAAGCGAGGCATCGCGATGGTGTTCCAGTCGTATGCGCTGTATCCGCACATGACGCTGTACGACAACATGGCCTTTGGGCTGAAGCTGGCGGGCACCAAGAAGCCTGAGATCGATCAGGCGGTGCGCAACGCGGCGAAGATTCTGCACATCGACCATTTGCTGGAGCGTAAGCCTAAGCAGCTATCGGGCGGGCAGCGTCAGCGGGTGGCGATTGGACGTGCGATTACGCGCAAGCCGAAGGTGTTCTTGTTCGACGAACCGCTGTCGAATCTCGATGCGGCGCTACGCGTGAAGATGCGCCTCGAGTTTGCGCGTCTGCATGATGAGCTGAAGACGACGATGATCTACGTGACGCACGATCAGGTGGAAGCGATGACGCTTGCCGACAAGATCGTCGTTTTGTCGGCGGGTAATCTCGAACAGGTGGGCAGCCCGAATCAGTTGTATCACGCGCCCGCCAATCGGTTCGTGGCGGGATTCATCGGCTCGCCAAAGATGAATTTTTTCGAGGGCGTGGTGCAGTCGGTCGCGAAGGACGGGGTGGTGGTGCGCTATGAAACCGGTGAGACTCAGTCTGTTGCGGTGGAACCGGGAAAGGTGAAGGAAGGCGACAAGGTGACCGTCGGGATCAGACCGGAACATGTGCTCGTCGACTCGACGGAGTCCGGTGTGTCCGCTAGAACGATGGCCGTTGAATCGCTCGGCGATTCGGCGTTTCTGTATGCGGAGAGCAGCGTCGCGCCGGATGGGTTGATCGCGCGGATCCCGCCGCTCGAGCGGCATCCGAAGGGCAACACGCTGAAGCTCGGTGCGACGCCGGATCATTGCCATTTGTTCGATAGCGATGGGCAGGCGTTTCAGCGAAAAATTGTTGAAGTGCTGGCGGCTTGAGGGGCGTTGCTGCGCATTGGAGTGTGAGGTCATTCGCGCCGGCATCGGCCCGAATGACCTCACTTCGACTGCTCAGCAGCGACGGGTAGAAAATTAGGAATTATCGTATGTCCCCGACCTGAACGGCGGACTACAGTACCGCTCTCGCGAAGTAAATCGAATAAAGAAAAACGAGAGCAATGAACAAGAAGAACCCGCCTGCAAGCATACGGCACGTTTCCCAATGCGCATTCGCCGCGCTTCTGCTTATGCTGCTCAGCGCAGCGCCGTCTCTGACAGACGCGCAGATTGTCACTGCTCCTGGGTCTGGCGCGCAGGTGATTCAGACTCAAAACGGTCTGCCGCAGGTCAATATCGCGCGGCCGTCGGGTGCTGGGGTATCGGTGAACACCTATTCCCAGTTCGACGTGCAGAAGCCCGGTGCGATCCTCAACAATTCGTCGGCGCTCGTGCAGACACAGCAAGCCGGCTTCATCAATGGCAATCCGAATCTTGCGGCCGGACAGTCCGCAAAGATCATCGTCAATCAGGTCAACAGCAATTCACCTAGTCAGCTGCGCGGCTATCTCGAGGTAGCGGGCCGCAAGGCCGAAGTCGTCGTCGCGAACGGTTCGGGCATTGTTGTCGATGGCGGTGGTTTCATCAACACCACGCGCGCGATTCTCACCACAGGCTCGCCGATTATTGGCGCAAACGGCAGCCTGAACGGATTCAACGTCACCGGCGGCAATATCACCGTTCAAGGCGCGGGTCTGAATGCGGGCAATATCGATCAGGTCGATCTGATCGCGCGCGCGGTGCAGGCGAATGCCGCGATCTATGCGAACAACCTGAATGTGGTGACCGGCGCGAATCAGGTCGATCACGATACGCTGGCCGCCACGCCGATCGCTCCGCAAGGCGCGGCTTCCGCGGGCGGTGGCGCGACGTCGGGCGTGTCGATCGACGTCAGTCTGCTGGGTGGAATGTACGCGAACCGTATCTACCTCGTGGGAACCGAGAATGGCGTCGGTGTTTCGACCAAAGGGGTGATCGCCGCGCAGGCGGGTGACTTTACGCTGACTACGGAGGGCAAACTGGTGCTCGCCGGAAAGACCACGGCGAGCGGCAATCTCGTAGTCAATGCGCGCGACGGCGTCGAGAACAGCGGGACCACCTATGGGCAGCAATCGGCGGTCGTCAATGCGGCCGGCGCGCTGACGAATAGCGGGACGCTGGTTGCGCAGCAGAATCTGTCGGTGAACGCGGGAAGCGTTGCTTCGACCGGCACGCTCGGCGCGGGCATCAACCACGATGGTTCGATTGCGCAGACGGGTGACCTGTCGGTTGCGGCGGTGG
>DASXXR010000459.1:0-11074 GCA_036502945.1 Paraburkholderia sp. | reverse complement strand
CGTCTGACGAGTCTCTTCGACGGCACGCGCTGCGCCGACGAAACGTTTTCGAAGCCGCACCCGGCCATGCTGCACGAACTGACCCGCGAACTCGGGCAAGATCCGGCGCGAACCGTGATGATCGGCGACACGACGCACGATCTGCAGATGGCGATCAACGCGGGTGTGGCGAGTGTCGGCGTCGCGTACGGCGCGCACCCGGCCCGCTCGCTCACGGTACTCGAGCCGAAATTCATCGCTGAAAGCATCGGTTCGCTGTCCGACTGGCTGCGCGAGCACGCATGAATGCCGCGCTCGAACCCGTGCGCGTCTGCGCGTCCGATGAACTGGTCGACGGCGGTACGGGCGTGCGGCGCGACGCGGTGGATGCGGGCGGTAACGTCGTTGTATTCTTCGTGCGCTACGATGGCAACGCGTACGGCTACCTGAACCGCTGTGCGCATGTGCCGATGGAGCTCGACTGGTCCGAAGGTCAGTTCTTCGAATCGTCCGGCTTATACTTGATGTGCGCTACGCACGGCGCGATTTACGCGCCGGATACGGGGAAATGCGTCGGCGGACCGTGCCGCGGCGGCAGGCTTCGCCCGCTCCGGGTCGACGAACGCGACACGTCCGAAGGGCGCGCGGTATTCTGGCTGCCGGACGACGATCTTCGCCCGCTCTCCACTGAAACACCCTAAAAACTTCGATTTATCTGGCGACCCCGCATGTCTGACAACTTGACTCCCGATTCCAATCAACCGTCCGCGGCGGACCGCAAGGCGACGCCCACCGGCGAGCCGGGCTGGGAGCGCGCCGCGCTCGAACGCATCGCGCTTGCCGCGATCGAAGAACAGCGCGCCGCGCGGCGGTGGAGAATCTTCTTTCGTTTTGTGCTGCTCGCGATCGTCGTACTGATTGGCTGGGGCGTTTTCGATCTGACCGGCGAGAAGGTTGCAACCGGCCGTCATACGGCGCTCGTCGCGCTCGATGGCGAGATTTCGTCCGATACCAACGCGAACGCCGAGGATATCGACACGGCGCTGCAGGACGCCTTCGAAGACGCGGGCACGGCCGGCGTCGTTCTGAGCTGCAATAGCCCGGGCGGCAGCCCGGTGCAGGCGGGCATCATCTACAACCAGATTCGCCAGTTGCGCAGCAAGCATCCGTCGATTCCGCTGTATGTGGTCGTGGGCGACATGTGCGCGTCGGGCGGTTATTACGCGGCCGCCGCCGCCGACAAGATCTACGTCGACAAGGCGAGCATCGTCGGCTCGATCGGCGTGCTGATGGACGGTTTCGGCTTTACCGGATTGATGGACAAGCTCGGCGTGCAGCGCCGGCTGCACACATCGGGCGAAAACAAGGGCTTCTACGATCCGTTCTCGCCGGAGACGCCGAAGATGGATGCGCACGCGCAACAGATGCTCGATGAAATCCACGCGCAGTTCATCGACGCCGTGCGTCAGGGCCGCGGCAAGCGGCTGCACGAAACGCCCGACATCTTCTCGGGCCTCTTCTGGACCGGCGAGAAGAGCGTCGAACTGGGTCTCGCCGACGGTTTCGGCGACACAGACTACGTTGCGCGCGAAATCATCAAGGCGCCGGACGTCGTCGACTACACGGTGAAGGAGAGCATTACCGACCGCGTCGCGCGCAAGTTCGGCGCGGCGGTCGGCAGCGCCGCGATTCACGCGATGGTCGCGGGCGGCAAGCTGAATCTGCGCTGAGCGCCGTCGCACGGCGGCACGGATTCACACCGCGAGCAGCAGGAAAATCGCCGGCCGCTTGTGCATATCGGGCGCCGGCTTCTTTTTCCAGTCGTCCACCGTGCGGCTTACGATCGTTTCGCTTTCCAGCGTCAGATCGATGGCGACACAAACGAGCGTCGACGGCGCGCAGGTCGCAAGCAGCGTGTCCAGCAGGGCGCGATTGCGGTACGGCGTTTCGATGAAAATCTGCGTTTGCCTCGCCTTGCGTGATTGCTGCTCGAGCTCGCGCAGCCGCTTCGCGCGTTCGGCGGCGTCGACCGGCAAGTAACCGTGAAACGCAAAACTCTGGCCGTTCAACCCCGAGGCCATCAGTGCGAGCAGAATCGAACTCGGCCCGACGAACGGCACGACCTTCACGCCGCGTTCATGCGCGCGCCTCACGAGTAACGCTCCCGGATCGGCCACGGCCGGGCAGCCGGCCTCCGACACCAGTCCCGCGTCGGTGCCGGCGAGAATCGGCGCCAGCAGTTTGTCGATCTCTCCGGCAGGTGTGTTGACGTTCAGTTCGCGAATTTCGATTTCCTGGATCGGCCGCTCGGTGCCGACTTTTTTCAGGAATGCGCGGGTCGTTTTCGCGTTTTCGCCTATGTAATAGTGCAGCGCGGCCGCGCGTGCGCGGACCGGCGCGGGCAGAACGGCTGCGAGCGCGTCCGCGTCGCCTTCGCCGAGCGTGTTCGGGATCAGATACAGCACGCCGCTCATTGCGTCTCCCAGAGCGGATAACCCGCTGCAAGCAACATCCGCGACAGCGCAATCAACGGCAAGCCGATGAGCGCGGTCGGGTCGTCCGATTCGATCGCGTCGAGGAGTGCAATGCCGAGCCCTTCGGACTTCGCGCTGCCGGCGACGTCGTACGGCGTTTCGGCGCGCAGATACGCGTCGAGCGCCGTATCCGGCAGGCTTCTGAACCGCACCCGGGTGACGATGTCGACCGTTTGCACGCCGCCGGAACCGCTGTCGAACAGGCACAGCGCGCTATGGAACAGCACTTCGCGGCCGCGCATCGCCTTGAGCTGCGCGAGCGCTTTTTCGTGCGTGCCGGGCTTGCCGATCTGCAGGTTATCGAACGTGGCGACCTGGTCCGAGCCGATCACGAGCGTGCGTTCGCCGCCGCCGATGCCGGCTGCGACCGCGCGCGCCTTGGCGGCTGCGAGCCGCAACGCAGTTGTATCGGGTGTTTCGTCGGCGAGCGGCGTTTCGTCTATAGCCGGTACGACGACATCGAATGGAATACGCAGGCGTTCGAGCAATTCGCGGCGGTAGCGCGAACTCGACGCCAGAATCAGACGGGGCGGGCGATTGACGGGTTCCGGCATGCTCAATGAAGGCTGGGAAGGGTGGGGTGTGGGCAGTTTCGCACACACGGGCTTAAGTGTTTGACTCGAAACGACAAAACGGATATCATCTTGGGCTTTTCTGCGGTACGTCTTTGCGTAGTGGCGGTGCCGGTGGAAGAAAGATAAAGAAACTGAAGCGCGAATGAAAGAAAACGAACGGTCAGCGGCTAATCTTGCCGGGCGCAGCAGGCGAAAGCAGGTAGCTCCAGGTAGCAAGCGCAAGTAGCAAGACAGTGCCTAAACCCATGCCGACGCAGGAGCGCACCATGACGCAACCGTCTCAGCAACTGGCCAGGACTGCTGGCGCCGTCGATCCGCGTGAACTCGATCTCTTCGAGTTTGCCCGAAGTGGTCGGCAGGCGGCGGGCGTTGTGCGCGTCTCGCAACTGCCGCGCATGTTAAACGAAGTCCCGGCGGAAGTGCCAGCGAGCGACGAGGCGGGCGGTAATGCGCGCGACACCGCATTCACGTGGCAAGCCGAAGGGTCGACGCAGCCGGAATTGCAGGATAACGGCACCGAAGGTCCGCAGCCGTATTTGCGGCTCGCCGTTCACGGCGCCGCGTGGCTCGAGTGTCAGCGGTGTCTCGCTCCGTACGAGCAGGCGTTCAACGTCGACGCGATCTACCGGATCGTCAACACTGAAGCGGAAGCAGAAGAGTTTCCGCTCGACGACGATGAAGTCGAAGTGATCGTCGGCTCGCGCCAGTTCGATCTTTTCGACTTGATCGAAGAAGAATTGCTGCTTGCATTGCCGGTTGTACCGAAACACGACGTCTGTCCGCTAGTGCACGAGAGCCTCGTGTCCGGCGTGAGCGGAGAAGAGGGTGAAGGCGACGACGGCGACGGTACCGCGCCGGACGAGGCTGAAGACGGCGGCGAGCCGCAGCGGCCGAATCCGTTCGCCGCGCTGCAAGGTTTGAAATCGGGTGGTTCTGGCGGCGAGTCAGGCGGCTCGGGCGGCAAGAAGCACTGAACAGGTTGCAAGGGAGGCGCGATGCGGCGCGCAGGCCAACTAGCCAATCGGCCAGTGGCGGTTGTGGCATCGGGCTGTGTTAGAATTCGGAAAATTTTCAGGAGTTATCATGGCAGTCCAACAGAACAAGAAGTCGGCCGCGCGGCGTGGCAACCATCGTGCACACGATTTCCTCACGGCGGCAGCGCTGGGTATCGAGCCGGGCACGGGCGAAGTGCATATGCGTCACCACATCAGCCCGAACGGCTACTATCGCGGCAAGAAAGTTGTCAAGACGAAGAACGACTAATCGCCCGATTGCGTTGCGCCCACTCAATGGCGTTTCGCGTGGCGACCGGCTCGCTTGACATTTTCCCGGTACATCAAAAAGGCGGCATTCAACTGCCGCTTTTTTGTGCCTGAAATTCGTCGCAATCCATGACTGTAAAGCTCACGATAGATTGCATGGGAGGCGATCACGGCCCGGCCGTGACCGTTCCCGCTGCCGTCAGTTTCGTTCGCTCGCATCCCGATGCGCATCTGCTGCTGGTCGGCATCGAAACGGCGATTCGGGCGCAGCTGAAGAAGCTGAAGGCACTGGACGAACCTTCTCTGACGGTCGTGCCTGCAACCGAGATCGTCGCAATGGACGATCCGGTCGAAGTCGCGCTGCGCAAGAAGAAAGACTCGTCGATGCGCGTGGCGCTCAACCGCGTCAAGGAAGACGAGGCGCAGGCGTGCGTCTCCGCCGGCAACACCGGTGCGCTGATGGCGGTTTCCCGCTACGTGCTGAAAACGCTGCCGGGCATCGAGCGCCCGGCCATCGCGTTCGCGCTGCCGAACCCGACCGGCTACACGATGATGCTGGACCTCGGCGCGAACGTCGACTGCGAGCCGCAGCATCTGCTGCAGTTCGCCGAGATGGGTCACGCGCTCGTGTCCGCGCTCGAGGGCAAGGATCGTCCGACGATCGGCCTGCTCAACATCGGCGAAGAAGTCATCAAAGGCAACGAGACGATCAAGCGCGCGGGTGAACTGCTGCGCGCGAGCACGCTGAATTTCCGCGGCAACGTCGAAGGCGACGACATCTATAAGGGAACGACCGACGTGATCGTCTGCGACGGCTTCGTCGGTAATGTCGCGCTGAAAACATCGGAAGGTCTCGCGCAGATGCTCTCCGACATCATCAAGGAAGAGTTCGGCCGCTCATGGCTGACCAAGGTGATGGCCGTGCTCGCGCTGCCGGTGTTGCTGCGTTTCAAGAAGCGCGTCGACCATCGGCAATACAATGGTGCAGCGCTGCTCGGATTGCGCGGTCTCGTGATCAAGAGCCACGGTTCCGCGGACGCCTATGCGTTTGAGTGGGCTATCAAACGCGGGTATGATGCCGTCAAAAATGGCGTGCTGGAACGCCTGGCGCGCGCAATGGAAGAGAACGCAAGTTCCCTCGAACAGGCGGCGCGCGACGCGAGCGGCGCGGGTTATGCAAACCCGGCGGGTCCGATTGGTCCGATCGCGGGCCGGCCGGCCGAGCCCTACGCTGCATCATCCTCGAAGGCATAATGGCTGAATCGACTATTTACTCCCGCGTGCTGGGCACCGGCAGCTATCTGCCGCCTGGGCGCGTCACGAATCAGGAACTGGCAGAGCGTCTCGCGAAGCAGGGCGTCGAGACGAGCGATGAGTGGATCGTCGCCCGCACGGGCATTCATGCGCGCCACTTCGCGGAAACCGACGTCACCACCAGCGACTTGTCGTTGATCGCGTCGCAACGAGCGATCGAAGCGGCCGACGTCGATCCGCAATCCATCGATCTCATCATCGTCGCAACGTCCACGCCGGACTTCGTGTTTCCCAGCACCGCCTGTCTGCTGCAGAACAAGCTCGGCATCAAGAACGGTGGTGCTGCGTTCGACCTGCAGGCCGTGTGCTCCGGTTTCGCTTATGCGGTCGCGACGGCGGACAGTTTTATCCGCAGCGGCCAGCATCGCACGGCGCTTGTCGTCGGCGCGGAGACGTTCTCGCGCATTCTCGACTTCAATGACCGTACCACCTGCGTGCTGTTCGGCGACGGCGCGGGCGCGGTGATCATGTCGGCATCGAACGAGCCTGGCGTGCTCGCGAGCGCGCTACACGCGGACGGCAGCTATTCGAACATTCTGTGCACGCCGGGCAACGTGAACGGCGGCATTGTCGCCGGCAGCGCGTTCCTGCATATGGACGGCCAGGCGGTGTTCAAGCTGGCGGTCGGCGTACTCGAAAAAGTCGCGGTCGAAGCGCTGGCGAAGGCGAACCTGAAGCCCGAGCAGGTCGACTGGCTGATTCCGCATCAGGCCAATATCCGCATCATGCAAAGCACCTGCCGCAAGCTCGGTTTGCCGCAGGAGCGGATGATCGTCACCGTGCACGAGCACGGCAACACGTCCGCTGCATCCATTCCACTCGCGCTCGACGTCGCCGTGCGCGACGGTCGCATCAAGCGCGGCCATAACGTGCTGATCGAAGGCGTCGGCGGCGGTTTTACGTGGGGCGCATCGGTTATTCGCTTCTGACGGCCGCCGTTCGCGGTGGCGCGGTACCGCGCCGTACGATGGGCGCGGTTCGCCGCTCGCCAAAGCGCGAACCGCGCCGCTCGCCGCCCACATCTGAATCCAGCGATTTTGGGGACGATATGAAATTTGCGTTCGTTTTTCCGGGCCAAGGCTCGCAATCGGTCGGCATGCTCAACGCGTTTGCAGATCATCCTGTTGTGCGCGAAACCGTTCAGGAAGCGTCCGACGCACTCGGTCAGGATCTGGGCAAACTGATTGCCGAAGGCCCCGCCGACGATCTGAATCTGACCACCAACACGCAACCGGTGATGCTCACTGCCGCCTACGCGATCTATCGCGCGTGGCAGGCGGCGGGCGGCCCGGCGCCGGCGATCGTTGCCGGCCATAGCCTCGGCGAATACACGGCGCTCGTTGCAGCAGGCGCGCTCAGGTTCAGCGACGCCGTGCCGCTCGTGCGTTTCCGCGCGCAGGCGATGCAGACGGCGGTGCCGGTCGGCGAAGGCGGCATGGCGGCAATTCTCGGTCTCGACGACGACGCGGTGCACGCGGCGTGCAAGGAAGCATCGGCGGCGGGGACGGTTGAAGCGGTCAATTTCAACGCGCCTGCGCAAGTCGTGATTGCGGGTCACAAGGCGGCGGTCGAAAAAGCCTGCGAAATCGCGAAAGCAAAGGGCGCGAAGCGCGCGCTGGCGTTGCCGGTTTCCGCGCCGTTTCATTCGTCGCTGCTGAAGCCCGCATCCGACCAACTGCGTGCGTATCTCGCGGACATCGAGATCGCAGTGCCGTCGATCGCGGTGATCAACAATGTCGATGTCGCGATCGTCAACGAACCCGCGGGCATCAAGGACGCGCTCGTGCGTCAGGCGGCCGGCGCGGTGCGCTGGGTCGAATGCGTGCAGTCGATGGCGAAGCAGGGCGTGACGCATGTGATCGAATGCGGTCCGGGCAAGGTGCTTGCTGGACTCACGAAGCGGATCGACGGCAGCCTCGTCGGTGCGTCGATCGTCGACCCGGCGTCGCTCGATGAAGCACTCAAGCTGGTGATGTCGTAATAAGCGTCACTGAAGTACAGGTCTTAAACCGCCCACGATGACAGGGCACAGTGGAATGCAACGATGGAAAAATCTCTCGACAAACAAATCGCAATCGTGACCGGCGCGTCGCGCGGCATCGGTCGCGCGATTGCGCTCGAACTCGCGCGTCAGGGCGCGACCGTAATCGGCACGGCGACCAGCGAAAGCGGCGCGCAGGCGATTACCGAAGCATTCGATGCAGCGGACCTGAGCGGCCGCGGCGCCGTGCTGGACGTGAACGACGGCGCCGCGGTAGAAGCGCTGATCGACGGCACGGTAAAGGAATTCGGCACGCTCAACGTGCTGGTGAACAACGCCGGCATCACACAGGATCAACTCGCGTTGCGCATGAAGGACGAAGACTGGGATCTGGTGCTCGACACCAATCTGAAGGCCGTGTTCCGTCTGTCGCGCGCAGTGCTGCGTCCGATGATGAAGGCGCGCAGCGGACGCATCATCAATATCACGTCGGTTGTCGGTTCATCCGGCAACCCGGGGCAGGCGAACTATGCGGCGGCGAAGGCCGGCGTCGCGGGCATGACGCGCGCGCTCGCGCGCGAGATCGGCAGCCGCGGCATTACCGTGAATTGTGTGGCGCCGGGCTTTATCGATACCGATATGACGCGCGTGCTGCCCGACGAGCAGCAAACCGCGCTGAAAGCACAGGTTCCGCTCGGCCGTCTCGGCAGCCCGGAAGATATTGCGCATGCCGTCGCGTTTCTCGCATCGCCGCAGGCGGGCTATATCACCGGCACGACCTTGCACGTGAACGGCGGCATGTATATGTAGTAATCAAATTCGGTTACCATCCGCGCCTTGGGTTCGGGTGTATTTCGAATGCGCGCGCTGGCTGCCTTGACAACATCGTGCGCGCCGTTTTTGAGGGGCAAACCTGATAAAATGCGCGCACCTGTATTTATGAACTTTTTTCCCTTGGAGGGGTAATGGACAACATCGAACAACGCGTTAAAAAGATTGTCGCGGAACAACTGGGCGTTGCCGAAGCGGAAATCAAGAACGAAGCCTCGTTCGTGAACGACCTCGGCGCAGATTCGCTCGATACCGTCGAACTCGTGATGGCCCTCGAAGACGAATTCGGCATGGAAATTCCGGATGAAGAAGCCGAGAAGATCACGACTGTTCAGCAAGCGATCGACTACGCTCGCGCCAACGTCAAGGCCTAAGGCCATTCGCGCCCGCATCGTCGCGTCTGCTGCATCCGACGTCCTGTTGCGCCGAACGCCGGCGCTCGCAGGGGTGGCGGCATTGCCGCCTTCGTCGGCGTGTTCGCCCGCGCGATTGCCCGCGCTGCGATCGGTGCTCGCGTCGGGCTAACAGCCACAGGGTTCACAGGTCGAATTCCCGTGATCGCTGTGGCTTTTGCTTTTGTCATTCTATGGAAAAGGGGTTACCGTGAGCCGCCGTCGTGTTGTTGTTACAGGCCTGGGGCTGATTTCGCCTGTTGGCAATAATGTTGCCGATGGCTGGGCCAATCTGGTCGCCGGCAAATCAGGCATCGCCGACATCACGAAGTTCGACGCATCGAACTTCTCCACTCGCTTCGCCGGCGAGGTCAAGGGCTTCAACATCGAGGACTACATCCCCGGTAAGGAAGCGCGCCATATGGATACCTTCATCCATTACGGCGTTGCGGCCGGCATCCAGGCAATGCGGGACAGCGGCCTCGAAATCACCGAAGAGAATGCGGAGCGGATGGGCGTCGTGGTCGGTTCGGGCATCGGCGGGCTGCCGATGATCGAAGTCACGCAGACCGAACTGTTGAACCGCGGCCCGCGCCGTATTTCGCCGTTCTTCGTGCCGGCGTCGATCATCAACATGATCTCCGGCCATCTGTCGATCAAGTTCGGTCTCAAGGGTCCGAATCTGTCGATGGTCACCGCGTGCACCACCGGCCTGCATTGCGTCGGCGAAGCGTCGCGGCTGATCGAGTACGGCGATGCCGATGTGATGATCGCCGGCGGCGCGGAATCGACCGTGTCGCCGCTCGGCATCGGCGGCTTTGCGGCGGCGCGCGCGCTGTCGCAGCGCAATGACGATCCGGCGACGGCGAGCCGTCCGTGGGACAAGGAGCGCGACGGTTTCGTGCTGGGTGAAGGCGCGGGCGTGATGGTGCTCGAAGAATACGAGCACGCCAAGGCGCGCGGCGCGAAGATTTACGCGGAAGTGTGCGGCTACGGGATGAGCGGCGACGCCTATCACATGACGGCTCCGGTCGAAGACGGCGACGGCGCGCGCCGCTGCATGCTGGCTGCGATGAAGAACGCCGGCATCAATGCAGACGAGGTCAGTTACCTGAACGCGCACGGCACATCCACGCCGCTCGGCGATCTGGCCGAAACCATCGGCATCAAGCGCTCGTTCGGCGATCATGCAAAGCACATCGTCGTGAACTCGACGAAATCGATGACGGGACACCTGCTGGGCGGTGCCGGCGGTCTCGAGTCGGTGTTCACGGTGCTCGCCGTGCATCATCAGATATCGCCGCCGACCATCAATATCTTCAACCAGGACCCGGAATGCGATCTCGACTACTGCGCGAACACCGCGCGAGAGATGAAGATCGATGTCGCGCTGAAGAACTCGTTCGGGTTCGGCGGCACGAACGGCACGCTGGTGTTCCGACGTGCCTGATCCGCGCATTATCCGTTTGAGAACCGTTTGACCGGGTCGTCGCAACCTCCGTCGCCGCCGCCGATTCGTCCGGCGGCTTTTCACGGTTCCTCCTCTGCATCGTATGGCGGACCGGCGCAACAACGCATCGCGTTGCGCCGGTCCGCCTTGCTGTATGGCGCGTCGGCGGGTTTCATCCTGATCGCCGTGGCGGCAGTATGCACGGCGCTCGTTCCCCACATGGCGCCAGCGCAGCTTGCCGTTGCCGCACTGGCTACGCTCGGTGTGCTGTGCGCGGCGCTGGCGCGTGACGAGCGCAGTCGCCCCGTGGCGCTTAAAAGCGGGCCGGATGGCCTGTTGGCGTGGAACCGCGCCGGCGAACTGATCGTGCAGGGCCGCGTGGCCGGCGGCGCGCAATGGAGTGGCTGGCTGCTGACGTTGGCGCTTGTAAGCGACAATGGCCACTCCCGCACGCTGCTGATTGCTGCCGACATGCTGCCTGCCGATCTTTTCCGTGAACTGGCGGTACAGGCCCGGCGCGCCGGGCAAGCGTGATGTAACGACTGTAACCGCCGTTAACCCTGTAACGTGATGGGATGAAGGGGACGCTACAATGGTTTCCCCGCGGGCTGCTAGTTAACGGATTTATCAGGTGAGCGAAAAAGAAATTGATCAGGTGCTGGTCGAGCGCGTGCAGAAGGGCGACAAGGCCGCGTTCGAGCTTCTGGTCACGAAATACCACCGCAAGATCCTCCGGCTGATCTCGCGCCTCGTGCG
>DASXXR010000458.1:0-8409 GCA_036502945.1 Paraburkholderia sp. | reverse complement strand
GTCAGCGCGCGCGAATTGCTGGACGCCGCGATTTCGCGTGCCGAAGCCGCCAACCCCGCGATCAATGCGATCGTGCTGAAAGACTATGACGCAGCCCGCCAGCGCGCCACGCGCGAACTCGCGAACGGCGGCAGCGCCGAGCGCCTCGGCGCAGGGCCGCTCGCGGGCGTTCCGTATCTGATCAAGGACTTGAACATGCCCGTTGCCGGGCTGCGGATGTCGATGGGTAGCCGCCACTACCGGCATTTCGTGCCGCCCGAGGACGCACCGATCGTCACGCTCTCGCGCGCGGCCGGCCTGAACATCTTCGGCAAGACGAGCACCTCGGAAATCGGCCAGATGCCTTATACGGAGCCCGAACTGTTCGGTCCGTGCCGCAATCCGTGGAGCCTCGATCACACGCCCGGCGGATCGAGCGGCGGCGCGGCAGCAGCGGTTGCCGCCGGGATCGTGCCGCTCGCGCATGCGTCCGACGGCGGCGGTTCCATTCGCATTCCCGCTTCATGCTGCGGCCTGTTCGGGCTCAAGCCGTCGCGCGGGCGGCAGCCTTCCGCGGCCGCGCCGTTGCCCGGCGACCTGGGCGTCGACCACGCGATCTCGCGCAGCGTGCGCGACAGCGCACTGCTGCTCGACGTCACCGCGGGCCGCTCCGATCTTCCGCCGGGCGCGCCGGGCACGTTTCTCGGCGCGCTCGGCGAGCCGTACGGCAAGCCGCTGCATATCGCCTACGTGACGGACCCGATGTTCGCACCCGCGCTTTCCGCCGATGCGCGCGCTGCGCTCGAAGACGCCGCGAAACTGGCGGCTTCGCTCGGGCATCACATCGAACCGGTCTCGCTCGGTATCGATTTCGGCGCGGTGCGCCATGCGTTTTTGACGATCTGGTCGGTGGCCGCTGAAACCATCGTGCTAAACGCCGATCGCATCACAGGCCGCAAACCGGCTCGCGAAGAATTCGAAGTCTCGACATGGGCGATGGCGCACATCGGCCGCAAGTTCGGCGAGCGGTTGCTGCCCGCCGCGCTCGAAGAGCAGCGCCGCGTCACCGCGAAACTCACCGATCTGCTGAACCGTTTTGACGTGGTTCTGTGCGCGACGCTCGCCGCGGCGCCGATCAAGATCGGCGAGATGCAGCCGAGCGCCTTCGAGCGCATGCAGATGCGCGCCGTCACCGCGGTACGCATCGAAGCGCTGATGAAGAAAATGCTGGCCGAGGCGTCGAACAAGGCATTCGCATGGGCCGGTTGCACGGAGCTGTTCAATCTGACGGGGCAGCCGGCGATGTCGGTGCCGCTCTACTGGAACGCGCGCGGTTTGCCGGTAGGCGTTCAGTTTGCGACGCGCGACGGCGGCGAAGCGACGCTCTTGCGGCTCGCCGCGCAACTCGAAGCGGCGCGCCCATGGTTCGACCGGCGGCCGCCGCTGATGCCCGCGCGCACGTGAGTGCGCATCGGAGACGCAACGCCTGAGATAGCGTCGCGCGTCGGCATCGGTCGTGGCGCGTTGCCAGAATGCCATGCAGCCGCAACGATCGGCAGCGGTTACGGCAACGCGCTCACGCCTTCTCTCATGCCTTCTTGTTGTAGGCGCTGCACCAGCCCTTGCCGGCCACTTGCTTGCCCGCGAACATCGCGCATGGCGCCCAGGCGTCGGTGGGTTTGCCTTGAAAGAAGCTGCAGTTGTCGCATTCCTCGCCGGCTACGTACTTCGCGTTCCGGGTCTTGTCGACTTTGGTGGCGTCCTGCTTGTAGCCGAGCGCCTGCGCGGTCGGATCGGATTCGCTAACTTTCGGTGCGTCGGCGAATGCCTCGCGCGACAGTGCGAGCGTCGATGCAACGCCGATACTCGTGATCAGAAACGTACGACGGGAAGCTTTCATGGGGACTTACTCCGTTTGTATTGATCGCCGTTCTGGTGACAGCGGTCCCCAAGCATAGCAATGAAGGCCGTGCGCGTGAGCGCCAGAATGCCGGCCATCCGCGAATCGGCGCGGCATCCGTACGCCTCGCCAGCGACGCATTCGCGAGCCGCACAGCCGGCGTTCAGGCGGTTAGCCTCAAGCCTTTCCGGAGAGTTCGCACACGCGCTGCGCGATCGCCAGCGAAGCCGTCAGTCCCGGCGATTCGATGCCGAACAGATTGACCAGCCCGCGCACCCCATGCGCGGCTGCGCCCTGGATCAGGAAGTCGGCGGCCGGTTCGCCCGGGCCGGACAGTTTCGGACGAATGCCTGCGTAGGCGGGCTGCAACGCGTTGTCGGGCAGAGCCGGCCAATACGCGCGAATCGCCGCATAGAATGCGTCCGCTCGCCGCGGGTCGACATCGTAGTTGATCGCATCGACCCATTCGACGTCGGGACCGAAACGCGCCTGCCCGCCGAGGTCGATCGTGAGGTGCACGCCGAGGCCGGCTTCGTTCGGCATCGGGTAGATCAGCCGGTTGAACGGCGCGCGCCCCGATATGCCGAAGTAGTTGCCCCGCGCCAGATACAGCGGCGGCACATAGCGCGGATCGAGCCCGCGAATCTTGCGCGCCAGCGCATTCGCATAGAGCCCTGCACTGTTGATCACGCATGCGGCGCCGATCGTAGCCGGTGTCTGGCCTCCGACCTTCACGATGAACCGGCCGCCGGCCGCCTCGATTGATTCCACCGGCGCGCGAAATGCACACACCGCGCCGTCGCGTTCAGCGTCGCCCTGCAACGCAAGCATCAGCTGATGGCTGTCGACGATGCCGGTTTGCGGCGAGAACACCGCGTCGACACACTCGAGTGCAGGCTCCAGTTCCTGAGCCTCGGCGCCCGTGATACGCATCAGATCGAGCACGCCGCTTTCCTTGCCGCGCGCGGCAATGCTTTCGAGTTGCGGAATCTGGTTGCGAGCGGTCGCGACGAGCAGCTTGCCGCAGCGCCGATGCGGCACGCCACGCGCCGCGCAGTATTCGTACAGCAGTTCGCGGCCGCGCACGCACAGTGCCGCCTTCTGCGAGCCTCGCGGATAGTAGATGCCCGCGTGAATCACTTCACTGTTGCGCGAGCTCGTGCCGATTCCAATCGCCTCCGCGGCCTCGAGCACGATCGTTTCGCGCCCGCGCGCCGCCAGCGCACGCGCCACCGCAAGACCGATCACGCCCGCACCGACCACCACACATTCGATTTGATCCATGTCCATTGACGCGGCTGGCCAACTCCGCGCTCTGCCTCGTGTCCACCCAGTGAAGATGAAGGTTGCGTGCAGCCACCGAAACCGGGGGTTGCTCGCCGTCGAACGCATCACATGCACACGGCAAAATTGTACGACGCTCCAGAGACGCAAAATGCCCGCAACCGGAGGTCGGCTACGGGCATTGCGATATACCGCGTCCAATGCAGTGTACGCCGTCGACAGATTACGTGTGTGGCACAGCGGACGATCCGTCTGCATTCGCACCGCGGTTGCCGACGGGTGGGAATCAGCAGAACGGCGAGCGGCACACGCAGCCGGAAGCCAGCTTAGCCATCCTCTATTGATATGACGTTTCCATAAACGGCCCTTACCGGGCGGACGACCTAGAAACCGATCGGCTTGCGCCGCGAGTTGTAATCGAGGCGAATATCATCCGCGCCGATCTGGTCGCGCCGCCCGATGCGCGCCGCGCCGAACCCGTTCAGGATCGCCCGGCGCATTTCGCGTGGCGACGCAAGCTGCAAAGCGTCCAGCGCCGGGTCGCCGAGCACGGCGGGAAACCGTTCACCCCAGCCGTGCGCGGAGCGGATTTCGTCGTAGATCGATTGCGCAATCCGCCGGGCACCGTCGCGATCGGGCGCCTCGATCTCGTACACGTTCATCCGGTTGAGAAGCGGCTCGGGAATCGAACGCTCGTCGTTCGCGGTGGCGATCCAGATCACGTGGCCGGCATTGATCGGGATTTCGGCAAATTCATCCGTGAACGCCTGCGCAGTGTCGTGCTCAAGCAGCGCATAGAGCGCGCCGAGCGGATCGTATTGCGAATCGCCGCTCGCCTTGTCGATTTCGTCGACGGCGATCACCGGGTTCGCGTAGCTGCCGTGCACAAGCGCGTCGAACACCTTGCCTGGCTTCGCGTTCTTCCATTGCGACGAAGCGCCCGACAGAATCCACCCCGCCGTCAGCGAACTCATCGCCACATAGTGATACGACGTGCCGAGCAGCCGCCCCAATTGCTTGGCGAAATGCGTCTTGCCGATGCCGGAATCGCCTAGCAGCAGGATCGGCATCAATTCGAGGCGGTCATCCGTTTCGAGGCACAGCGCAACCTGCTTGCGCACGTCGTCGAGCGGTTCGGTGAAGTTGGGCAGCGCGTCGATCAGATCGTCGATCGACGGCATCCGGTTCGGCTTGACGCAAAAGCGCAGGTTGCCGATTTTCAGCATCTTTTCGTACGTCGCGCGCAGCGCTTCGTTTGCGCCGTCTCCGAGATCGTTCAACGCGGTCTCGACCCGATCGAGGTCGTAGACCTTGCTGAAGGACGCAACCGCAATCTCCTGCTTGACCATGGCTGTTTTCATCGCTCACCCCGTCGTGCGTGTTCACGCTTGTTGCTCCATCGCGGCGTCCGCCGATGCCACTTCAATTTCAGTGTACCGATGCGCGAAACGCTTGCAAGCGAGCAGCCGCACGCCTCTGCTGCTGATAGCCCTTGCATCGGAGGCGGCCCGGCACAATCTGGATCCGGGCGCGGCTGAACCCGTCTGAGGATCGAGGTCAGAAAAGGGTTATCGCCTATCAAGCGTAAGATGGTCGGCGGTCAGAAACCCGCCCCCGCAGCGATTCCGGAGATCCAATTCATGTGGAAAACCAGCATCGTCGCCGTTCTTGCATGCACATCGCTGCTCGCTCACGCGCAGCAGCGGCCGGCGCAGCCGGTCGTTCAGTGGCAATTGCAAGTGATGCGCGACGGTCAGCAAATCGACACCTTCGACGGCACGACGACCGTCGGCCAGGCACGCACGGATACGCATCATCATGTCGTGGAGAACAACGTCGGCTGTAAGGATCAGCCGGCCGGCAGTATCGACCTGCAACGCACGCTCACCGTTTCGCCGACGCAAGCCGACGCGACCGGCGTGACGTTCGCGATCGACGCGCAGGAAACGCTCGAAGAAACCGACACGCCGCGGCAAACCGCACAGGGCTGCAAGTTGCCGCCGCAGCCGCGCCAGGTGAGCGCGAGCCACCCCGGCCTGAAAGTGCCGCCGGATCAATGGACGACCTGGCAAATCGTCGACAAGAACCCAAACCTCGTCTATCGAGTGCGAGCAAGCGTCGCCAGCAACCCGTGACGGCAACGAACAACGTGGATAACGCGGCATGCGAAACCCCGAAGAATTGACACGCGAAACCGCGCAACCGAAAGATTTCATCGCGGTGAGCTGGAACCTGCACAAAGGCCGCTCGCCGTTAGGATTTCAAGCGTGGCAGTCGATGCAGCGCTGGGTGCAGTCCACTCACGCGGACGCCTATTTCCTGCAGGAAGCGATGGCGCGCCGGATGCCGGCGCCCGTGCTGTCGACCCAATTCGGCGCACGGCTTGGCGACCCCGCCGACGACATCTGGCATTGCCAGGCGACCGAAATCGCCCGCGCGCTGGAACTGCAGATCGCGCTCGGCCCCAATGTGTTTAAACCGTCGTGGCGGCACGGCAATGCAATCTTGTCGCCGCATCCGCTCGATCTGGGCGGAAGGTGGGACATTTCCGCGCACCGCTTCGAGCGGCGTGGTCTGCTCGTCGCGCGCGCGACGTTCGGCGGCCATTCGGTGACGCTGCTGTGCGCGCATCTCGCGCTCACGCGCGCGGCGCGCCTGCGACAAATGCACTGGATCGCGCACTGGATTTCGAAAGAGGCGCCGGACGGGCCGCTTGTGCTGGCCGGCGACTTCAACGACTGGCGCAACGATTCAGTGCCGCTTTTCGCCGAACACGGGCTGAGTGAAGTCGCGACCTTGCTGGGCGAACCGGGCCGCACGTTTCCGGCCTTTTCGCCGGCGCTTGCGCTCGACAAGATGTTCGTGCGCGGGATGAAGCCGGTCGAATGGATCCATCCGGCTCAGGAGACGGCGTGGCTGTCCGATCACCTGCCTTATATCGCACGGCTGCGCGTCGACTGACGGCTGTGGTTTCTGCGGCAGCGCCGCTCGCGGCGGACCGCCGGACGGCGCCGCAATGCCTGCTGCCGGCCGCGCCCGAGCCCTCTGGTTCCAGCTTTGCAAGCAGGGTCAATGCTGCGGCCCATGGCGGGTTTCGGTATCATCGCCACACTTTGTCGCGCGGGTTTCACCGTCAGGTTGCGCCGCCAGGTCCGCGCAACACCGTCCTTTAGGCCATCGGGCCGGCTAGCACGCGGCTCAAGGCCGTCCGCTTTGCCGGGCGCCGCAGCCCGCGAATCCGTAACGCGGTAAAATAGCGGACTACGCACCATTCCTCCTTTCGGGGACGAAGCATCGCCTTTGCCGTGCCGGCCGACGACATTCATCTGGCCGTCCTTGTTTTCGCATTGTCCAAGAAGCCATGAGCAACCTGAATCCACAAACCGTCCTGAGCGTCCATCATTGGACTGATACGCTTTTTAGCTTCACCTGCACGCGCGATGCGTCATTCCGCTTCGAAAACGGCCAGTTCACGATGGTCGGCCTCGAAGTCGACGGCAAACCGCTGATTCGCGCGTACAGCATGGCGAGCGCGAACTACGAAGAGAACCTCGAATTCCTGAGCATCAAGGTGCAGGACGGCCCGCTGACGTCGCGGCTGCAACACCTGAAGGTCGGCGACCAGGTCCTGATCGGCAAGAAGCCGACGGGCACGCTGATGGCCGACAACCTGCTGCCCGGCAGGACGCTGTGGCTGCTGTCCACAGGCACGGGCCTCGCGCCGTTCATGTCGATCATCAAAGATCCGGACGTGTACGACCGGTACGACAGGGTCGTGCTGACGCACACCTGCCGCTTCGTCGACGAACTGGCGTACAAGGAATACATCACCGATCACCTGCCGGCGCACGAGCACATCGGCGACCTGATTCGCGAAAAGCTTGTCTACTACCCGACCGTCACGCGCGAAGCGTTCCAGAATCGCGGCCGGATCACCGAGTTGATCGAAACCGAGAAGCTGTTCGCCGACCTCGATCTGCCGGGCTTTTCGCTGGAGAACGACCGCGTGATGCTGTGCGGCAGCCCGCACATGCTGCGCGACACGCGTGAGCTGCTCGACAATCTGGGTTTCAACGAAGGCAGCAACAACTCGCCTGGGCACTATGTCGTCGAAAAGGCGTTTGTCGGTTGAATCCCTGAGCGAGCCGAGCCGCCGGCGTTAAAAACACGGCATGAAAACGACCAAACCGGAGCCTTGCGCTCCGGTTTTGTTTTTGGAGTGTCGCGGACGGCCAAAGGTAGTCTGGTAGTTACAATTTGACACACGAAAACGCACCTTCTTTGTCGGTGTTTTTCCTACGTGAAGGTATTCGGAAAGGATTACCCATTAGGTGAAATTTACGCGCTAAGCCTTGCTCCGCCTGCATTTTTTTCTTTTTTTAGGATATCATCGCGGCGCAGTGCTTCCTGTAAGGGGCGATCGACAGGGCGGCTGCGCACTTGTTACCGAATGTAAATTTCGTTACGCCACGGTGTAGCGATTGTCCGTCGCGGTAATGCCTGCGACGGGCGCATCTGGAGGCCAAGGGGTTCGCATGCATACTTTTGTCTCCGCGCTGTCGACGTACAGCCGGTTCACCTTCCAAACCGCTTCGCGCTAGGGACAGTATGGACACGTCGATTGTGGTTCAGATCGGCTCACATGCGCCCGGCTCCGCCACACACGATGCCGCCGACGCGCCCGCATCGCGATACGTGGCCGATGCACTGCCCAGCGGCTCCGATTTTTCAGCATCTTCCGCACTGCACAACGCGCAACCGGCCGAGCACGATGAGATCGCGCATCTGCGCGCGCGCATCCGTGAACTGGCTGCGGAAGTCGTGCACGCGCAGGAATCCGTCCGCCGGCACCTCGCGCAGGAACTGCACGACAGCGCCGGTGCCGAACTGACCGCTGCGCGCTTCGCGCTCGCCGGCGTCGAGACCTGGCTGCCCGCCGACGCGCCGCCGCAATGCGCGGCGTCGCTGGCTGTCGCAAACCGCTCGCTCGATGCGGTTTCCGACGCAACGCGGCAGACCATCGACGAACTGCATGCGCCATCGCTCGAAACCGGCATTGTCCGCGCCCTGTCGCAGTGGACCAGCAGCTTCGCCGCCCGCACCCGGCTGCGCACAAGCTTCGTCTGCGCCGCCGACGCGCGCCTGACCCGTTTGCCCGCCGATGCCGCGCTCGCCGTCTTCCGCGTCGCGCAGGAGGCATTGAACAACGTTGCCAAGCACGCGCGCGCGTCGGGCGCCGACGTGCG
>DASXXR010000457.1:0-2620 GCA_036502945.1 Paraburkholderia sp. | reverse complement strand
GGTTTATTTAGTACGCATTTTCGCGGCGTTGCAGCATTCGGCGCGCGGCGAGTGGGAGCCGGCTCGCGCTAACCGTGGTATTGATTTAGAGTTGATACGTTAAATGACGCTGGCGTCGTTGTGCGACGCGGTTGCCCAACCCCCTTCAGTCTGACCGTCAAATGGAATACAAGGACTATTATAAGGTTCTGGCTCTGGAACGCACGGCGACTCAGGAAGACATTAAACGCTCGTACCGGAAGCTTGCGCGCAAGTACCACCCGGATGTCAGCAAGCATTCGGATGCGGAGGATCGCTTCAAGGAAGTCGGCGAAGCCTACGAGGTACTGAAGGACCCGGAAAAACGCGCAGCCTACGACCGTTTGGGTAGCAACTGGCAAAACGGCCAGGAATTTCAGCCGCCACCGAACTGGGACGAGGGCTTTGAATTTACCGGCCCGGGCAACGATGCCAATACGACGGGCAATCTCGACGACTTCTTCGCAGCGATGTTCGGCGGCGCGCGCCGTCAACACGCGCGGCGAGGCGCGTCGCCGGCAATGGGACAGGACCATCACGCGAAGATCGTCATCGATCTGGGCGATGCGTACCGTGGCGCGGAGCGTTCAATCGTGCTGCAAATGCCCGTCGTCGATGCACAAGGTCAAGTTGCGCTGGAATCACGCACGCTGAACGTATCCATTCCAAAGGGGGTGCGGGCAGGGCAGCACTTGCGTCTCGCAGGTCAGGGCGCAGCGGGCGGTGCCGGTGCGCCCGCAGGCGATCTTTACCTGGAGATCGCGTTTCGTGAAGACAAGCGCTTTCATGTCGACGGACGCGATGTCTGGATCGATCTGCCGGTCGCGCCCTGGGAAGCTGCGCTCGGCGCTCAGGTCAAGGTCACGACGCCGGATGGCGCCGTTGAAATGACCGTGCCGCAAAATTCCGCAGGCGGCAGGCGCTTGCGTCTCAAAGGGAAGGGAATTCCCGCCAACCCCGCAGGCGATCTCTATGTCGTATTGGCCATTGTGTTGCCGCCCGCAGACAGCGAGGCGTCCCGGCGCGCATATGAAGCGATGCGGCAGGCATTCGAATTCGATCCGCGCGCGTAGTTTTATGGGTGAACCATCATGCAAGAATCTATGACATCGCGACCGGAAGGGCAGTTAGTCGATGAGGAAGTCGAGTTCACCTTCGTCGAACTGTGCCGCGTAACCGGTGCATCGGAAGACGAGTTGACGCTCTGGGTTGCCGAAGGCGCTTTCGACCCGCATGGCAGCGGACCGCAAGACTGGCGCTTTAGCGGTGCTTCGCTGCGCCGCGCGCGAACGGCTCAGCGGCTCGCGCACGACCTGGAAATCAATCCGCCGGGCATCGCGCTGGTGCTCGACCTGCTCGACCAGATCGACGCACTGCGAGCGCGCCCTGGCCGGTCTTTACGCGCATAGCATGCATCCCGGCCATCAGGTAAGCGATGCGCGGACGCAGAGACGGAATAGCCGTTGTGCCGGCGAATATATTGACTATCGTGCATAGGCAATGAGCGAGCAACGCGTTCGTATGCAACCCGGGTATTCACATCATTCACATCATGATCTTGCCGAACGAAGACGCATCTGCGGATAACAGCCAAGCGTCGCGCGATGCATGGGTGAAGATCCTGCTCGATCGTGCGCGGAATCGCGAAATGGCCGATACGATCGCGTTCGCGCGTTTGATCGGAGCGAAATTCGCGTCCGGCGACCTGCTGTATCTCGGTCTCGCGCGCGACACGCTCGGCGCATTGCTCACGCGGCATTTTCCCGGTGCGATAGAGCTGGAGGGTTTTCCGGAGCATATCGCCGACGCCCGGCATCAGCCCTTCGTCGACCAGTTGCGCACCTTGCTGTTGCGCTTCGAGAGGACGCCCGTTGCGAATGCGGTCGACGCCTGGTGTCTCGCGACGATCATCGCCACCGCGTGTCTGCGCCCCGATCACCTGTGGCGCGACCTGGGCCTCGACGGCCGCGACGACATCACTGAAATCATGACGCGGCATTATCCGCGTCTCGTCGCACGCAATGTCGATAATCTGCGCTGGAAGAAGTTTCTGGCGCAGCAACTGGCGCTCGCACACGGGCGCGCGCCGGCGCCCGCGCCGGGCTGTCCCGGCTGCGAAGACTTCGGCTTCTGCTTCCCGAAAATCTGACTGGCTGCTGCCCGGCGACGCGCCGGCCGGCGTTACGCTCGATCAGGAAGCGGAGCCGCGCTCGCTCGAAAAACGGGTCAGCCACGCCCGGCGATTCCGGGTATAAAGACCGCTGTTTCAACACTTCATCAATGTTCGATCCAGGAGAAATCGATGTACTCAGTTCGAAAGCTGATCGCCGCGATCAGTCTGCTGGCGGTGGTGGCGGCCGCTGCGCCCGCCGTTGCGCAAACGAGTCCGGGCGGTGCGCCGGTCGCTACGCCGGTCGGCGACGGCACGTTCCTGCTGACGATCTTTCTGAAGCACGACGAGTCGAAGACGCTGCCTGAAATCAACAAGCAGCTCGCGCGGCAGGGCTTCTACAAGGCATTTCCGCCGCCCGGCATCGAGGTGGTGTCGTGGTACGTGATGATGGGTATCGGCCAGGTGGTGACGCTGCGGGTGCCGGCCAAC
>DASXXR010000456.1:0-10018 GCA_036502945.1 Paraburkholderia sp. | reverse complement strand
GCCGTGCGCTGCCGATCGTCATCAGCAGCGCGTCGGTTTCGAGGCGCGGCCATTCGATCTGCCAGTTCTTGATCAGCTCGACGTGAATGGTGGTCGTGCTCGCGTACTCGACCGCGGTGCCGCACACTTCGCCGTCCCCCTGGCATGCATGCGCATCGCCGATGAAAAGGCGCGCACCTGGCGAACGCACCGGCAAATACGTGATGCTGCCCGGACCCATGTCGGGCACGTCCATGTTGCCGCCGTGATTGTCCGGCGTGAGCGAGTTGATCGAGTCGATTTCCGGCGACAGGCTCAACGTGCCGATATGCGGCTTGTACGGCAGTTGAACGCGTTTGCTCCAGTACACGCCGTCTTCGTCGAGGTTGATCTTGCGGGTGATTTCGGGCAGCGGTTCGTTGAGCGTCGCCGTGTAGTCGGTGCCGGTCAGCGCACCGAAGCGCGGAATCAGGCAGCAGGTGCCGCGCGGATTGTCGCCGCGCGGCCGCATCGACTCGATATGCACTGCCACTACGTCGCCCTTCTCCGCGCCGTCGATCATGATCGGCCCGTTCTGCGGATTCAGGAACGGCACGCGCAGCTTCTGGCTTGGCAGGTCCTGTTCGGTTTGAATCTTGCCGTCGAACGCATCGCGCGTTTCGACGATCACGCGGTCTCCGGGCGCAATGCTCATCACCGGATCGGAGTACGGTCCCATCGTGTAGTGAAACTTGCCCTGCCGCGCTTCGGTGAGTTCGTGCGTGGTGCCGACACGGCCGCGAGCGACGCCGCGCGTGTGCATGATCGATTGTTCAAGCCAGTTCATCTAGCTGTTCCTGTGAGGTTGCGAGTGATCGAAAAGGTGTCGGTCATACCGAGATCAGCGCTTTGACGTTGTTCGCCTCCAGCTGATCGCCGCGACCCGCCGACACCACCTGGCCGCGCACCAGCACGACATAGTCGTCGGCGACCGCCTGTGCGAAATCGAAGAACTGCTCGACCAGCAGGATCGATAGCGAGCCTTTCAGCGAGCGGATTACCGCTTCGATTTCCATCACGATCGACGGCTGGATGCCCTCGGTCGGTTCATCGAGAATCAGCAGCTTCGGATTGGTCAACAACGCGCGGCCGATGGCGAGCTGCTGTTGCTGGCCGCCGGACAGATTCCCCGCGATGCGCCGCCGCATGGTCTTGAGCACGGGGAAGGTATGAAACACGTCGTCGAACGAGAACTGCTTGCCGTTTAGCGAAGCATGGCGCTCGCCGGCATAGGCGCCGATGCGCAGGTTCTCTTCGACGCTTAGCAGCGGAAAGATGTCGCGGCCTTGAGGCACGTAGCCGAGACCCGCTGCGACGCGCTTGTGCGACGGCGTGCGAGTCAGCGTGCGGCCGTCGAGCGTGATGTCGCCCGCCTTGACAGGCAGCAGCCCTACAAGGCACTTGAGCAATGTAGTCTTGCCGACGCCGTTGCGGCCGAGCACCACCGTGCATGCGCCTTGTGCGACGGTAAGCGACACGTCGCGCAGCGTATGGCTGCTGCCGTAGTATTGATTGAGCGAAGAAATGGTCAGCATGCTCATCGCCCCAGATAAACCTGAATCACGTGAGGATTCGCGCGCACGCTCTCCATCGAGCCTTCGCCGAGCAGCTTGCCTTCATGCAGCACGCTAACCAGATCCGCAATCTCGCCGACGAAGTCCATGTCGTGCTCGATGACGATCACCGCACGTTCCGGCGACTTCAACCGCGCGATCAGTTCGGCAGTACGCGCGGTCTCATGGTCTGTCATGCCGGCCACCGGTTCGTCGAGCAGAATCACGTGCGGATCGGCAACCAGCAGCATGCCGATCTCGAGCCACTGCTTCTGCCCGTGCGACAGCGTGCCCGCCACGCGATGGCCTTCCGCCGCGAGGTTGATCGTTTCCAGCACTTCGTCGATGCGCCGCCTTTGCTGCACGGCGAGGCGCGAGCGGACCATGTCCGCGTAGCCGCGGCCATTGCGGATCGCAAGTTCGAGGTTTTCGCGCACGCGCAGCGCTTCGAACACACTAGGCTTCTGGAATTTCCGGCCGATGCCGAGACGTGCGATAGCGGTTTCATCGAGCGTCGCCAGATTGATGACCTTGTTCAGGAACACTTCGCCTGCGGCGGGCCGCGTCTTGCCGGTGATGACATCCATCAAGGTCGTCTTGCCCGCGCCGTTTGGGCCGATAATCGCGCGGATTTCGCCGTAGCGGAATTCCATCGACAGATTGGTGATCGCGGCAAAACCCGCGAACGTGACACACAGTCCGCTGATATAGATTGCAGTGGAAGACGCGGGCAGTTTCATGTGCGCTCGCCTTTACCCGGATCGCCCGCGGCCTTGAACGTGCCCCATACGCCGTTGCTGAAGAACACGACGATCAGCAGCGTGACGCCGGCCAGAATGAACGGCCACACGGCCGGCAATTCGGCAGTCAGCCAGAATTTGATGCCGTTCACGAGAATCGCGCCGAGAATCGCGCCGACCAGCGTGCCGCGCCCGCCAATCGCCACCCATACGGCGATCTCCACCGACAGTTGCGGCGACACGATGGTCGGATTGACGATGCCGACCTGCGGCACGTACAGCATGCCCGCGAGCGCGGCAAGCACAGCGGACAGACACCACGCGAACAGCTTCAGCGTGTAAGTGCGGTAACCGAGAAAACGCATGCGGGCTTCGTCGTCGCGCACGGCGATTAGTGCGCGACCAAACACGGAACGCGTGAGGAACCGCACGCCGACGTACGCCGCGACCAGCAGCAGGCACGAGCAAACCGCAAGACCGATTTGCGTCGATACGCCCGCAATCCGATACCCGCCAAGCTGAGTGAATCCTGTCATGCCGTTGTTGCCGCCGAGCCCGACGTCGTTGATGAACAGCAGCAGCATCAGCGCGTACGTGAGCGCCTGCGTGATGATCGACAGATACACGCCGTTGATACGCGAGCGAAACGTCACGAAACCGAACACGCCCGCTACCAGAGCGCTCAGAACGATCGTCGCGAGCACGGTGACATCGAGCCGCGAAAGCACTTTCCAGAGCGCGGGAAAGTCGCTTGCGCCCATGTACTGCATGAAATCGGGCAAGACGTGCGTCTGCGCATACGCGCCGTTGAGCAGATAGATGGCCATCAGATAGCCGCCTATGCCGAAGAAAACGCCATGCCCGAGGCTCAGGATGCCCGCGTAACCCCAAACCAGATCGAGTGCCAGTGCGAGCAGCGCAAAGCACATGATCTGACCGATCAGATTGATGCCGAACAGCGACAGATGCAGCGCGCTCGACTCGGGCACCACGAAGTACGCAAATGGCAAATACAGCGCGACCAGAATCAGCACCGGCGCGATGCCGACTTCGACGGTCGGCCCCATCCATTTCGCAGCGAGCGCCGATAGCGTGAATCGCCTGCTGGCGCGCGGATCGGGAAAAGTATTCATACGCGGGTCTTCAATGCGAAGAGTCCTTGCGGACGCTTCTGGATGATCAGCACGATCAGCAGCAGCACCGCGACTTTCGCGGCCACCGCGCCGTAGAACGGCTCGATGAACTGATTGATTTCGCCGAGCGCAAGCGACGACACCGCGGTCCCCACCAGGCTGCCCGCACCGCCGAGCACCACCACCATGAACGAATCGACGACGAAGCCGGTGCCCATCGATGGATTGACACTCGCGATCTGCGTGAGCACGACGCCGGCCAGGCCCGCGAGGCCCGCGCCGATGCCGAATGCGATGCGGTCGACGCGCTCGGCCGGTACGCCGAGGCAGCGCGCCATATCGCGCAACTGCGTCGTTGCGCGCATCAGCAGGCCGAGCTTCGTGAGCCGGATCACGGCGAACGTCGCGACGAAGATCAGCAGCGCAAGCCCGATTGCGAACAGCCGGTTGTACGTCACGAAAAATCCGGGCGACACCTGCATGCCGCCGTTGAGAAAACCCGGCGTGATGAATTCGACGTTCTGCGAGCCGAACAGCACCTGAATCAGCTTGATGAGCGCGATGCTGACAGCCCAGGTGGCTAGCAATGTTTCAAGCGGCCGGCGGTACAAAAACCGGATCACGAAGAATTCGAGCAGCATGCCGCACACCGCGCAGATGACGAAGGCCACTGGAATCGCGACGAAAATATAGGCATCGAAGAATCCGGGCAGATGCGCCTGCATGAAGCGCTCGACCAGATACGTCGCGTATGCGCCGATCATGATGAATTCGCCGTGCGCGAGATTGATCACGCCCATCAGGCCGAATACGATCGACAAGCCAAGCGCCGTCAACAGCAGGACGCCCGCGTAGCTCAACCCGCTAAAGAGGATCGACAGCACTTTGCCGAACGAAAGCCAGGTGTCGATATCGCGGATCGCGTTCTGCACAGCCGCGCGCACATCCGGGTCGGCGCGCACCGAGTCCTGCGCGGCAAAATCCGCAAGTGCGGTGCGCGCCGTTTGGCTGGGCACTTCCGCGACGGCCTTGATCGCCGCCAGCCGGTCGGCCTTCACCTCGCTGTTCAGGCCCCGCTTGGCCATCGCCAGCGTGAGCGTCGTCGCAATGTCGGGATCGCGCTCCTGCTTGATCGCACGCGCAACGATCGCGGGGTCGAGCAGCGCGAAGAATTTGTCGATCTGCCGCGCAGCGGTTGCGCGGGTATCCTGCTGCGCCGCGAACAGATCCATCTCCGCGGACGCGACCGCCAGTTTGCGCATCATCATGATGCCGGGCACGTATGGGGTATCGGCGGTCGTGGCGCTGCTTGTGGCGCTTGCGTCGGTTACCGGCTGAAGGCTCGCCGCATCAAGCACCGGGCTTCCCTGAATCGTCGCGTGGGCGTCCGCACTGCAGGCCAGCGCACCGTTGCGCATCGCGTCGACGATCTGGCGGGCCCACGCGCGTTCCTGCGTATCCGGTGACACGCCAAGGCCGACCAGCTGCGTGAGCGCAGCGGCCTTGTCGCCGTCCGCTGCGCATAACGATGCCAGTACGCTTGCGCGCGGCGCGTGCGCCGTATCCGCTGCACACGCCACACGTGCGGATACACCCACCAGCACGAGTGCGAGCCAAGCAAGCGCGACGAAGAGTTGCCTGATTTTGATCACAAGGAGTTCCAATCGATGCTGCTCTCGCGGCCGGCGCACCCTCGCACCGGCCGCGACCGCGTTGCCGCCAGGTCACGCCTTGCCGATGAACGGGCTGAACGGAACGGGCTTCACGATGTCCTTCGACTTCCACAAAATGTCGAAGCCCTGATTCGCGTTGATCGAGCCGATCATGTCGCCGCGCCACAGGTACTGCGTCGACGCATCCATCTTCACCGTGTACCCGGCCGGATCGATCATCGACTCGCCGGCCAGCGCCTTGCGCACCGCATCCGGGCTGGTCGAATGCGCGTTGGTCGCCGCCATCGCCCACAGGTTGATGCCGAGGTAGGTCGACACCATCGGGTCGATCACCATGTCGGGCCGGTGCTTCAGGTTGTGCGCGGCGACGTAGTTCTTCCAGTCGCTCTTGAACTGGCGGTTCTGCGGCGTGTCGACATTCTGGAAATAGCACCAGCAGCTCAGGTGGCCGACCAGCGGCTTCGTATCAAGGCCCTCAAGGTCGCTATCCACCACGTCGAGCCCGAGAATCGGAATGTCGGTCGCACGAATGCCCTGGTTGACAGCTTCCTTGAACATCGCCGGAATCGAATCGCCGACCACCGTCATCACGACGATCGCCTGCCCGCCCGGTTGCGCGGCGAAGTCCTTGATCTCGCGCACGATGGTCTGGAAGTTCGATTGCCCGAACGGCACGTAATGCTCGCGCCACGCCGTTTCCTGAACACCCTTCGTCTTCAGATAGCCCTTCAGCATCTTGTTGATCGTGCGCGGCCAGACATAGTCGCTGCCGATCATGTAAAAGCGCTTGGCTCCGCCGCCTTGTTCGCTCATCAAATAGTCGACTGCGGGAAGCACCGAACTGCTAGGCGGAGAATTCAGATAGACCACGTTCTTCGATTGCTCTTCACCTTCGAAGTGAAGCGGATAGAACAGCAGGCTGTCCTGCGCTTCGACCACCGGCAATACCGACTTGCGCGATACCGACGTCCAGCAGCCGAACAGCGCGGCGCATTTGTCACGCTGAATCAGTTGTTTGGACAGTTGCGCATACATCGGCCAGTCCGACGCCGGATCGACGACGACGCCCTGCAGCTGCCGTCCCATTACGCCGCCCCTGGCGTTGATCTGGTCGATCGTCATTAGCGCGGTGTCCTTCAGCAGCGACTCGCCGTTGGCCATCGTCCCCGACTGCGAGAACAGCAGGCCGAGCTTGATCGGCTCGCCGCTTCCCGCAGCGAGTGCGGCCTTGGGCAGCGCAGTGCCGGCAGCAGTCACCAACCCCGAACCGACTGCCGACAGGAAGGTACGTCTTTTCATTTGCTTCACTCCGACATGGATTAGAAATCGCAAACGCAAAAAGCCCGAAACCAGACGAACTGGTTTCGGGCTTTTTTGGCCGGTGCCGCTCAAGACGCCTTTGTCTCTAGCGACGGAATAGATCTGTTGATCCCGCTGTGCACGACGGGTCGACGCAAGCTAAAAAGCAATCGCTATGCCAACGCCAAGCAACGCGCATGCTCTGCAAACCAAAAGCCTTACTGAGGCGGGTCCTGCATATTGATCACTTGCGCCGCGGCTAACCCAGAAGGCATCATCAAGCGCTGCACTTCAGCTCCGCGCCGGCGAGAGCCGCACATAGACAGTGCGGCCGTGCACCACGCGTGCGCGGCGCGCACAAGTAACGCATCTACGCACCCGCCATGCATCTTTAAAGAGACTCATGACACGCAACGACTCCGACCAAGCGTCGGCTCCTATCAAGATCGGCGTGCTGTACTCACGCTCGGGCGTGACGTCGGCAGTCGAGATTACGCAGTTGCAGGCTACCGTCCTCGCGGTCGAAGAGATCAATCGCGCGGGCGGCGTATCGGGACGCGAGATCGAGCTCGTCTGTCTCGATCCGCAATGCGTGCCGCGTCGTTACGCCGACCTTGCCGAGCAGTTGATCCTCGAGCATCGCGTGCGGATTATCGTCGGCTGTTATATGTCGAGCACGCGCAAGGCGGTCATCCCGATTGTCGAACGGCACAACGCGCTGCTTTTCTATGCAACGCCTTATGAAGGCTTCGAGTACAGCCGCAACGTGATCTATACCGGCGCGGCGCCGAACCAGAATACGCTGCCGCTGGCCGGCTTCATGCTGACGCAGTTCGGCTCGCGCGTCAGCATGATCGGCTCCGACTACGTGTGCCCGTATGAATCGAACCGCGTAATGAGCGACCTGATTCTCGAGCGCGGCGGCGAGAAAGCGGACGAGACGTATCTCGCGCTCGACGCGCCGTGGCAAAGCTATCTGGATGCGGCACAGCGCATCAAGCGGCTCGCGCCCGACTTCGTCTTTTCAACCGTGGTTGGCGAAGGCATTCCTCATCTTTATCGCGCGTTCGCTCACGTCGGTCTCGATCCCTACCGGATGCCAATCGCAAGCCATATGACAAGCGAAGCCGACATTGTTGTAATGGGTAGCGATCTGGCCGAAGGCCATATTACGTCAGCGACTTATTTTCAGAGCGTCGAGACACCCGCGAATCTCGGTGCGGTGAAACGCTATCAAGCCCGCTTCGGTGCGGAGCAGCCCACCAACATGTGCTGGGAGGCCGCCTATTTCCAGATGCATTTGCTCGCGGACGCAATTCGCCGCGTCAGCTCCGACGACCCTACGTTGCTGCTGCGCGTGCTGCCGGGGCTCGAATACGATGCGCCACAAGGCCGCGTGCGCATCGACGAACACAACAATCACACCTACCTGCATCCGTTGATCGGCCGCGTCAACGCACGCGGCCACTTCGACGTGATCGGCCGGGCGCCGGCCCGCGTGAAAGCCGACCCCTACGTCGTCTCGCACACCACGCCGGACTGGACCGCCGACGCGCCGCCCGAACTCGCGCGTTCCGGAGGCATCCGATGAAGCGCGCCACCGAGACCCCCGCGATTCTCCGCGATCTGCGCTCGCTGAAGGTCGCCGTGATTCATCCGCAAGATCAGGATGGCGAAGAGTTGCTCGCGCAACTGCAGCGTATCGGCTGCGATGTCGAAGTCTTCTGGCCGCGGCTCGACAGCCTGCCGTCAGGCACGGGCCTCGTCGTGATGGCGATGCGGCCCGAGACGCTTGCGACGGCATTTCCGTGGCTCGGAACCAGCACGTCGCCGCCCGTGATTCCGGTCGTGACCTATGAGAACCCGATCACGATCGAAGCCGTGCTGCGCCTGAATGCGTTCGCGACGATCCCGTCTCCGGTGCGTTCTTTCGGCTTGCTGACGGCAATTGCCGTCGCGCTGACGCAATGCAAGGCATCGCGGACGCGCGAGCGTTACATCGAGCGGCTCGAGCAGAAACAGGCGAACCTGCGCGTGATCGAGCAGGCGAAGAAGATCGTGATGGACACGCGCGGCGTATCCGAGGAAGAGGCGTATCAATTGCTGCGCTCGCAGGCGATGCTCAAACGTGAACAGATCGAAACCGTAGCGAGCGACATCGTCAAGGCACATGAGACGCTCAGCTTCTAGCAAGCTTGCCTGCGAACTGAATGGCGGATGAACAACGGCTGCGGCGCCGGACCTCGATCCATCAGGAACCGAACGTCAAGCTAGGCCATACCATTTCCAGTTCGACCGCGATCGATTTCCCAAGGCCGTCGAGATCCGGAAACAGCGACGCATTCGTAATGTTCATCCGGTACAGCCAGCGCATCGCATCGCTGCGCAGACCCGGCGGCAGGATGATCTTGCGCAGCAGTTCGGCTTCGCTTTCGTAGTCGTCGAGAATGACGTGCAACGGCCGGTCGATCACGCCAGGCACAACGAACGTGCCGGATTGGGCGATCAGCCTGCCGTCCATTTCGGAAGGCTCGCCGAACCAGATCACTTCGTTGTCGTTGCCGAGAAAGAACTTCTCCAGATTACCTTTGATTCTCGGGTCGATCTCGTCGCGCGTCAGCGACGGAGCGGCTTTCGGCCGCGCCGTGTTTCTCCACAGCGCCGGCGTGTTGAGCGCGAAAATCGCCGCGTCCGTGGTGGTTCGCTCCAGCGCAAAGAAGGCTGCGACGAAAGGCGATTTCGTGAAGTCAAGCAGGCGGGTGGGCGCACCGTGATGCTGCATCAGGCACAGGCAACGCAGATCGTCATTGAGCAGGTCGGGATTCGAAAGGTAATTGTGGGCTTTGCGCCTGAAAACGCGAATCGCGCGCGCTTCTCGCGAAGGCCACTCCTCCCTGTCCGCAACATAAGCGAGCAAGTAGCGCGACAACGAGCTTTGCAAATGCCACCGTGCGTCCTGCTGCCCGCGGAAAGCCCAGCCGTCGAGCACGGCACAGAGGTCGACGAAGGCACCCCAGCTCGATATCACCGTTGTTTGCATCGCGCCGCTCCCCTCATGGACGAAAGAATGACCGCGGGCCGATGGTGGTGTTGCCCGCACCGCCGAGAGTATAGGAGGCGTTTGTTTCGTTCTTGCGTAACAGAGTGTGAGGAGCGTGACGGGTGTGAGATCTGAAACGCGTCAGAAGAACAGCAACGAGCGCAGTCCGATGCTTCGCCGCGGACGGGCGTCGGCCGCCGACGTCGGGTCGTCGAACGCCGTGTGGGCAGTCAGCCGCGCGATATCGGCATTGCTAGCAGCACAAGGTACCGGAGACCCATCATCCAGCAGGTCCGGCCGTCGATACTGCCTATGTGCGAACCTTCGCACAGGCGCGCGAAACCGCGGGTTTCGACCGGATCCTGGTGCCGTATGGCTCGACCATCCCCGACGCCACGACGAAACCGAGCGCGCACTGATCGTCGACGAGACCCTGTTCGACTTGCTCCGTGCTGGTCACGCTCCCCTACGCGTGCCCGCTTTTATGCCAGTCGTCGATCACATCGCGCGCTCGATGCTCAAGCGCGCTGAGCGCCATTAGTGGATCAATCTTGGCTCGGGG
>DASXXR010000455.1:0-3242 GCA_036502945.1 Paraburkholderia sp. | reverse complement strand
TCGCAGAAGCGTTTGAAGCTGCCGCGTTCCTCGGGAATGGTCACCGCGAACACGGCTTCGCGCGATTCGCCCACTTCCGCGCGTTCCGCGACGAAGCGCATCCGGTCGAAGTTCATGTTCGCGCCCGATGTAACCGCGACCAGCGTCTGGTTCTCGATGCCTTCGCGTTCCGCGTACTGCTTCGCGCCCGCCACCGCCAGCGAGCCGGCTGGTTCGAGCACGCTGCGCGTGTCCTGGAAGACGTCCTTGATCGCGGCGCACAGCGCGTCCGTATCCACGGTCAGCACTTCGTCCAGATATTCCTGGCACAAACGGAACGTCTCTTCGCCGACCAGTTTCACCGCGGTGCCGTCGGAAAACAGGCCGACTTCGTTCAGCGTGACGCGTTTGCCCGCTTTGATCGACTGCGCCATCGCGCAGGAATCGTCGGTTTGCACGCCGATCACCTTGATCTCGGGACGCACCGCTTTCACGTAAGCCGCCACGCCCGCCGCCAGCCCGCCGCCGCCGATCGGCACGAAGATCGCGTGAATCGGGCCTTGATGCTGGCTGAGCACTTCCATCGCGACGGTGCCCTGGCCGGCGATCACGTAAGGGTCGTCGAACGGATGGACGAACGTCATGCCGTGTTCTTCCTGCAGCTTGGTGGCGTGCGCGTAGGCGTCGCTATACGATTCGCCTGCCTGGACCACTTCGACCGTCGGGCCGCCGTGTGCGCGCACCGCGTCGACCTTTACCTGCGGCGTCGTGACCGGCACGACGATGATCGCCTTCACGCCGAGGCGGGCCGCCGACAAGGCCACCCCCTGCGCATGATTGCCCGCCGATGCGGTAATCACGCCGCGCGACAGCGCGTCCGCCGGAATGTTCGCCATCTTGTTGTACGCGCCGCGCACCTTGAACGAGAAAACCGGCTGGTTGTCCTCGCGCTTCAGGTAAACCGCGTTGCGCAGCCGCGCCGACAGGATGCGGGCAGGTTCGAGTTCGGTCTCGCGTGCGACGTCGTAGACGCGTGCGGTGAGGATTTTTTTGAGGTAGTCGTGGGCAGCCATGCGGTTCACGCGCGATGCGCTTTGCGGGACGGGAAAAGGTCAATGATAGCGCCAACCGTTCGCGCTCAGGCCGGCGCTTTTCGGTGCCCGGGCATCGGGGCGGGGAGTGGGTCGATGCCCGGGTCGATGTGTGTGGCCGATGCGCGGGCCGATGTGCGGACAATCGGCGGCAGCGAGGCCGACCGGCCGGTCGGCAAACCGCGTCCGTCCTTCGGGGCTCGCCGGCGGGCTGCATGGCGTCGCCATCGTGCCTGCAAGGGCGTTGAAATGCCCGCCGCGGCGGCGTCGAAGCGGCCACGCGCGTACGTATCATGCGGTAGAATCGCGTTTTGGAACAAGGATCGGAAGATGCACTGGCAGCCTCGGATCGCCCATTTGATGCCTGTCCCGCGCGAGTCCCGTCCCGCGGCGCAGCGGCACGTGCGGCATGCACGATCGTGTAGTCCCGCCTGAGTGCCGCGAAGCGGCCGGCGTGCGTGTTTCCGTCGGTTGGGCTTCGCCCCAAGAGAAGAATTCCAGCATTGCGCCCCACGCGCATCGTCAGCCGGCACCGTCGCAAGATAGCGGCGAGCGCGCGTCGCTGACCCACCGAGTCGTCCAACCATGAACGCACCTCAAGTATTCGATCCGCACGGCGCGGCCAACGCAGCGGCCACCGATCCCGAAGCACGTCTGCGTGAAATTCCCTATAACTACACGTCGTTCTCCGATCGCGAAATCGTGATTCGCCTGTTGGGCGATGCAGCGTGGGCCGCGCTCGACGAATTGCGCAACGAGCGCCGTACCGGCCGCTCGGCGCGGATGCTGTACGAAGTGCTCGGCGATATCTGGGTCGTGCGCCGCAATCCATACCTGCAGGACGATCTGCTCGATAACCCGAAGCGCCGCGCGTTGTTGATCGAAGCGCTGCATCACCGGCTCGCCGAAATCGAAAAGCGCCGTCGCGCCGATCTCACCGCGCATCGCGACGAAGCCGGCGTGGACCGCGCGGCGCGGGTCGAAACGCTGGTCGCCGCGGCGCGCCGCGCGGTCGAAGCGTTTGCAAACGAATTCGACGCCAGCGCCGAATTGCGCCGCCGCGCGACCCGCGTGCTCGGCCGTTGCACGCAGAAGGACAACATCCGCTTCGATGGCCTCGCGCGCGTCTCGCACGTGACCGATGCGACCGACTGGCGCGTCGAATATCCGTTTGTCGTGCTGACGCCTGATACGGAAGACGAAATGGCGGGCCTCGTGAAGGCCTGCTTTGAACTCGGGTTGACCGTGATTCCGCGCGGGGGCGGCACCGGCTATACCGGCGGCGCGGTCCCGCTGACGCCGTTTTCCGCGGTCATCAACACCGAAAAGCTGGAGCAACTGGGCGCGGTTGAGCTAACCGACCTGCCGGGCGTCGCGCGCCAGGTGCCGACGATCTTCTCAGGCGCGGGCGTCGTCACGCGCCGCGTGACCGAAGCGGCCGAGCAGGCGGGCTACGTGTTCGCGGTCGATCCGACGTCGCTCGACGCATCCTGCATCGGCGGTAACGTCGCGATGAACGCGGGTGGCAAGAAGGCCGTGCTGTGGGGCACCGCGCTCGACAACCTCGCCTGGTGGCGGATGGTCGACCCGGAAGGCAACTGGCTCGAAGTCACGCGGCTCGACCACAATCTCGGCAAGATTCACGATATTCCGGTCGCGCGTTTCGAGTTGAAGTGGTTCGACGGCGAATATGCGCCCGGCGAAAAGCTGTTGCGCACCGAATCGCTCGAAATCGAGGGCAAGCGCTTTCGCAAGGAAGGTCTCGGCAAGGACGTCACCGACAAATTCCTGGCCGGCCTGCCCGGCATCCAGAAAGAAGGTTGCGACGGCCTCATCACGTCCGCGCGCTGGGTGCTGCACAAGATGCCAGCGCATACGCGCACCGTCTGCCTCGAATTCTTCGGCCAGGCGCGCGAAGCGATTCCGAGCATCGTCGAAATCAAAGACTATTTGTTCGAAACGTCGAAGCAGGGCGGCGCGATTCTCGCCGGGCTCGAACACCTCGACGAACGTTATCTGCGCGCGGTCGGGTACGCGACCAAATCGAAGCGCAATGCGTTTCCGAAGATGGTGCTGATCGGCGACATCGTCGGCGACGATGCCGATGCGGTGGCGGCCGCCACCTCCGAAGTCGTGCGGATGGCCAACGGCAAGAGCGGCGAAGGCTTCGTC
>DASXXR010000454.1:0-12319 GCA_036502945.1 Paraburkholderia sp. | reverse complement strand
ATCGAACTGCGAATACGTATTGACGGAAACACCCGCACCCGATGGCGCCGCGATATTGACCTGCGGCAGCCCGTTCTGCGTCGGAATCACCCGCGCGCCCGAACCCGGCGCAGCAACGATCTGCGCATCGGCAGACGCAGGCATCCCCCCGCCTATCATCATCAGCGCGGCGAACGCGACATGTCGGAACGCGAACAGCGATACGCATCGCGCGTCAGCCGATGCATGAGCGGTTGCCTTGGTTTCTACGTTGCTTTTTCCTGTCGCGCTGGCGGTTTCCGCGACTGCGATCAGCATTCCTCTTAGTCGGCTGTACACCAGCCGGTACGTCTTCTGGTTCATTTTTTTGCTTCGTTATACGGATGAGTAAAACGAAGCAAAGATATCGGAGGATGTCAGCGCGAACTGTCAAGCGTTGTCAAAGTCGCGTCCACTACAACGCTTTGCGCAGAATAGGAATTTTCGTATTGCCAGCAACGTGGCGGGTCGACTATCTTGCGTGGGCGAAAAAAAGCCCGCGCGAAGCGGGCGAGTCAGGCGGACATCGGTTCATACGGAAGGCATTTGTCTCTAATGCGTCTGCGCCGCAGCATGCACTTCTGTGGATTTCCTTGCCTGCTCTTTGGCCATGTGGTGCCCGACCGCGCAACCGACGATTGCCCCAGCAACCGCATGATGTCCCGCTACGTGCCCCGCCACCGCCCCGACAGCGGCTCCTTTAAGGCAACCTGCCGCTAACGCCTCGCCAGCGCCAAGACTCATCACCATTGCAACCGACATACAAAACACCTTCTTCATGAACGTATCTTTCCTTGTGAAGTGTTGGTAACGGGATATGGATTTTTCGTCGTATCCGTCTGTCAGACGCGGCTCGACAGTGCGCGCTCGATCTTCTTGTCTGTGTTGTACTGGCTCAATGCATAGACCGACCAGATCGCGGCGGGGATCCAGCCGATGATCGTGATCTGAAGCAGCAAGCAGATAACTCCGGCAAAAGGGCGGCCGATCGTAAAGAACTGAAACCACGGAAGTATCAGGGCAAGCAGAAGGCGCATTTTGGTCCTCGGTTAGGTATGTCGATCTCAGTGTCCACCAGCATAAACTGTACAGCATCAATTCAGCGACGGTCGCGAGCCAACGTCCATGGACAAGACCCGCTTTTCGCGCTCAACCAGCATCGCGATTTCCCAAGTGCTTATGGCAGGAACGACGATCTGGCCACCGTCGAACTCGCGCGTGATCGCCGCTTTCGCCTTCTTGCTCAACGTGTCGTCGCCGTTGACCCATCACACAAGCGTATGAGTGTCCAGGACGATCACTGAGCCGATTCCCACTCAACATCGACTGGGGCAGTAGGGTCGTCATAGCAGACCACGGAGCCGCGAAGTATGTCCAACGGGTTACGGTCAGCGCTCCAATATGGCCTGACTTCCAATGCTGGCTTGCCGTGATCCGTCACCACTACGCTTTCGCCGGTTGCCTCAATTTGCCGAAAAAACTCAAGAGCTTTCGCCTTGAATTCGGACTTGGAAACATGGTTGGTCTCCACCTAACCCTCGTAGTCATCTGCCTAATGGCATTACTGAGTAAAAACTGCGCGGTTCAATCGAATGCCCGTTGGCAATCAGACGGCTCGCGAATGTCCGGCGACCAGAATGTGACGTGGCCTTAGTGAAGAGCAGCCGCAAGGTCGATCATGTCTTTTCCTTGTCGCCGAGTTCGGCCCGCTTTTCCGATTGGTTTGCGCAGGCAGGTGAATCCAATTCGTCCGCCTGATCGGGTTGCCTGTCCCACGATCTGTATTGCCATGGAGCGACCTTTTCAAGCGGCGTGACCCTCGGCTTCGGCATGCTGGCCGGGTCGTTTTTCAATCGAGCGAGCTTCCGTTCCAACAGCGCCTGCCTTTCCGCTGGAATGAATACCCAAGGTCGTACGCACCACTCAGACGGAACGTGAAGATCTCTGACGAGAGCATTGCGAAGTGCACCCCAATGCGCACTCCAAGCGACAAGGCGTGTAACCAGCGCGTCAAGAGTCTTGGAGTAAGTAATCTCGCATAGGAAAACGTGGTGGTCGCGCATGTTGATTGCGACAGCATCACAATACCAATGCGGACCAGACGTATCCGGGTTCGCTGCCGCGTTGAGCTGGATGCAGCATTCGGTGTTCACGAACATCGCCCGATCGGCGCGCAGGTAGTCTGTCACGACCCCTTGATAATAGTCCACAGGATTGCTCCTTATCCGATCAGCGCGGATGACGATACCGCGCCCCACTCTTTTCCTTGATTACATCCGAAATCGCGGCGACGTCGATTCGCCATCCGGACGGTGTTCTTCATTCAGCCCAAGCATCCAATCGAGCTTTCCCAGCATCAACCGATCGAGTCAGCGCCTGTAGTTGAAGAGCCATCACTTCCGTCAATTGATTGATAGGTTCATCATTTATCCCCCCGGCTAGCGGCCTCCCTCACCCCCCCGCCCCACCCGCCGCATGCACCTCTATCCCCGCACTCCGCAGCGCGGCTCGAATGCGCCGCGCAAACGCAAGCGCATGCGGCCCATCGCCATGCAAACAGATGGTCTGCGCATTAAGCGGCACCCACTGCCCGTCAACAGCCTGCACGCGCCGCTCGCGCACCATCATCAGCGTGCGAGCAAGCACGGCGTCTTCATCATCAAGCAGCGCGCCAGGCTCCTTACGCGGCACGAGCGACCCATCCGCACGATAGCCGCGGTCAGCAAACACTTCTTCAATAGCCGTCAACCCAGCGTTGCGCGCTGCTTCAACAAGCCCGCTATTCGCAAGCGCAAAAACCGCAACCGACGGATCGAAATCATGCACCGCCGACGCAATCGCCTTCGCGATGCCGGGGTCGCGCGCCGCCTGGTTATACAGCGCGCCATGCGGCTTCACGTGCGCGATGCGGCCGCCCTCAACCTGCGCAATCGCCGACAGCGCACCCAGTTGATACAGCACACCCGCATAGATATCGCCGGGCGGCACATCCATCTCCTTGCGGCCAAAGTTTTCCGGGTCGTTGAAGCTCGGATGCGCGCCGATCGCCACGCCCTTCAGCACGGCCCAGCGCGCGCATTCGCGCATCGCGTTCGCGCCGCCCGCGTGCCATCCGCAAGCGATGTTCGCCGAACTGACAAGATCGAGCAGCGCCTCGTCCGAGCCGCAGCCTTCGCCGAGATCGGCATTCAGATCGATTTCCATGATGTTCCTCTACCGTGTTACACCGCCGCGAGCGGCGTCTCGCGCGCGCAGCGTTCTTCATGCATGCGGATCGCGGCGTCGATTTGCCGCAGGTACTTGCGTTCTTCGAGCAGCGCCGCGCGCGCTTCATGCAGCGTCGTCGGAACGAAACGGACCGCTCCGTTCAGGCGGATTTGCGCGAGCTTCCACATGTCGGCGCGGATCACCGATCCGATCTTCGGATAGCCGCCCGTCGTTTGCGCATCGCTCATCAGGATGATCGGCTGCCCGTTGGGCGGCACCTGGATCGTGCCCGGCATCACGGCGTGGGACAGCAGATCGTCGTTCTGTTTGCGCTCGAGCGCCGTGCCGGCAAGGCGGTAACCCATTCGGTTGCTATTCGGCGTAATGAGCCACTCCTCGGACCACAACGCCTGCTGGGCTGCTTCGGTGAAGGTGTCGTATTCCGGGCCGCGCAGCACGCGAACCGGCGGCGCCCACACGACGCTCGACACGTGCCGGCCGCGCCGCACCGGTTCGTCGACCAGCACGAACTTGCACCACGCCGGCGCCTTTACGCCGAATTCAGGCGCGTCAGGGCTGAACCCGCTGCGCGCACGCGACGGCGGCACGCCGACCGGCAGCCGGTCGCCGTCACGCAGCGCGCGGCCGCCCAGTCCGCCGAAGCCCGCGCCCAGATCGGTGCTGCGCGAACCGAGCATCGGCAGTACATCGACGCCGCCCGCGATGCACACGTAACCGCGCATGCCGCGCTTCGCTGCGTTCAGCGTGAGCTGCTGGCCCGCCCGCACGGGCAGACTCCACCATGAGTAAACCGGCACGCCGTCGAGCGTCGCGCCGAATTCGGTGCCGGTGATCGCGATGCGCGTCGCGCGCAGAAAGCGCAGCACGGTCGGGCCGAACGTGATTTCAAGGCCGGCCGCATCCGGCCGGTTGCCGACCAGCCGGTTGCCGACTTCCAGCGAAAGCCGGTCCAGTGCGCCGCCCATCGCGACACCGAGATGCCGGTAGCCGTGGCGTCCGAGATCCTGGACCGAAGTGAGCAGACCAGCGCGGATGACGTCGATCATGCGTGCGTCTCCGCGATCGTGAAGCGCACGCGGTCGCCGGGCTGCAGCAGCGTCGGCGGCGTGCGCGACGGATCGAACAGCGGCAGTGCGGTGCGGCCGATCAACTGCCAGCCGCCTGGCGACGCTGACGGATAGATACCCGTCTGCGCGCCGCCGATGCCGACCGAACCGGCCGGCACTTCGAGCCGCGGCGCCGCGCGGCGCGGCGTGTGCAGTGTTTTGTCGAGGCCGCCCATATACGCGAAGCCCGGTTGAAAACCGAGGAAAAACACGACGTACTCGCCCGCCGAATGACGCCCGATGACGTCCTGCCTGGAGAGCCCCGTGTGTTCGGCGACCGCGTTCAGATCAGGTCCGAATTCGCCGCCGTACTGGACCGGAATCTCGATCTCACGACCGGCCGCGGACGCGTTGCCGGCGGCGTCCCACGCGGACTGCAATTGCTGCATGAGCGCGTCACGGTCCGCTTCGAGCGGATCGAACACGAGCGTCAGATTGTTCATGCCCGGCACGACCTCGAGCACATGCGGCCAGTCGCGCGCTGCTTCCGCGGCGGCCCATACGCGCCGCTGACAATCGAGCGTCGCGGGCGGCGGCGCTTCGCAGACGAGGGCCGAGTCCCCAAGCGGGAAGATTCGCGGATGGCTTGGCAATGGGCTTTTGGGTTGGCTCATGAGTCGCGTCGATCGGGGCGCAGGTCTAAAAGCGAGCAACGTATGCACCTAATCAAATAGCATACATTCTTGTGAAATTCTCAACAAATTGCCAATGAGCGTTTGTGCCAGGCTTTCAGGAACGGACGCGCGTCGTACACTTTCGACACCTTCTGACCTGCATTCCGAGAATCTCTTCATGGCGCGTCATCCAACCAAAATCGTCTCATCGGAACATCTCGTTTCTGACGAAAGTGCGGAACTTTCTGAACTGGAATACGGGCTCATGATGGCGAGCAACGCATTCAATCGCTGGATGGTACGGTGCATGTCGGCCGCGGGCGAAAAAGACATGACCGCCATCGAAGTATCGCTACTCCACCACGTCAGCCACCGCGAGCGCCGCAAGAAGCTTGCAGACATCTGCTTCGTGCTGAACATCGAAGACACGCACGTCGCGACTTACGCGTTGAAAAAGCTCGTAGCTAGAGGGTATGTAAAAAGCGAAAAGACTGGCAAGGAAGTGTTCTTTTCCGCGACCCAGACCGGGCGCGACCTGTGCATCAAATATCGGGAGGTGCGCGATAGCTGTCTGATCGCGGTGTTGAAGGAAAGCGGCCTGACAAACGAGCAGATCGGCGAAGCCGCGCAGTTGATGCGCAACGCGTCCGGCCTTTACGACACCGCGGCGCGCGCGGCGGCATCGTTGTAAGAGCGCGGTTCAAAGACACCGCGGCGTGAGGACAGCGGCTCAGCGCACAGGGTGCGGATAGCAGCCGGCGTCGGTGATGATCATATCGAGCGGGATATCGTGTGCTTCGCGTTGCAGCGCGCCGGTGCGGCAGGCTTCATACGCGATGCCGACCGTCGCCGGTTGGGTTTGCGCGCTGCGCCAGGCGGCCAGCGTCCGATCGTAATAACCGCCGCCGTAGCCGAGGCGATAACCGTCTTCATCGAACCCGACGCACGGCACGAAAATCAGATCGGGTGTGACGGCCCGGCCCGACGCCGGCACAGGGATGCGATGCTCGCCGGCCTGCATCGGCATATCCGGCGTCCATGTGTGAAATTCCAGCGGGGCGCCGCGGCCCGTGACGACGGGCAAACACGCCTCGTGTTGCTCATTGAGCGCAAGCCAGATGGCGATCGCGCCGCGCGCGTCGAACTCTCCGCGCAGCGGCCAGTAAAACGCAACACAACGGGGCGCGTGCAGCTGTAATGTGTCGATCACACGGCGGCTCAGCGCATCATTCGCGATCGGGTCGCGGCCCGCATGCAGACGCGCTTCCAGCAGCGTTCGCCGCAGTTCGTTTTTCGATTTGGCAGCGGGGTTGCATGCTATGCTTTCGTTCAATTCGCGCTCCATAAACAACGATGTCCATACGTCTCTTCCGAGTATATCGCGCGGCCGGTCTGGCGCTCGCCGCAGCGGCGCTCGTTGCATGCAGCACGGCTTCCGCAGTCAGGCCCGTGCCGCTTTCCCAACTCACCAACGACGATCAGATTTTCGTTCAACTGCGCGAAGCCGCACGCAACAATGATCCAGGCCGTGCGGCGCAATTGGCCGCGATGATTCCCGGTTACCCGGCGCCGTCCTACCTCGAGTACTTCCAGCTCAAGCCGCAATTGTTCGATTCGTCGGGTCATCCGCGTATCGATGCGCCCGATGCGCCGGTGCTAGCGTTCCTGCAGAAGTACGACGGCCAGGCCATTGCGGACCGCCTGCGCAACGACTATCTGGTGGTGCTCGGCGCGCGCCACGACTGGCGCAATTTCGACGACCAATACGCGCGCTTCGTGCTGAACGACGACACGCAGGTGAAGTGCTATGCGCTGGAATCGCGCGCGGCGCACGGCGAGAATGTCGCGGATGCGGCGCGCGCGCTGCTGGTCGATCCGCGCAACTACGGCGACGGCTGCGTCGACCTGATCACGTCGCTCGCAATCAACCAGCAGTTCACGAACGACGACGTCTGGCAGCAGATCCGCGTCGCGTATGAACAGAACCAGACGAACACGGGCAGCAAGCTGCTCGATGCGCTCGGCAACCAGCGTCCCGATCCCGATCTGTTTAACCAGGCCACCAGCACGCCGCCTCTGCTGCTTGCGCGTGGCGTCGGCCCCGATCCGCAGGCGCATCAGCTCGCGCTGCTCGCGATCACGCGGATGGCCCGCAACGACCCGGCAATGGCGGCGGCGACGTTCGCTTCCGTCGCGCCGTCGCTGACCACGCCCGAGCGCGCGATTGGCTGGGGCACGATCGCGTATCAGGCCGCGGCGAAGCAGATGCCGGGCGCGGTCGACTGGTACCGGCTGTCGGCGAACGCGCCGTTGTCGAATCCGGCTTACGAATGGCGCACGCGCGTCGCGCTGCTGGCCGGCGACTGGACGATGGTGCGCTGGTCAACCGAGCAGATGCCCGCGGCGTTGCGCAGCCAGCCTGCGTGGGTCTATTGGCATGGCCGCGCGTTGAAGCAGGCCGGCGATACCGCACAGGCGAATCAGGAGTTCGAGCAGATTGCGCCGGGCTTCAATTTCTACGGCCAACTGGCGAGCGAAGAACTGGGCCAGAAGATCACGGTCCCGCCGAAAACACCGGTCTCGGATGCCGAAGTGCAGCAGGCGTCGAACACACCGGGCTTCGCGCTCGCGCAGCGCTTCTACCAATTGAATCTACGGCTGGAAGGCAACCGCGAATGGAACTGGCCGCTGCGTTCGATGAGCGACCGGCAATTGATCGCGGCAGCGGAATACGCGCGCCGCATCGAACTGTACGACCGCACGGTGAATACGGCCGACCGCACGAAAACCGAGCACGACTTTTCGCTGCGGTATCTGTCGCCGTTCCGCGATATCGTCGAGCGCGATTCGCAGTCGAACGGGCTCGACGTCGAATGGGCTTACGGTTTGATTCGCCAGGAGTCGCGTTTTATCCTGAACGCACGATCCGAAGTCGGTGCGAGCGGCCTGATGCAATTGATGCCCGGCACCGCGCAACTGGTCGCCAAGAAGATCGGCCTCGGCCCGATTTCGCGCGACCAGATGAACGACATCAACACGAACATTCTGCTCGGCACTAACTATCTGTCGATGATCTACAATGAATTCGATGGGTCTGCGGTGCTCGCCACCGCTGGCTACAACGCAGGTCCGGGCCGGCCGCGCAACTGGCGGCAGTCGTTGCAGCATCCGGTCGAAGGCGCGATTTTCGCGGAAACCATTCCGTTCCAGGAAACGCGCGACTACGTGAAGAACGTGCTGTCCAATACGGTCTACTATGCGGCGTTGTTCGAAGGCCGTCCGCAATCGCTGAAGGCGCGTCTGGGTTACATCGCGCCGTAAAAGCGCCATGTCGCCGTGCGTGTACCGCGCGGCGACAGTTCATGCTCAGCCATTGCCGCGGCTTCCAGACAGGGGGCGAAAATGCGACATCAAACCATCGCGGTGATCGGCGGTTCCGGTTTCATCGGCAGTCATCTCATCAATGCGCTCGTCGAGCTCGGCAAGACGGTGCGCGTTGCAACGCGCCGTCGCCATAACGCACGCCATCTGACGCTGCTGCCGATCGACGTGCTCGAAACCGATGTGTTCGATCCCGTGCAACTCGCAAGCTTCGTCGAAAATGCCGATGCGGTCATCAATCTCGTCGGCACGCTGCATGGCCGGCGCGGCGATCCTTACGGGCCGGAGTTCGCGAAGATTCACGTCGAACTGCCCACAAAGATCGTCGTTGCGTGCGAAGGCAAAGGCGTCCATCGGCTGATTCATCTCAGCGCGCTCGGTGCCGACCCGCGCGGGCCGAGCATGTATCTGCGCTCGAAAGGCGACGGCGAAAAGGCCGCGCGCGCATCGACGCTCGCCACGACCATCTTCCGGCCTTCCGTGGTGTTCGGCCCGGAAGACGCGTTTCTCAACAAGTTCGCGTTCCTGCAGCGCGTGTTCGCGATCATCCCGCTGGCGATGCCCGATGCGAAGTTCCAGCCGGTGTTCGTCGCCGACGTGGCGAAGGCGATCGCAAACGTGCTCGATCTCGACGCATCGACGGGCCGTGTTTATGAGCTTGGCGGTCCGACCGTTTATACGCTCGAGCAGCTCGTCGAGTATTGCGGCACGGTGATCGGCCGGCAGGCGCGAATCATCCGCTTGCCCGATGTGCTCGCGCGCCTGCAGGCAATGACCTTCGAAATGGCGCCCGGCGAACCCGTGATCTCGCGCGACAATCTCGATTCGATGAAAGTCGACTCGGTGCTGAGCGGTCCGCTCGCGCTAGAACTCGGCATCGAGCCCGCAACCATCGAAACGATCGCGCCGGTGTATCTGACGGGCGGGTCGCTGCGGTCACGTTTCAACACGTTCCGCGCGAGCGCGGGCCGTTGAATTTCCGATTCACTTCACCCTTTGGCGACGCATGAAACTCGTTATCGGTAACAAAAACTATTCGTCGTGGTCGATGCGGCCGTGGGTGCTGTTGAAGCACTTCGGCGTTCCATTTGAAGAGATTTCGATCTGTCTGGCGGAGCCGGACACGAAGGCGTCGATTCTCGCGCACTCGCCTTCGGGCAAGGTGCCGTGTCTGATCACCGACGACGGCACTAACATATGGGAATCGATTGCGATCGTCGAGACGCTCGCGGAGTCCTTTCCCCAGCATCCGATGTGGCCGCGCGACGCGGCGGCGCGCGGTCGCGCGCGCAGCATCAGCGCTGAGATGCACGCGAGCTTCCCGGACTTGCGCTCGAACATGTGGATGAATATCCGCGCGTCGTTTCCAGGCAAGGGCGCGACGCCCGGCGCGCTTGCCGATATCGCGCGCATCGATGCGCTGTGGCGCGATTGCCTCGACGCTTACGGCGGTCCGTTCCTGTTCGGCGAGTTCAGCATTGCCGATGCGATGTATGCGCCGGTCGTGATGCGCTTCAACACATGGAAGCCGGCGCTTTCGGAAAGCGCGGCCGCCTACGCGCGGCGCGTGACGGAACTGCCTGCCGTGCAGGCATGGATCGCCGATGCGCTGCGCGAACCTCATCGGATTGCCTACTACGAAACCTGCGCATGAATATCTACGCAGTAGGCGGTGCGATCCGCGACGCACTGCTCGGCATGCCCGTGCAGGATCGGGATTACGTGGTGGTCGGCGCGACGCCGGAGCAGATGGTCGCGCAAGGTTTCAAACCGGTCGGCAAGGACTTCCCGGTATTTTTGCATCCGGTCACGCACGAGGAATACGCGCTTGCCCGCACTGAGCGCAAGACGGCGGCGGGATATCACGGCTTCCAGTTCTTCTTCGCGCCGGATGTCACGCTCGAAGAAGATCTCGCACGCCGCGATCTGACGATCAACGCGATGGCGCGGGAAGTGCGGCCGGACGGCGAATTGACCGGGCCGGTAATCGACCCGTTCAACGGTGAAGCCGATCTGAAAGCGCGCGTGTTCCGCCATGTCAGCGACGCGTTTCTCGAAGACCCGGTGCGCATCTTGCGCGTTGCGCGCTTCGCGGCGCGCTTTACCGGTTTCACGGTCGCGCCCGAAACCATGGCGCTGATGCAAAAGATGGTCGCGGCGGGCGAGGTCGATGCGCTCGTGCCGGAGCGCGTGTGGCAAGAGGTGTCGCGTGGGCTGATGGAAAAGAAGCCGTCGCGCATGTTCGATTTGCTGCGCGAGTGCGGCGCGCTTGCGCGGATCCTGCCCGAAGTCGATGCGTTGTACGGCGTGCCGCAACGTGCCGACTATCATCCCGAAGTCGATACTGGCGTGCATGTGATGATGGTCGTCGACTACGCGGCCGCGCGCGGCTATACGCTCACCGTGCGTTTCGCGGCGCTCACGCACGACCTCGGCAAGGCGACGACGCCCGACGACGTCTTGCCCCGCCACATTGGTCACGAAGGCCGCAGCGTCGATCTGTTAAAGCCGCTGTGCGACCGGCTGCGCGTGCCGAACGAATGCCGTGACCTCGCGCTGATGGTGGCGCGCGAGCACGGCAATATTCATCGTGTGATGGAGACGAAGGCGGGCGGTCTCGTGCGGTTGCTGGAACGCTGCGACGCGCTGCGCAAGCCTGCGCGTTTCGCCGAGGCATTGCAGGCGTGCGAAGCGGACGCGCGCGGGAGGCTGGGCTTCGAGATGCGTGATTATCCGCAGGCCGAGCGCTTGCGCGAGGCGCTGGTGGCGGCGCGCGCGGTCGATGCGGGTGCGATTGCGCGCGCTTGCGCGGACAATCCGGCGGTGATCAAGGACGCGGTGCACCGCGAGCGGATCAAAGCGGTTGCGCAGGCTTTGGGTGAAAAGCAGGCGTGAGACGCAGCCGCGCTTAAAGTAGCCGCGCGACCAGCGACAGCAGTATCGACAGCACCAGCGTCGACATGAACGGGAACGGATACTCCTTGCCGAACAGACGCAACGTGACGTCGCCGGGCATCCGCCCGATGCCGATCTTGCGCAGCCACGGCCAGCACGCGGACAGCACGGCAACAGCGATAAACGTGGTGAGCAGCCAGCGGATCATCGCGCGGCCTTCATAGGGTGTGTGAGCGATCGCCGCGCGCGAATGCATCGAGCGTGCCGTCGATGCCGCGTGAAAACGCGATCACCTTGAACAGTTCGCCCATCTCCGCTTCGGACAGCAGCTTCTGCACCGCGTTGGCCGCGGGCAAGAAGCGCGCGGTGTCCGCAGGATCGATTTCCGCGAGGGCCTCGGTGATGCCTGCGTTCATCAGAAAACGCGCCTGCGACGTGTAGCCGAGCAAATCCGCTCCGGTGTCGGCGCCGGCTTCCGCGATGCCGGTGAATTCGACGTGCGCCGTGATGTCCTGCAGCCCGGGGTACAGAAACGGATCGTCGTGCGCGCGGTGCCGGTAGTGGCACATCAGCGTGCCCTGCGCGCGCTGCGCGTGATAGTACTCATGGCGCGGAAAACCATAGTCGATGAACAACGCCGCGCCGCGCGTCAGCATCGTGCAGATGGTGCGCGTGAACGCGAGTGCCGCGTCGTGGGTTTCGGTGACGTATGCGGCGCCGGTTTCGACGTCGGCGAGTTCGATGTCGGCGAGCAGCGCGGCGTCATGGGTGGACCGAACGGCGCGATCGTCGAAAGCCAATGAGCCGTTGTTAAACACGACGCCGCGCTCGCGCCATGCGCCGTCTGCATGCGAAAAAAGCCGCACCGGCATCGCGTCGAGCACCTCGTTGCCGATCACGATGCCTTCGAACTGCTCCGGCAACGCGTCGAGCCAGTGCACGCGTGCGGCGAGCGCGGGCGCGCCGGCCTCGATGGTCTGCCGCTGCCGTTCGCGCAGTTCGCCGGACAGTTCGACGATCGAATAGCGTTCGAACGGCGCGCCGAGTGCTTCGAGTGCGTTGAGCAGACCGGCGGCG
>DASXXR010000453.1:0-8090 GCA_036502945.1 Paraburkholderia sp. | reverse complement strand
CGGTCTAATTCGGAACGCTTGCGGCAGCGTCCGGACAGGTGTGTGGTTATAAGCTGGTACGCCACTTGCATTAGTGCCCGCGCTTTACAACCGGTGACCCACGAGGAAGCCGACAACAAGAAACCCACCGTTATTCGACGGCCGTTTTGTGCTAACAGGAGTCCGCAGTGCTGAACACGCTCATTACCTACTCGATCCAGTCGATGGGTCTCATCCCCCTCCTCGCCTTTATCTTTGTCGTCGGCATCGCCATCATCATCGAACGCTTCATGTTCTTTTCGAGGGCCGTGCGCGCAGGGAAAACGCTCGAGCACGATCTGAAGCTCGTCAACACGAGCAATCTCGACGATGCAGCGAAGGTCGCCGAACACTACAGCCAGACCGTCCAGGCCGAGCTCGTGAGAACGGCGATGAAGGTGAGAGGCAAGAGCGAAGCGATCGTAGAACGCGAGATCGAGGAAACGATCATGTTCCAGTTGCCGCGCCTCGACCGCAATCTGTGGGTTCTCGACACCGCTGTCACGCTTGGGCCGCTGCTCGGGCTGCTCGGCACCATCATCGGCATGGTGGAAGCGTTCAACGTGCTCGGCACGAGCGGCACCGCCAACCCGAACGGCGTGACGGGCGGCATCGGCCACGCGCTGACGGCCACCGCTTGCGGCCTGACGATCGCGATCATCTGCGTGATCTTTCTGAACTACTTCAACAAGCGCATCCGGATGACGGTCAATCAGTTCGATCTCATCAAGTCGCTGCTCGTTTCGCGTTTCGCTGCTTGATATCGGAAGAAGGAGAGGATCATGCGAAACCATCGCAACCACTATCTCGGCGGTGAAGAGAAAGCCCGCATCGAGATCATTCCGATGATCGACATCATGATGTTCCTGCTGGTGTTCTTCATGCTCGCTACGCTGAAGATGATCCAGGGTGCAGGCATCAAGCTGGATCTGCCGCAGTCGAGCACGGCCGAGCAGTTGCAGCAGACGGTGAAGGTTTCGATCGGCATCACGAAAAGCGATCAGCTCTATCTGGACGCTAAAGAGATCACGCCGGACGAACTGACCGCGCATCTGCAGGAACTCGTGCGCGCGGCAAAGAAAGTCGACGTCGCGATCGCGGGCGACGAAGGCACGAGCTACAAGAACATCGTCAAGGTCATGGACCTGGTGCGCGCGGCAGGCATCAGTTCGGTTGCACTCGCTACGAATCCGACGACATGAACTCGCCGGCCATCGATATGAACGACCCGCAACGCCCGTTGTCGGGCGCGCTCTGGGCGTCGTCTGCGCCTGTCCGGCACGGCGGCATGTCCATGAAGACTGCGGTAGGTGCGGCTTTGGTGGTCGAGGCGCTGCTGGTCCTCGGGCTATCGCAGGTCCACTTCCAGCAACCCCCGCCGCCGCCGAAGGAAATGCGCGTGCAGATGGCGCCGCCACCGCCTCCGCCCGAGGTCAAGAAGCTGGAGCCGCCGCCCGCGCCGGTGCCGCAAAAGACCGTGCCGAAGGTGCAGCCGAAACCAATACCGACGCCCAAACCGCCGCCCGCCACGCCCGCGCCGGCGCCCAAGGAAGCGAACATCGCAGCGGCGGCGAACCCTACCGCCGATGCACCGGCGCTTGCCACCGCACCTGCGACGGCGTCGCCCTCACCCGCCACGGCGGCCGCAGGCGCGGCGCCGGTTGCGCCGCCCGCGTTGCATGGCGTCGTCGACGGCCGCGGGCATTGCCGGTCGGTGCAGCCGCAAATTCCGCGGCGCGCGCTCGAACAGGGCATTTCCGCCAACGTCATCGCGCACCTTGCGATCAACGCGGACGGCAGCGTCGGCGATGTGAAGATCGTGCGTGTGACGCCGCCGACCTCCGTATTCAATGAAGCGGTGATCGCGGCGGGACGCTCGTACAAATGCGAAAAGAACGCCGAGCCCTATGTGGGCGAAGTGGAGTTTTCGTTCAAGACCACCGCATCCGACGACGAGTAGCGCACATCGCCACTGGAATGCGAGGGCGGCTACCCGCTGCCCTCGCCCGACTCGGACAACTCGCGCGCCGGCTACAAGCCGGCGCGCGGCCCACGCATGTCAATGACCAATTCCGAAACGTGCCGGGACGCCCGGAGCGTGCGCAGACACGCACCTGTTCTGCTTGCCGCGCTGCTGTGCAGCGCGCTATGCGCGCTGACGGCGCCCGCGTTCGCGAAGCCGTCGCTCGCGCAATATGACGAGCCGAAATACCCGCCCGGCTTCACGCATTTCGACTATGCCGCCGCCGATGCGCCCATTACCGGCACCCTCAATTTTCAGAACTACGACGAAGCGCAAAGCTATGACTCGCTGAACCCGTTTCTGCTGCGAGGCTCGCCGGCGCCGGATATCCAGCACCTGATGTTCGATACGCTGATGCAGCGCAGCTGGGATGAACTCGCGTCCGAGTACGCGCTCATCGCCGACGATGTCGAGGTCGCCGCCGACGGCCTGTCGGCCGTCTTCCATATCGATCCGCGCGCGCTCTTTTCGAACGGCGATCCGATCACGGCCGTGGACGTCAAATTCTCTTTCGACACGTTAACCAGCCCGCTCGCATCGCCGTTGTTCAACTCGCAGTTCTCGGTAATCAAGCAGGCCACGGTGGTTGACGCATCGCACGTGCGCTTCGAGTTCCGCCGCGCGGAGCGCGCCGCGCCGCTGATCGCAGGGGATCTGCCGGTGTTTTCAGCGAAGTGGGGAATGCGGCCGGACGGCAAGCGCATCCCATTCGACCAATTGGGCAATGTCGAACCGATTGCGAGCGGCCCGTATGTGATCGAACAACGCAAGAACGACAAGCAGATCAGCTATCGCCGAAATCCGCGCTACTGGGCGACCGATCTGCCGTCGCGGCGCGGCATGTACCGCTTCGCGCGCGTCACATTCAAGCTGTATCTCGACCACTACACGCAGCTCGAATCGCTGAAGGCGGGCGAGACCGATGTCGAGGCCGAATACAGTTCGTCGCAGTGGGCGCGCAAGTATGTCGGCAAGAAGTTCGACAGCGGGCTGATCACGAAAACCGCGTTTCCGGATCACGGCGCGCAAATGCAGGGATTGATGTTCAATCTGCGCAAACCGATGTTTGCCGATGTTCGCGTGAGGCAGGCGCTCATCTATGCGTTCGATTACGACTGGATGAACCGGTTGATGTTCTACGGCCAGTACCGCCGTCTGAACAGCTATTTCGACGACAGTCCGTTCGCCGCGACCGGCATGCCGGGGCCGGGCGAACTCGCCCTGCTCGAACCGTTTCGCGCGACGCTGCCCGCCGGCGTGTTCGGCCCGATGATCATGCAGCCGGACACGTTGTCGCCGAACACGCTGCGCGACAACCTGCGCAAAGCGCGCGACCTGCTAGCCTCGGCCGGCTGGCAAGTCCGAGACGGCCGTCTGCGCGACGCACACGGCACGCCGATGACGATCGAAATCATCGACGACCAGCCCGGCATGGATCGCATCATCCTGCCGTTCATGCAAAACATGCAAACCCTCGGCATCGACGCGCACATGCGGGAAATCGACAGCGCGCTATACCAGAAGCGCATCGACAACTTCGAATTCGACATGACGACGCACGTCTATCCGACCGCCACGATACCGGGTTCCGAGCTCAGTCAACGGTTCGGCAGCGCCGCCGCCTCGGTGCCGGGCTCGGAGAACTATCCGGGGATCCGCTCGGCGGCCGTCGACTCGCTGATTCGAGCCGTACAGCGCGCCAACACGCTGGCCGAACTCGAGAGCGCGACGCGCGCGCTCGACCGCGTGCTGATCAACTCGTACTACATGGTCCCGGAATACCACTCTCCGGATGCGCGCATCGCCTACAAGACCGCTCTCGGCTTTCCAGCGAAGACGCCCACGACGTATTCATACGAGGACTGGATCATCAGCTACTGGTTCTGGAAACAGAACGGCCCAACATCAACCGGCGCGGCCGCTCACTGAGGACCCCATGTTCGCCTACATTCTCCGACGTCTTCTACTGATGGTGCCGACGATCTTCGGCGTCGTCACGCTGACCTTCGCCGTCACGCAGTTCGTTCCCGGCGGCCCCGTCGAGCAACTGGTCACGCAATTGCGGCATGGCGCCCAGCAAGGCGGCGAGGGCGGCGCGGGCGGCGGCGGTTATCACGCCAGTCAAGGCGTGGACCCGCAGCAGATCGCACAGATCAAGAAGCAGTTCGGCTTCGACAAACCGCCGCTCGAACGCTACCTGATGATGCTGAAGAGCTACGCAACCTTCGATCTCGGCCAGTCTTACTACCAGCATCGCAGCGTCTGGCAGGTGATCCGCTCGAAACTGCCGGTGTCGATCACGCTCGGACTGTGGACGGTGCTGTTGACCTATCTGATCTCGGTGCCGCTCGGCATTGCGAAGGCCGTGCGCAACGGCTCGCGTTTCGACGCGGTGACGAGCGTCATGGTGCTCTCCGGCTATGCGATTCCCGGCTTCGTGTTCGGCGTGCTGCTGCTGATGCTGTTCGGCGGCGGCACGCTATGGCAAGTGTTTCCGATGCGCGGCCTCACATCCGATGACTTCGAGGAACTGTCGGCGGTAGGCAAGGCGCTCGACTATCTGTGGCATATCGTGCTGCCGGTTACGGCTTCGGTGGTCGGCAACTTTGCGATCGTCACGATCCTGACGAAGAACACGTTCCTCGAAGAGATCGGCCGCCAGTATGTGCTGACCGCGCGAGCCAAAGGCGTGCCCAAACGCGGCGTGCTCTGGAAGCACGTGCTGCGCAATGCTGCGATCCCGCTTCTTACCGGCTTGCCGGCAGCATTTGTGGGCGCGTTCCTGAACGGCAACCTGCTGATCGAAACGCTGTTTTCGCTCGACGGGATGGGCCAGCTTTCATACGACTCCGTGATCCGCCGCGACTATCCCGTCGTGCTCGGATCGTTGTTCCTGTTCACGCTGATTGGTCTTGTGACCAAACTTATTGCTGACGTCTGCTATGTCATCGTCGACCCCCGTATCCAGTTCGACCGCCTGGACCGCTGAGTCCGCGCTCGCCGCGCCGCCCGCGTCGGTTTCGCCATGGGAGCGCACCTGGTTGCGCTTCAGGCAGCAGCGGCTCGGCTATTGGAGCCTGCTGATCTTCGGCACGCTATTCGTGCTAAGCCTGCTCGGCGAAGTGCTGTCCAACGACCGGCCGCTCATTGTGCGTTACGAAGGCCATTACTACTTTCCGATCGTCAAGGACTATCCGGAGACATTGTTCGGCGGCGACTTCGCAGCGCGTACCAATTATCTCGATCCGTTTATCCGGTCAAAGCTCGAATCCAGCGGGAACTTCGCGATCTATCCGCCGAATCACTACCACTACGACACGGTCGACTACTTCGCGACAAGTCCGTACCCCTCACCGCCGACCGCCAGCAACTGGCTCGGCACAGACAAGTTCGGACGCGATGTGCTCGCGCGCCTGCTTTACGGCTTCCGGCTTTCCGTACTGATGGCGCTGGCGTTGACCGTATCGGGCGTCGCGATCGGCACGCTGACGGGCGCGTTGCAAGGCTTCTACGGCGGCCGCACCGATCTGATCGGCCAGCGCCTGATCGAAGTGTGGGGCTCGATGCCCGATCTCTACCTGTTGATCATTTTCGCGTCGATCTTCGAACCGGGTTTATGGCTGCTGTTCATTCTGCTTTCGATGTTCGGCTGGCTCGTGCTGTCCGACTACGTTCGCGCGGAGTTTCTGCGCAACCGCTCGCTCGACTACGTGAAAGCCGCGCGAACGATGGGGCTCGGCAACTGGCAGATCATCTGGCGCCACGTGCTGCCGAATAGCCTCACCCCGATCATCACGTTTCTGCCGTTCCGGATGAGCGCGGCGATTCTTGCTTTGACGAGCCTCGATTTTCTTGGGCTAGGCGTCGCACCGCCAACGCCAAGCCTCGGCGAATTGCTGCAGGAAGGCAAAGACAATCTCGACGCGTGGTGGCTGTCGGTATCGGCGTTCGCCGCGCTCGTCATCACGCTGTTGCTGCTGACGTTCATGGGCGACGCGCTGCGCAATGCGCTCGACACGCGCTCGCGCGGTTCAGTATTCGGAGGCAAACGATGACCGCGCCGCTGCTTGAGATCGACCGCTTTTCGCTGCGCTTCGGCGATAAAACCGTCGTGCATGAATTGAGCCTCACTGTGGCGCGCGGTGAACGGGTTGCTTTGGTCGGCGAATCGGGTTCCGGCAAGAGCGTCACCGCGCTGTCGATCCTCGGGCTTGTCGAAGAGGCGCAGACCGGCGGCCGTATTCTGCTCGACGGCGAAGATCTGCTCTGCAAGACGGAACAGCAAATGTGCGGGATCCGCGGCAAGGACGTCGCGATGGTGTTTCAGGAACCGATGACTGCCCTCAATCCGCTCTTCACGATCGGCAAGCAGATTGCCGAGAGTTTGCGGATTCACGAGGGGCTGCGTCCCAACGCGGCAAGGCAACGCGGCATCGAACTGCTGCAACGCACCGGTATTCACGAACCCGAGCGTCGTATCGACAGCTTTCCACATCAACTGTCCGGTGGGCAGCGTCAGCGCGCGATGATCGCGATGGCGCTTGCGTGCAGGCCGCGGCTCCTGCTCGCGGACGAACCGACCACGGCGCTCGATGTCACCGTGCGCCAGCAGATCGTCGATTTGCTCGTCGAACTGCAGGAGCAGGAGGCAGCCGAACGCGGTATGGCAGTGCTGTTGATCACGCACGATTTGAATCTTGTCAGACGCTTTGCGCATCGCGTCGCCGTGATGGAGCGGGGCGTGATGGTTGAAACCGCCGCTACCGAGGTGCTTTTTTCAAACCCGCAGCATCCTTATACGCAACGGCTGCTAAATAGCGAGCCTCGCCGCGACATCACGCCCGTCGCGCCTCACGCGCGCAGAGTGCTGGAAGTGCAAGGGCTCGCGGTCGACTACCGGATGAGCGCAAAGGGCTGGCGTTCGATGTTCTCACGCACATCGTTTCGCGCAGTCGATCAGGTCGATCTGACTTTGCGCCGCGGCGAGACGCTCGGGGTCGTCGGTGAATCCGGCTCCGGGAAGTCGACGCTGGCGGCCGCGGTGCTTGGCCTGAAGGCGCCTGCGGCCGGTTACATTCATATCGACGGTGCGCCGTTGTCGGTGCTCGATACGGCCAGTTCGCGTCGCGCGCTGTATCGGAAGATGCAGGTCGTGTTCCAGGATCCGTTCGGCTCGCTGTCGCCGCGCATGACGGTCGAGCAGATCGTCGGCGAAGGGATCGCCGTGCATCGGCCGGAGGTGTCCGCTAAAGATCGGCGCGAGCGGGTTGCATCGCTGCTTGACGAAGTGGGCCTCGCCGCCGACGCGCTATTGCGCTATCCGCACGAATTTTCCGGCGGGCAGCGTCAGCGTATCGCGATCGCTCGGGCACTCGCCGTCGAACCGGAACTGCTGATTCTCGATGAACCCACCAGCGCGCTCGACGTGTCGATTCAACAGCAGGTGCTGAACCTGCTGACGTCGCTGCAGAAGAAGTATCAACTGAGTTACCTGTTCATCACGCACGACCTTGCAGTGATGCGCGCGATGGCGCACCGGATCGTGGTGATGAAGTCCGGGCGGATTGTTGAGTCGGGTGAGACGCTGGAGGTGCTTCAGAAGCCGTCGCATCCTTATACGCAGTCGCTGTTGGGTGCTTCGATGCTGGTGCCGGCGGGATGCGCGAAGGAGGGTTCAGTGAGTATCGCGCACACATGTCGCTTCGAATAGTAACTCCGCCCCACTTGACGGAGTGCTTCTACGGCCAAAGGAAAGCAGCGCATCGAACTAATTTTGCAGCAGCGGAACTTTCGACCGATCCTAGGCAAGTACCACGTATCCAAGCGAGTTCCGCTTTCGTTCCTGTGACAGAGAGACAATGGACGACGATTGCGAGATCGTAAGCTTTACGTGATGCTCGCTAGGTGTCTGTGACCTGCCCCGGGAAGCTGAGGCCAGATTGATCTAGGATAATGGCGCATCCACGCGGAGTGCGTCATGAAGAAGAGTCGATACAGCGATGAGCAGATCGTTCGGATTTTGCGGGAAGCGGACAGTACGCCGATTGCG
>DASXXR010000452.1:0-5835 GCA_036502945.1 Paraburkholderia sp. | reverse complement strand
CGATCAGCGTGAGCGCCAGAGAACCCGGAACCGTCGAGTGTGTCATCGAAGACAACGGTCAAGGCATCAAGCCGGAGAATCTTTCGCGGCTATTCAACCGGTTCTTTACGACCAGCGAAGGCGGCATGGGAATGGGCTTGGCCATTTGCAGGACCATCATCGACGCGCATGGCGGACGGATCACGGCGGATAACGATTCAGCGCTGGGCGGCGCCCGTTTTTGCTTCACGCTTCCAGCCGCCGAAACAGCCGCTTAGGAACCCTGTTCCCTGCGCCGCCCATCCGGCCGTGTTCACTGTGACTACGTGTCATAAATTCGTATGATGATTCGGATGACCGCGTTTTGGGTGACGAAAGCTATCCGCAGATACGTCGCGGCAAACGCAACGAAGCACAGCAACACAATTCAATACAAAACAGTTCGGGCAAAACTGGGACAATCGGGAATAACCCCAACCCCTTTGTCGTTGATTCCACTGGGTGTCGCTTTGTCGCCCCCAAGGAAAACACGCCTTCAACTGCGACTCGAGAAAATGCAAACATCTAAATCCGCTTCTTCTGTCTCTTCGTATTCCCGGCCTTCGATCTTTTTCCACTGGGTAACCGCGCTCCTTATCGTCATCGGCCTCTTTGCGATCGAGGTACGCGGCCCTAAAGGCTCCGACAGCCGCACTTTCTGGAACGCGATTCATATGTGGGCCGGCACACTGGTGCTGTGCCTGTCGGTGCTGCGCCTCGCATGGACGCTATGGCACGGCAAGCCTGACGAACTCGCGCTCAGCCGCGTCCAGATCTTTCTGGCGAGGCTTGTCCATCTTGCGCTCTATCTGCTGATCTTCGTTCAGCCGTTGCTTGGCATTGCGATGGTCAACACCGGCGGAAACCCCGTCACCCTCGCCGGTATCGGGTTACAGATACGGCTGTTCGGCACGGACCCGGTCGCTCACAAGTTCCTTCACGATGCGCATTTTCTAATAGGGAATGCAGCATTCTGGCTGATTGGTTTGCACACGCTGGCAGCCATCGCCCATCACGTCGTATTCAAGGACGCGACGCTCGTCCGGATGATCCGCGTTTCCCGCGACGACTAACCGACTAACCCGCGTTCGCACGCGGCCTCCACGATGGGCCGCTTGCTGCAAGCATATGTGCTGCCGTTTTCACGCGACGCGCCGACTGGCGCGTCGTCCGCCGTCCGCTCTAAGGCCGCCGGCGGCTTCACGCATTCTCGTTCTGCCAGATCTCGTAGTCGATCTCGCGGCTGATCAGGCCGTCCGCAATATGGAAGGTATGGAGAAGCCGGACTTCGGCGCGGCTTCCCACGGGCAACGGACAATTGTCAAACGCGTCGCCCGTTATGCGAAAGCGAACCCTTGAATCGACGAACACACGCTCCGGCGTGGCGAATCGCTCGAGATGCTCGAAACGGAAATCCTCTACGTTCCGAAAGATCCGCAGATAGTTTGCCTTGATCGAGCGCAGCCCGCTGTAGCTGACATTGCGTGCGGGTGCCTGCCACACGGCATTGAATGCATAGAGCCTCAGGCATTCATCGATCCGCTCCGGATTCTCTTCTTCCAGATGCAATTGCACGAGATCCAGCGCGTACTGGCAACGCTCTTCGAAGCCCTGCAACGTCGGGCGCCGCGACAGGATCGAGTCCACCCTGTTTCTTGAGCATAGCTGTAGGTCATCCATCGTTCTGCCTCGCTTGACTGCCTGATAAGGACGACGCGTGCACGACGATCAGCGAAGCGGCTCGCCGGCCGCGTTGTCTCGCGCCTCTGCTAACAGAACAGACGGACCTCGGACTCTATTCCATTGAACCCGTGCCGGCACTGCCCGATGCGGATGATGCATCGTCACGCGCGGCGTCCGGCTGTGCGCGCGTCGTGAATAGGTATGACCTTATCGCCGGGCGGAAATCTAGCATGTAACCGCGTTGCGTCTCAGCGCTTGAACAGATTAGAACCACAGGCAAAACAAGGTCATGGCCCAACACATCCAGAACGAATTCGCGCCACCGTCACGTCGCGCGTTCATTTCCGACACGGCCCGGCTCGTCGCAGCCGGTGTCGTCACAGGATGGACGCCCGTTTATCAGATCGCCGCCCATGCGCAATCCGCGGCGGCCGTTCCGGCCGGCTTTCCCGCTGGTATTTCGCTTTACAAGCAGGCATTCCAGAACTGGAGCGGCGAAATTGCCGTATCGGACGTATGGACCGCGGCGCCCGCGACGCCTGCTGCCGTCGTCACGATCGTCAACTGGGCACGCGCGAACGGCTATCGGATCCGGCCGCGCGGGCATATGCACAACTGGTCGCCGTTGACGATCGATCCAGGCAGCCCGTCGCAACCGGTCGTGCTGCTCGACACGACAAAATCGTTGACCGGCGTGTGGGTGGATGCATCGTCGCGGCCCGCACGCGTCACCGCGCAAACCGGCGTCTCGATGGAAACGCTGCTCGCGACGCTGGAAAACTACGGGCTCGGCGTCACCGCCTGCCCTGCGCCCGGCGATATCACGCTCGGCGGCGCACTGGCCATCGGCGCGCATGGCACCGCAATACCCGCTGCGCGCGAAGCGCAGTTGCCGGGCCACACGTACGGTTCGCTGAGCAACCTTGTCCTGTCGCTGACCGCCGTTGTGTTCGACAACACGAAACAACAGTACGTGCTGCGCACGTTCACGCGCAGCGATCCGGAGATCGGTGCGTTTCTGGTGCACCTGGGCCGCGCGCTGATCGTCGAGGTCACGCTCGCTGCGGGCCCGAACCAGCGGCTGCGCTGCCAGAGCCTGGTCGATGTGCCCGCTTCCGAACTGTTCGCGCCGACGGGGTCGAAAGGCCGCGGAATCGCGTCGTATCTCGACCAGTCGGGGCGCCTCGAAGCGATCTGGTTTCCGTTCACCACCTGCCCCTGGCTCAAGGTATGGACCGTGCAGCCGGTCAAGCCGCCGTTTTCGCGCACCGTGACGAATCCCTACAACTATCCGTTCTCCGATTCGATTCCGCAGCCGCTGTCGGACCTGGTCAAACGCATCGTGATCCGCGGCGAACGCCATCTGACGCCGCTGTTCGGCCAGACGCAGATGGCGATCACCACCGCGGGCTTAGGCCTCACGCTTTCCGCGGATATCTGGGGCTGGTCGCGCAACGTGCTGCAGTACATCCGGCCGTCGACGCTGCGCGTAACCGCCAATGGCTATGCGGTGCTCGCGCGCCGCGCCGACGTGCAGCGCGTGATTGCGGAGTTCGTGCAGTTTTATCAAAACCGTGTGGACGTGTACCGGCAACGCGGCGAATACCCGATGAACGGGCCTGTCGAGATTCGCGTGACCGGCCTCGATAAGCCCGCCGATGCGGGCAACGGCGCGGCTGTCGCCACCCTGTCTCCGCTCAAGCCGCGCCCGGATCGCACGGACTGGAACATTGCCGTCTACTTCGACATCCTGACGATGCCTGGTACGCCGTCGGCCAACCGCTTCTACCGCGAAATCGAGCAATGGATGCTGGCGAACTATGCGGGTTCGTACGCAACTGTGCGCCCGGAATGGTCGAAAGGCTGGGCGTACACGGACCTGGCCGCCTGGCAGGACCCCGCGATGCTCGGTTCTGCGATCGCCCAGTTGCACAGCGAAGGACAACCGTCGGCAAGCACGTGGCACGCCGCGCGCGCGACGCTCGACAAGTACGACCCGCAGCGGATCTTTTCGTCGGCGCTGCTCGACCGGCTATTCGGTTGATGGGCGGTGTGCCGAGCGCACACCGCAAGTTCGCTGCAGCGCTGCGCACGACATTGACCGACGGCCGCGCCGCCGGCCGATACCCGGCCAGACGGGTCATCTGGCATTCACGACTACAAGGACATACCTGTGCTTTTCAATTCCGTCTCTAACAATCGAGGGGCCTATGCGGACGGCGGCCAATCGACGTCGCCCGGCGACGGCATCATTGACGCTGCCAACGGCTTCAACAGGATGCTGAACCGCCCGATGCTGTCCAGCGTCGGTCAATTCCTCAACAAGGCCGTCCCGATTGTGGGGCCGATGATCCATCTTGCGGCGGATACCGGAGGACACGTCGTTTCCAAGCTCGCCGAAGGCATGGGCCACGCAATGGGCAGCAAGAAAGACGTTCACACACATCTCGAGCATGAATGGCTAGGGCGTGATGAACCGGGTGACGGACAAGCGCCCGGCGCGTCAACCGGCAAGCAATGGGATCGGGGTGGCTCCGACGTTTCAACCCGTTCCGGGCAGCGCGTCGTACAGGATTCACCCGCGCTGCGGCCAGGCGGCTTCCACGAAACCCGGCTCGACACTGCAACATCGGACGCTCGTTTCGACACGAAAAACCATGCGGATGCTTATCGGCACACGGTCACGCAAACGCGTATCGGCACCGACGGCAGCGTCGCGCAATCGACCACCCAGGTCGCATCGAACGGTTCGATCTCGCCATACAGCCGCGGACATGAGGATTTCGGCATGCGCTCCGGCCACACAACGGCTGCATGGGCGCCGCGGGATTCCGGGGTCGCGCACTTTCCTCGCGAACGCGAAGCACAACTGCTATTGCGAACGCTTGTGGACCCGTCATTACTGAGCGCACCGCGCAATGCTGACTTTGCCGCACTGGATGGCGCGTTGCGTAACGACCCGATCAGCTTCGCGACCCGCTACACCGACTACACGTGATGGGCGCCGCCATGCGCAATACGGCGCGCTGACGGGCGGTTGCGACGTCAACCCGTCACCGTATGTGCCGCGCTCGCGCACCGGTCCGCCCGATACGGCTTACCGGCAAGAATTGACCGGCGGCTACTCGCGGGACGCCGGCCGATACCCGGCCAGACGGGTTTTCTGGCATCTGCACTTACAAGGAAGACAGCACTATGTGTATTCAGGCAATCGCCGGACTTCTGACCGGCCAATACAACCTAGGGCAAGCGCTAAATGTCGAGGCGCAATCATGGACCGGCGGCGCGGGTGGCGCACGCGGCGGTGCGCACGCATGCGCATCGCACCACGAGCGTTGCGGTTCGGGCGCGTCCATGTCGCATTTCGAAGGCCGCGGTTCGCGGGCACACGAATCGGACGCGCTGTCGAGCGGCTGCGGCAGCCAACACGGAGAATACGAACGCACTACCACGCAGACGCACTACAGTCCGGACGGCAGCGTTACGCGCTCGACCTCACATATGAGTTCAAGCGGCGCAGATGGAAACTACGGTCGTCATGGTGAAGCTTTCGGCGAACAGCATGGCTACGGCTTTGCAGGGCAGGACGACCGTACCCACGCCGCTTCGTTCTCGTATCGCAGCACCAGCGCTGAAGGCCCTGGCGGTGCGTTTTCGAGCGGCGGCTTCGGGCAGGCGGGCGGCAGTGTGGCGTTTGCAGGCGCAAGCGCGGCACTTCCGGGCCTGTTCGGCCTTGGCAGCCTGCTGAATCTGCTCGGCATGTCGCAAGCGCAGACTGCCTGAGGCTCGCCGTCTTCGAGCGTGAGGCAGTCTGACGGCGCGCGCAGCGGGCGGCCGCTGCACTCACCTGCTGCGCGCGCCGGCGAACAGGCGGACCACGGGTCGCTGCGGGGCGGCCACAGAATGGGCCGCGTCTTGCCGCGTCGCGTCGCGTGAGCCGCGCTGCCCGGCTGCACGCTTTTCCCGCCGCGGCATGTATGCTCGCCCACGCGAGACCGGTTTCGTCCATGCTACGATGCCCCCGAAACCGTATCGACCCTCAACGCGACATGGCAACTCTCTATTCCAAGCTTGGCGTATCTGAAGACGCATCCGAAGCCGACATCAAACGGGCGTACAGAAAGGCCGCGATGA
>DASXXR010000451.1:0-3679 GCA_036502945.1 Paraburkholderia sp. | reverse complement strand
AACTTCGGTCGAATCGAAGTTGAATACGCGCGACAGGATCTTGAACGCAAAGCGCGTGGATACGCCGGTCATTCCTTCGTCGACACCCGCGAAATCGCGGTACTCCTGGAATGACTTCGCCTTCGGGTCGGTGTCTTTCAGGTTCTCGCCGTCATACACCTGCATCTTCGAAAAGAGGCTGGAGTTCTCGGGCTCCTGCAAGCGCGTGAGCACCGACATCTGCGACATCATCTTCAACGTGCCGGGCGCGCACACCGCGTTGGCCAGCGACGAGTTGCGCAGCAACTTCTCATAAATCTTCATTTCTTCCGAATAGCGCAGGCAGTACGGCACCTTCACGACGAAGATCCGGTCGAGCAATGCTTCGTTGTTGCGGTTGTTGCGAAATGCCTTCCACTCGGACTCGTTCGAGTGCGCGAGGATCACGCCGTCGAACGGGATCGCGCCGAATCCTTCCGTGCCCTTGAAGTTGCCTTCCTGGGTCGCGGTGAGCAGCGGGTGCAGCACCTTGATCGGCGCCTTGAACATTTCGACGAACTCGAGCAAACCCTGGTTCGCGAGACACAGGCCGCCCGAGTAGCTGTATGCATCGGCATCGTCCTGCGCGTACTGTTCGAGCTTGCGGATATCGACCTTGCCCACCAGCGACGAAATGTCCTGATTGTTTTCGTCGCCAGGCTCGGTCTTCGCAATGCCGATCTGCCGCAAGATGGAAGGATAGCGGCGCACCACACGGAACTTGCGGATGTCGCCGTTGTATTCATGCAGGCGCTTGACGGCCCACGGGCTCAGAATGCTCTTCAGGTAACGGCGCGGAATGCCATATTGCTCTTCGAGAATAGGACCGTCTTCGTCGTAATCGAACAGCCCGAGCGGCGATTCGTTGACGGGCGAACCCTTGATCGAATAGAACGGCACGCGCTCCATCAGTTGCTTCAGGCGCTCCGCAATCGAAGACTTACCGCCGCCCACTGGCCCCAGCAGATAGAGGATCTGCTTCTTCTCTTCGAGCCCCTGAGCGGCATGCCTGAAGTAGGCCACGACCTGCTCGATTACGTCTTCCATTCCGTAGAACTCACGGAACGCGGGGTATACCTTGATGACCTTGTTCGCGAAGATCCGCGACGTGCGCGGGTCGTTACGCGTATCGATCTGTTCGGGCTCACCGATTGCCGTCAACATGCGTTCGCCTGAAGTGGCGTACGCGGCGGGATTGTCTTTGCAGAGCGCGAGGTACTCTTCGAGTGAGAACTCCTCCTCTCTCGTTTTCTCGAAGCGGGTCGCGAAACTGCTGTAGATATCCATGCTACCTCCTCGCCGAAGTCTGGTGCGATGTCGTGCGCGGCGCGCTATCAGGAAACGACATCGCTCGAATTCATCCTAAACCCTTTTAAATTTTTTTTCACGGACTACGTTAAGAAATCGCGTCACAACGAACAGAGGCAAGCTTCACTTGTGAACGCAGTTTCGGTCACCTACAATCACCAGCCGCTCGCGACGATCGACGCGCGAATCAAGGCAGCCTTCGTGCCGGATTGCAGCGTTGCATTCCGCGTACCTACGCACACGCGTACCCACGTTCGTGATCGTGGACTTCGCGTGAAAGCCCGCGGACTTCCCGCACCTTCTCAAAGACACCTTGCTTACGCTGTCTGCCGCCACACATTGCGGCGCATCGTAAGCATGCTTCGCGGCATCATTGCGTGCTGGTACCCGCTTGTACCGCTTGTACCGCTCGTACCTGCTTGTACCTCAACGCGCGTGCGGCCGCAAACGACGACATGACAATCCACTGTTACACGTTCCCCGCACGCTCGACTCACCTATTCGTCCCTGCATACCTGATTTCGTTCAACGCTGACTGACAACGCCAAAATGGACAACGTGCTCAAGCACACGTTCCTGCACATCGCGAACGCGGTAGCCGCCGCAACTATTCCGATACATTCCGATACATTCCGATACCCGCGTCGTCCGCATGGTCGGCGCGTGCGGTTCGCGACAGTGTTCATGCCTGCGCGCCCGTCATCGGTCGTGGTCTGCTTTCGTCTTTCGCGTTTTGCAGACGCCTCCCGTCGCGCCTGTGCAGCGCGCATGTACGCGCCTTTATTCATATAACGGTTCGTGTCACGGTTCCTGAATCGGTAGAGATACGGTGACCGGAGCGTTAAATAAATAACGCGCGTCACGCGAGCCATCCCGCCCAGGCGATCCGAAGCCGTGGCTACGTCAGCTCGATCTCGACTTCACCGAGGCCATCGAAGTGACCGCGGACCATTCCGGCTTCCCCGATCCGGTGCGCGCCGACGTAGGAGCCGGTTGTAATCGTCCAGTCGGGCTCGATCGTGATGCCCATCGCAGCGCAGTGGTTCACGAACCAGACCAGCAATTCGCGCGGATCGCCTGCCGGATTGCCCGGCGCTTGCGGCACCAGCGACGCGCCGTCGAACGATAATTCCAGTTCGGGCGACACGAAGTCGAATCTGCGCGCGACGCTGGCATAGCTAACGGGATGCCCGGTGACGAGCGCGCCGTTGTTCTGCGCATCGGCCAGTTGCGCAAGCGGCGCGACGTTCGGCCACTCGGCGAAGCGGCTGTCGACGATTTCAATGGTCGGCAGCACCGTGCCGAGCCGTGCGAGCACCTCGTCGCGCGCATAGGTCTCGGCGCGGGGCGCGACCGGCTCGGCGAAGCGGAATGCAATCTCCAGTTCGACCAGCACGCGAAAGAACGATTGCAGCGCAACCCGCGCCGGCGACGGCATCGTCAGCGACGCTGGAATCGGCGCGCCGGACACCGCCGCGCCCGGCGACCGCGCACCGATTTTCCATGCGCCCGTCGAACTGTCGAGCCCCGCGATCACTGCCTGCTGGATTGCATAGGCGGTCGCGGCGTCGGGCGGCAGGCTGTCGGATGGCAGCGAAGCGATGGGTCGATGCTGGCGGCGCGCGGCAATCAGGCGTTGCGCGAGATCTTGATGCGTCATGGGGTCCTTTCTGGCTGTCGCGTTGAATGGAATACGGTGACATGTGTGCGACGCGGCAGCCGGCGCCGGCACTTGCCGAAAAGCCGTCGTTCGAGCAGTGCCAAATGCGGCACCGCCTTACTGGATAAGCGCTGGCGGCGGTTGCCGGCGGCCGTCGGCACGCCGCCGCGCCCCCAATGTACCGGAACAAATCCGCGCCGGGTCGATTCGGATGAAGAGAATCTGCAGGGTTCCAGCGACCTTATGCGACCCGGATTTTCCGGGCTCGGCGCGGCGGCTGTTCGGGCGCTGCGCCGTCGATGGCGGACGTAGCGGCGGCGCGCCGGGCTATCTGGCCGCGGCATCGGCGCGATTGGGCGGTACTGACACCTTAGGGATTTTTTGCGCCGGGAGCCCGGAAAAGTCTCAATATCTCTCAGCCGGATTGAGGACGCTAACGACAATTCGCCGAGGCTTCGAAACCACTTACAGAGCGCAGCAGCGGCAAACCGCGGTAACTATTACAACGACTACCCGCCGATCGGATCAGATCGGCGGGCCCTGCGCGTCGACTTCCGCGCGCGTCGGGATCGATGGCTGTGCACCGGCTCGGGTCACCGAGATCGCCGCGGCACGCTGCGCAAACCGGATCGCGTCGGCGACGGGCGCCCCTTGTGCGAGCTGCGCCGCAAAGCAACCGATGAAGGTGTCGCC
>DASXXR010000450.1:0-16301 GCA_036502945.1 Paraburkholderia sp. | reverse complement strand
GTAGCCTCATGCGTCTACAGGCTCATGGACTGTCGGATGCGTCTGGAAATCAGGGCGACCTCAGGCTTCGCCTCGCGCTTGCGATGCCGGCGGCGGTAGCGCATTTGACAAACGAACAACGCGAACTTCTGCGAGAGATGTTTGCGGATGCAGCGCGACGCAACGCGTCAGGCCGTTGATATGGTTCGCGAAAGCGGGGATATCAGACAGAACTCAGATCGAAAGACCATGCCGCAGAATGGTACGCTTTCCACGGATTAGTGAAGGCCGGCACAGCAGCCTATGAGCCTGCTGTGCCGCCTTCATTCACGCATGCTACGAGATTCAACGTGAGCGCTTGGCCGAATCCTTAACCGCCTCTTTCATGTCACCCACGTCCTTTCGAGTCTGGCCGACCTCCTGCTGAAGGTCACCCTTCAACTCTCGAGCCGGATCGTTCGTAGCGCGACCGACAGCTTCATTTACCTTACCCTTCACCTTTTCTGCAACACCCTTAACCTGGTCCTTGTTCATGTGGCTCTCCAGTTGAAGCGACAATGTGTCGCTACGCAGAGATGCGCACGAAACGTTCCCAAGCTCGGTCGTCATGAGGGTCGGTTCATGCAATTGACCCTAAGTCCGCAAAGCGCCGGCTACCACCGCCCACAGGATGCGCATACCGACTGTTCGCTCGTCAGCCGGGCATGCCGGATGCGCCACCATTATTCAAATATCCAGTGCATGCGCGGCGGAAACATGTCGAGAGTCCTGATCGTAGACGATGAACCCGATAGCTTATGGGCAATGCAACTTGCCATCGAGCGGCTCGGGCAATACGTCATGGTCGCGAAGGACGGTGAGGTGGCGCTTCGAATTGCAGCGCGGCAACTGCCTGACTTGATTGTCACTGACTGCAACATGCCGGTCATGGACGGCATTGAGCTTTGCTCGCGTCTCAGGTCCTATCCGTCGCTCGGCCTGATCCCCATCGTGATGGTCTCGGCTTCTGACCTACAGGCAACAGAGGCACAACGGCTATATGACGCGTTCCTGCGCAAGCCGTTCGGACTCGACGACCTGAGCACCGCTGTCAGCCGGCTTTTGACGCAACGCCTTCAACGCTACGCTGCTATTCGCGCGACAAGGTCGGAGCGTGGCGTGCCACGCTGGCAGTCTGTCTTCCCGGGATGTTGGCCCTAGTTAAAGCGGAATAACGTGAGCCGCTTGCGTGTTGTACGTTTTGGTACGGTTTCCTGAACTCTACGGCCAACTCGCAACTGGAGCCTATTCGTATGGCAAATACCGCAGCGCCCGCTGGAAAATCCTGGCAGTCCATTGAAGCAGCGCAACATATCGAAGAAGCCGCCTACTTCGATTTGTTTGAAGCGGCGCCCGGCGCCTATGCGTCGGCAAACCGCATGCGCGCGGTCCGATTGCCCGACGCGACCTGTTTCGCGAATCGGGGCGTGGCTATTCCGCTGTTTAACCGCGTACTGCGGATGGGCGCGGCCAGCGTAGCGAGCGAGGCGGATCTCGACCACGCATTGGACTGGATGCGCGAATATGCGGCTCCTCATCATACGATTGCGCTGGACAAGAACGCGCAGCCCGAATCGCTGCAGGACTGGTTGCACGCACGCGACTACGTTGCGAGTGCAAGCGGTTTAGCGCGCTTCTCGCGTGACCCATCAATTCCCGCTGCGGCGGTCGACAGCCGTTACACCGTATTGAAGATCGGCAACGAACGTCAGGAGGATTTCGGCCGCGTTGTCCAGGAAGGTTTCGGCTTTCCGCCGAGCCTGGCGCTCTGGATGAGCCGGATTCCTGGCCGCGACCGCTGGCATACCTATCTCGCCTGCGACGGCGACACCCCGGTTGCGGCCGCGGCAATGTATGTCGATCGCGGCACCGCATGGCTTGGCGTCGGCGCTACGTTGCCGCATTGCCGGCAAGGCGGCGCGCAGGGCCTATTGCTTGCAAGACGGATCGCCGACGCGATCGGACTCGGCGTCGACGGCATGCACGTCGAGACCGGACAGCCCGCCGACGGCGAGCCGATCGGTCCGTCCTACCGCAACATCCTCCGCGCCGGATTCAAACTGCTGTTTGTGCGCAAGGAATACGCGCCTGCGAAGAAAAGTTGAGCGGCTGGCCGATCGTGATCCGGCTATGGCAACGGGCCCTTAAAGCTTCTTTAGCGGAACAGGTCCCGACGCCTGGCGACGCCTTGAACGCCACCTGGGCGCGACCTATGCTGAATGACATTCCTGCTCGGGAGAGAGTCATGCACACGGACGCAGTCGATGTGCGCTTCGACAGGGCGCACCTGTTTCTCCAGTTGTCCGATGGGCGGGCGATTGAATTTCCGCTGCGGTGGTTTCCCGTTCTTGAGGCGGCCACTGCGGACGAGCGCGAACACTTCGCGATCTCGCTGGACGGCCAGCAGTTGTATTGGCCGGAACTGGACGAAGACGTGAGCGTGTCGGCGCTGCTTCTTTCGTTGCCTGACCCGCGCCATTAACGGCGCGTGGGGCGCAGGCAAGCGTCGACGCTATCCGATTTTCGGTTCGCCTCTCAAGCTGCGCCGAGGGATGCGCCAGTGTCGGCCGCTCACGCTGATTTTTGCGTGATGCCGCTCTACGCGGCGCAGAATCTTCAAAACCTTGGCGTAGCGTAGCGGTTTACGCATAAAGCGGAACACGCGCACGCGTGGAGGAAGGGCACCGTTGTAAGTGAGAATGACGGGCACCGACGACAGCATAGGATCCTTGCGCATGGCACGGATCAGAGCAGGTCCGTCCATGACGGGCATCGCAGTGTCCGATATCAGCACGTCCGGTCGGCTCGCACGCGCGAGGAGCAGAGCGTCGAGGCCATTCGTCGCTGTGCGAACAACATAACCTTCCGCTGCGATCAACAGCCCTAGTGAGCTCAGGAGGCCGTTATCGTCGTCGACAAGAAGAATGACTGTCATTTTCGCCCTCCGTAAAACCACTCGAAGCAAGCGTCATTCCGCGCGGCAGCCGACCGCATCTTCCCCTGTCCGTCTTCATTTATTTTTGCGCACCGCAGCAAGCCAGGTTGCTGCGGGACGCCTTCAATATGTCGTCATTGCTTACGATAATAGTCGGTCGCGAAGACCATTACTCCCTCGATATGCACATTTCTGCACGATGCAGACGGTCGAGCGCGAAAGGCGGGGAGAACGACGACGACCCAAGCGCCTCCCTTCTCCCCGCTACGCGCCCGTTCGTCACATCTGCGCGCCGATCATCCACGGCACGAACTCTTCATTCCCCACGCCGAGCGCTTCGCTTTTCGATTTTTCGCCCGACGCAACACGCAGGATCGCGTGAAAGATCTCCTCGCCTTTCTGGTCGACGGTTGCCGTGCCGTCCATGATCTCGCCGCAGTTGATGTCCATGTCGTCGCGCATGCGGTTGTACATCTTCGAGTTGGTCGCGACCTTGATGGACGGCGCGGGCTTCGCGCCGAAGCATGAGCCGCGCCCCGTCGTGAACACGACGAGGTTTGCACCGCTCGCAATCTGCCCGGTCGCGCCCATCGGGTCGTAGCCGGGCGCGTCCATGAACACGAGGCCGTGCTTGTCGATCGGTTCCGCGTACTTATAGACGTCGACGAGCGGCGTCGAGCCGCTCTTTGCCACCGCGCCGAGCGATTTTTCGAGAATCGTCGTTAGTCCACCCGTCTTGTTGCCGGGCGTCGGGTTGTTGTCGATGCTGCCCTTTTCGCGCACCGCGTAGTCTTCCCACCAGCGGATTCGCTCGACCACCTTTTCGCCGACTTCGGGCGACACCGCGCGGCGCGTCAACAGATGCTCGGCGCCGTAAATTTCCGGTGTTTCAGTGAGGATAGCGGTGCCGCCGTGCTGCACGAGCAGATCCACGGCGGCGCCGAGCGCCGGGTTCGCCGTGATGCCCGAATGGCCGTCCGAGCCGCCGCATTGCAGCGCGATGCAAAGGTTCGAAACCGGCAGCGGTTCGCGGACCACGTTGTTCGCGACGGGCAGCATCCTGGTCACTGCTTCGATCGTGGCGTCGACTGTTTTTTGCGTGCCGCCTAGTTCCTGCATCACGAGCGGCACGACGGTCGGTCCGGGCGTCACGCCTTCCGCGACGAACAGCGCGCCCATCTGGTTTGATTCGCAGCCGAGCCCGACCACGACGATGCCCGCGAAGTTCGCGTGCCGCGCGAAACCGCCGATGGTCCGGCGCAACTGCGCAATGCCTTCGCCGTGGTGGTCGATGCAGCAGCCGAAGCTGTGTGTAAGCGGCACCACGCCGTCGACGTTCGGAAACGCGTCCAGTGCGCCGGGATGCGCAAAGTGCTGCGCGGCCATTTTGCTGACGCTCGCCGAACAGTTCACGGTGCTGAGAATGCCGATGTAGTTGCGCGTGGCGACGCGGCCGTCGCTGCGCCTGAAGCCCATGAACGTCAGCGGCTCGGCGGCGGGCTTCACGGTCTTCACGTCCGTGCTGAACGCGTAGTCGCGCTCGAAGTCGCCCATCGCGAGGTTGTGGACATGCACGTGCTGGCCCGGCTCGATGGCCTGTGTCGCGAAGCCGATGATCTGGCCGTAGCGGCGCACCGGGCTGCCTTTCGCCACTGCCCGCACAGCGACCTTGTGCGCTTCAGGGATGTCGTCGCGAACCTGCAGTCCGCTCTCATCGTCAAGCGGGGTGCCGCTGGAAATCGCCCGACGCGCGATGGCGACGTCGTCGTCGACGTGCAGTCTGATTACGGGCGATGCTGTCATAGTGTCCGTCATGATTCACCTTCCAGTTGTTGTCGATGCGCGCGAGCGTCGGGCATCATGTGGGGTGATGCAGTATGCGAAGCCCCATTCGCGGGCGCAAATTGGTCGGACCACATTTCAGGAAAGGAGACGTCATGGGACGGCGGAGCCAGCCGGACAGCACGCTTTTACATGTCATCAAGCAGATTGAAAGCCGCTTGCTGGAAGCGGACCTTCAACCCGGCGGGCGTTTGCCTTCCGAGCGATCGATGGCGGACCTGTTCGGCGCGTCGCGCTCGACGGTCAGGGAAGCCATTCAAAGACTCGTTGCGCGCGGCGCGCTCGAAACGCGGCGCGGCAGCGGCGTGTTCGTTAGCACGGCTTATCCGCCGAGCCAGCCGAGCGCGCCGAATGCGGCAAATCTCGCTTCGATATGGCTGCAGGGCGTGGACGAGGGCGCGCCGCAGCGCAGCGAAACGCTCGAATTCCGCGCGCTCTTCGAATGCTGCGTGGCGCGCCTCGCCGCGGAACGCGCGACGGCGGACGAACGCAAACGGCTTGGTGCGGTGCTGCACGACATGACGCGCGCGGTGTCGGATGAAGACGTGGCCGCCGAGGCGCGCGGCGACGCGAGTTTTCATCTGACGCTTGCCGCGATGGCGCACAACTTCATGCTGACGCGGTTCTATACAACGGTCATCGACCAGTTGCGCGGTCACATCACGCGCAACACGTACGCGGCGAATCTCGACATTTCTCACGCTAAAGAGCGGTCGATTGCGCGTCTCGATCAGCATGAACGAATCTACGTGGCGATTTGCGACCGCGCGCCGGACGGCGCCGCACAGGCGATGGCGCAGCACCTGACGTTTGTCGGCGAGCAGTTCAGCGCGGGTTAAGCGCGCTTCTCGCGGCGCGTTGACGGACTCCGTCGAAGTGACCTCAAGCGGGATTTGATTGCGGCTGGCAGAATCCGGCTCTTGGGCGGTGCCGGATTCGTCGCTCATGCTTCCTCAAAACAGGCTCCCGAACACCACTCCATGACTCAACCACTTAGGTCCGGACGTGCGCTGGTCATCGCTTCGGTGATGGCTTGCATGTCCATGATCGCCATCGAGATGACGATCGTCTCGACCGCGATGCCGCAGATCGCGACGCAATTGGGCGGTTTGCATCTCTATAGCTGGGTTTTTTCTTCGTTCCTCCTCGCGCAGACGGCAATGACCGTCGTATTCGGCAAGCTCGCCGATCTGTTCGGCCGCAAGCCGGTGATGCTGGTCGGCATCGCCATCTTTCTTGCCGGGTCGCTGCTGGCTGGATTCGCGTGGTCGATGCCGTCGATGATCGTCTTTCGTCTCGTGCAAGGCATCGGCGCGGGGGCGATCCAGCCGGTTTCGATGACGATCGTCGGCGATCTCTATCCGGCCCACGAGCGCGGCAAGGTGCAGGGCTATCTCGCGAGCGTCTGGGCTATTTCCGCGGTGGTCGGGCCGATGCTCGGCGGCTTTATCATCCGCGACATCTCCTGGGCGTGGATCTTCTGGATGAACGTGCCGATCGGGCTGCTCTCCGCCGCCGGGTTCATCGCGTTTCTGCACGAAAAGCCGCGGCACGAGCGTCCGTCGATCGATATCGCCGGCGCGGCGTGGTTCACTGTCGCCGTCGCGGCGCTGATGATCGCGTTGACCGACGCCGGCACATCCGAGAGCGCGCATGCGTGGATGGCCTGCGCGGTGTGCGCGGTGGCGTCGGTATTGTTCGTGATGCAGGAGCGGCGCGCGTCCGAGCCGATGATTTCGTTTGCATTGTGGAGCCGCCGGGCGGTTGCCGCGACCAACGCGTCGACGCTGCTGACCGGTATGGTTTTGATGGGCGTGACGAGCTTCCTGCCGATCTACGTGCAAGGGGTATTGCAGCGTTCACCGGTGGTGGCAGGGATGGCGCTCACTGTGATGATGGTCGGTTGGCCCGTGGGGGCGACGATTTCCGCGCGCCTGTTCCGCCGCTTCAACCTGCGTGGGATTCTGGTGGTGGGCAGCGTATTCATTCCGCTCGGGGCGGTGATCTTTCTATTGCTGAATCCGGAAAGTGTGCCGGTTACCGCCGCGATCGGCTCGCTCGTGATGGGGTTCGGCATGGGCCTCGCGGCCACGGCCGCGCTCGTGCTGATCCAGGAGATCGTGGCGGCGTCGCAGCGCGGCAGCGCGACGGCGTCCAATCTCTTTTCGCGCAATCTGGGCAGCACGCTCGGCGCGACGCTGTTCGGCGCCGTCTTCAACTTCGGGCTCGCGCATTCGAAGGGCATCGGCGCCGTGACACCGGACCAACTACGACAGGTGCTCGATGCGTCCGCAAGCAAGCTCGGCGGCGGCGCCGAACTGGCGGTGCGGCTCGCGTTGCAGCACTCTTTGCATCTCACGTTTGCCGTGGTGCTCGTCGTATCGATCGCTACCTTGCTGTTCGCGATGCTTGTGCCGTCGATCACGATCCGTCGCGTGCATGAAGTCACAACGGCCGCGCAGCACTGACGCGGCCGCGCCCGTCACGCGTGCAGCGTATCGATGATCGCCTGCGTGATCCCACGGCGATCATACGACGCGTGCTGGATCATGCCGACCGTGCGCAGCACCGGCGGATTCGAAATCGGCAGCACGCGCAACGACGGGTCATTCCGCCAATTGCCGCGATGCAGCAGCGGCAGCACCGCGACGCCGACGTTCTCGCGCACCAGCGCGACGATCGTTTCGATCGAGTTGAGCTCGAGGTATTCGTTGACCGTCAGGCCCGCCTTCTGCAGCGCCTGCTCGACGACGCGTCCGGTCCGCACGCGCCGGTCGCAGCGCAGAAAGCCGTGGCTGCGCAGAATCCGCTGCGGGTCGCTGTCGGTGATCTCGCGGCTTACCACCAGCATCAGCGGCTCCGTGTACAGCATCGTCCACTTCAGCGTATCGGGCAGCGTCGCGTCGGCACGCGCGACGACCGCCGCGATATCGACGTCACCTGCCTCGACCATCGCGGCCAGTTCCTCGGAGCGCGCGGACAAAAGACGCACATCGAGTTGCGGATGCGCCGTCTTCAGGCGCGCGACGACCAGCGACAGCGCGCCGATTACCGAAACGACCGCGCCGATCGTCACCGGCCCGACCATCGAGCCGGCCCGTTCGGCACCCAGTTCGTCCAGCAGGTCGAGGATCTGCTCGACTTTCGGCCAGATCTCGTGACCGTGACGGCTCAGCATGATCTGCCGCCCGCTGCGGTCGAACAGCTGCCGGCCAAGCGCCTGTTCGAGCCCGCGCATCTGCAGGCTGACGGCGGCTTGCGTCAGCGCGACCTTCTCGGCCGCGGCGGCGAACGATCCGGTTCGCGCGACGGCTCGAAAGGTTTTCAACATACGCAGCGTCGGCATGGCCCATCCTCAAGAGAAACTTAACGATTACCAAGAAATATTAATATTTTCTGTTGAGAATCGCACCCCATAATCGTGTCCGAATGAGCAAATAGCGTTAACAGGACGACCAGCCCGATGTGGAGTGACCTAGCATGACCGCCGCCGAGCGCCGCCCGGTTCTCGAGGTCAGCGGCTTTTCATTGAAGTTTTCACGCGCTGCCTCGATGCCCAACCTTGTCGACAACGTGTCGTTCTCGGTCGGCACTGGCGAAACGCTCTGCATCGTCGGCGAATCGGGCTGCGGCAAGAGCGTGACGTCGCTCGCGCTGATGGGTTTGCTTCCGAGTCCGCCTGCGCAACGCGTCGCGGGCACCGCGCATTTCGACGGCAAGGACTTGTTCACGCTGTCCGAGCGCGAACTGGCCGACATCCGCGGCAACCGGCTTTCGATGATCTTTCAGGAGCCGATGACGTCGCTGAATCCGGCGTACACGATCGGCGAGCAGATCGGCGAAAGCATTCGCCGGCATCGCCGCGTCGAGCGCGCCGAGGCGCGCGAACAGGCGCTCGAAATGCTGCGGCTCGTGCGGATTCCCGCGCCGGAAACGCGGCTTGACGCGTACCCGCATCAGTTGTCCGGCGGCATGCGCCAGCGCGTGATGATCGCGATGGCGCTGGCGAACCGTCCGCGCCTGTTGATCGCCGACGAACCGACCACCGCGCTCGACGTGACGATCCAGGCGCAGGTGCTGGCGCTTGTCAAGAATCTGCAGGCCGAGACCGGCACCGCGATGGTGTTGATCACGCACGACCTCGGCGTCGTGGCGGAAGTGGCCGATCACGTGGCGGTGATGTACGCGGGACGGATCGTCGAATACGGCACCGTCGCCGATCTGTTCGACGATCCGCAGCATCCTTACACGATTGGCCTGATGGGCGCGATTCCGTCGGTCGGCAAGCGCGAAGGCGCGCTCGCGACGATTCGCGGCTCGGTGCCGTCGCCCGAACAGATGCCGCAGGGTTGCCGCTTCGCACCGCGCTGCCCGTTCGCCGAACAGCGCTGCATCGACGCGGCGCCGCCCGACAAGCCGATTGCCGGCGTGCATCGCGTTGCGTGCTGGCTCGCGCCGGTCGAGCAGTTCGCGCACGCCGCGAATGCCGCGAATGCCGATCACGCTGCGCCGTCGCGCCGGGAGGTCGCATGAAGACGCCCGCCACGACGCCGCCGCGCGTAGCGCCCGGCGCTGCAAATGGAACGAACGCGACGAAATCGCAGACGCCGATTCTCGAAGCGCGCGCGCTATCGAAGCATTTCGGCGGCACCCGCCATCTTTTCACGCGCACACCGACCGTCTATGCGGTCAACGATGTGTCGTTCGCGGTCCAGCCGGGCGAGACCTTTGCGATCGTCGGCGAATCCGGCTGCGGCAAGTCGACGCTGGGCCGTCTGCTGCTGCGGCTGATCGAATCGACCGAAGGCCGCGTGATCTATCAGGGCAAGGACATCACGTATCAGCACGGCGAGCCGCTGCGGCGGCTGCGCCGTGAGATGCAGATCATCTTTCAGGATCCGTTTGCATCGCTGAACCCGGGCATGACGATCGGTCAGATCGTCGGTGAGCCGATCGCGCTGCATGGCCTCGCGCGCGACGGCGCCGAGCGCCGTGAGCGCGTCGCGCAATTGCTGCGCACGGTGGGCCTGCAGCCGGCCTACGCGGATCGCTATCCGCACGAATTCTCCGGCGGCCAGCGGCAGCGCATCGGCATTGCACGCGCGCTGGCCGGCGAGCCCAGGCTGATCGTCGGCGACGAGCCGGTGTCGGCGCTCGACGTATCGGTGCAGGCGCAGGTGATCAATCTGCTCGAAACGCTGAAGCAGGACCTCGGCCTCACGCTGGTCATGGTCGCGCACGATCTCGCGGTGATCCGCCATATGAGCGACCGCGTGGCCGTGATGTATCTCGGCGAGATCGTCGAACTGGCCGATGTCGACGCGCTGTTCGACACGCCGCTGCATCCGTACACGCAAGCGCTGCTGCGCGCGATTCCGGCCAGCAGCCCGCACGAGCGGCGGGCGAAACCCGCGTTGACGGGCGATCTGCCGAGCCCGACCGCGCCGCCGTCGGGTTGCCGCTTCCACACGCGCTGCCCGCATGCGAAACCGCTCTGCGCCGAGCAGCGCCCGCCGGGCGAAACCCTGGCGGACGGCCGGCGCGTGGCGTGCCATTTCTGGCGCGAGATTCAGAACGCGGGCGGCGGCGCGCCGCTTGCCGCGAGCGTCAGCGCGAAGTTGACCGAGCGGCTCGCGATCTACCGCGAGCGTCAGGCGGCGCCGGTTGCGGGCGGTGCCGATTAGGCCCGCGTCGCGCGCCGGCACCCAACCGCCGGCGCACCGCGCACGTTCGCTCCATCCATCACACCGTTTCATGAACTGAGAAAGAAAGGGAAGGTCCGCATGCGAAGAATGTTGATTGCCGCGGCGCTCGCACTCAGCGCCTCCGCCGCGATGGCTCAGACCAGCCAGATACGAATTGGCTTGCAGGACGACATCGGTACGCTCGACCCGGCCCGCAGCGTGCAGTTCGTCGACCGCGTCGTATTCGCGTCGCTGTGCAATTCGCTGGTCGATATCACGCCTGACCTGAAGATCGTGCCGATGCTGGCTACGTCGTGGGCGACGAGCGCCGACGGCAAGACGCTGACGTTCAAGCTGCGCCAGGGCGTGAAGTTCCACGACGACGAGCCGTTCAATGCCGCAGCCGTCAAGGCGAATCTCGAACGCGATCTGACGCAGCAGACCAGCAACCGCAAGAGCGAACTCGCTTCGATCGATCACATCACGGTGGTCGACGACTACACGGTCGCGATCGCACTGAAGCAGCCGGATGCCGCGTTGCTCGCGACGCTGTCGGACCGCGCCGGCATGATGATCGCGCCGAAGACGCTGTCCGATCCGGCCGGCATTGCGTCGCATCCGGTGTGCTCGGGCCCGTACAAGTTCGTGCAGCGCGTGCAGAACGATCGCGTCGTGCTCGAGAAATTCCCCGGCTACTGGGACGCGGGCAAGTACCCGATCCAGCGCATCATTTTCCTGCCGATCCCCGACAGCACCGTGCGTCTTGCGAACCTGCGCTCGGGTTCGCTCGATATGCTCGAGCGCCTCGCGCCGTCCGACGTCGCAGCGGTCAAGGGCGACGCGAGCCTGCAGCTCGTATCGATCGGCGGCCTTGGTTTTGCGAACGTGACGTTCAACATCGGTAATGGCCCGCGCAGCAACACCGTGCTGCGCGACAAGCGCGTGCGCGAAGCCTTCGACCTGTCGATCGACCGCGACGCGATCAACCAGGTGATCGGCGGGGGCGTCTTCGCACCGGCCAATCAGGCGCTGCCGAAGTCGAGCCCGTACTTCGACGCTGCGCTGCCGGCGACGCATCGCGATGTTGCGAAGGCGAAAGCGCTGCTGAAGGCGGCGGGCCACGAACACGTCGACATCGAGTTCACGTATCCGAACAACACGGTAGCAAGCCAGATCGTGCAGATGATGCAGGCGATGGTCGGCGAAACCGGCTTCAACCTGAAGCTGCGCCCGACCGACTACGCGGCCGAGCTCAACGCCGCGCATAGCGGCGACTTCGAGGCGATGTTCAACAGTTGGTCGGGCCGCGTCGATCCGGACGGCAACCTGCATCAGTTCAATACCTGCGCCGGCAATCTGAATTACGGGCACTACTGCAACCCGGAAGTCGACAAGTATCTCGATGCTGCCCGCGTGAAGCTGACGGTTGCGGATCGCAAGACGCAGTACGACGCCGCGCTGAAGCTGCTCGCCGATGAAGACCCGATTCTCTACGTCTATATCCAGCCGTGGCCGTATGCGCTGTCGAAGAAGGTGCAGGGCTTCACGGCGTATCCGGACGGCCTGATCCGCCTGCGCGGCGTGACCGTCAAGGGCTGATCGATCATGCTGCGGATCATCGCCAATCGCGTGCTGGTCGCCATTCCGACGCTGATTCTCGTGTCGATGCTGATCTTCGGTCTGCAGAAGCTGTTGCCCGGCGATCCCGTGATGGCGATGGCCGGCGAAGACCAGGATCCGCAGTTGATCGCGGCGCTGCGCGTCAAGTACCACCTCGACGAACCCGTGCCGACGCAGTACGCGTTATGGGTTAAAGACGTCGTGCATGGCGATCTCGGCGCGTCGCTGCGCACGGATGTGCCGGTGACGTCGCTGATCGCGCAGAAGCTGCCAGTCACGCTGCAGCTCGCGTTGATGGCGATGATCTTCGCGGTCGGCATCGGTATTCCGGCGGGCGTCATCTCCGCCGCGAGCCGCGGCGGCGCACTCGACTACGGCGCGAACATCTTCGCGCTGTCCGGCATGTCGATCCCGAACTTCTGGCTCGGGATCATGCTGATCTTCATTGTCTCGGTGCGCTGGCATCTGTTGCCGTCGTCGGGCTACGTGTCGCCGTCCGAGGACTTCTGGCTCAGCATCAAGACGATGCTGATGCCCGCGTTCGTGCTCGGCGCGGCGCTCGGCGCGCAATTGATGCGGCACACGCGCAGCGCGATGTTAAGCGTGCTGCGCACCGATTACATCCGCACTGCGCGCGCGAAAGGGCTGCTGCGCGGTACCGTCGTCGTCAAGCACGGCTTTCGCAATGCGCTGATTCCGATCGTCACCGTCCTCGCACTGCTGTTCGGCGAACTGCTCGCGGGCGCGGTGCTCACCGAGCAGGTGTTCACGATTCCCGGCTTCGGCAAGCTTGTAGTCGACTCGGTGTTCAATCGCGATTACGCCGTCGTGCAAGGTGTCGTGCTCGTTACCGCGTTGTGCTTCATCGTCGTGAACCTGTGCGCCGACGTGCTGTACATCCTGCTCAATCCCCGTCTGAGGCGCAGCTGATGGCTACTCCCGCCGCTCCTGTTCGCTCGCCGTCGACTGCTGCCGCGTTGCCGCGCCGCAAGCGCCGCGGGCTCACGAAATTCATGCGCAATCGCGCCGCTGTGTTCGGCGCGGCGCTCGTGCTGCTGACTGTGCTGATGGCGGTGTTCGCACCGTGGCTGTCGCACTACGACCCGGTGCAAGCGAGCTTCATGACCGTCCGGCAGGCGCCTTCGGCCGCCCACTGGTTCGGCACCGACGAACTCGGCCGCGACGTGCTGAGCCGTCTGCTGTGGGGTGCGCGCGCGTCGCTGCTGGCGGGCGTCGTGTCGGTTTGCATCGCGGTCGCGATCGGCGTGCCGCTCGGTTTGCTGGCTGGCTATTTCGGCAAGCTTGTCGACGGCGTGATCTCGCGCGTCGCCGATGCGCTGCTGTCGATTCCGTTCCTGATTCTCGCGATCGCGCTCGCCGCGTTCCTCGGCCCGAGCCTGACCAACGCAATGGCCGCGATCGGTATTTCGGCGATGCCGCGCTTTGTGCGCCTGACGCGCGGCCAGGCGATCGCAGTGAAGGCCGAAGAATACGTGGAAGGCGCGCGGGCGATCGGCCTCGGCCATACACGGATCATCGTGCGCTACATTCTGCCGAACGTGCTGCCGCCGATCATCGTGCAGGGGAGCCTCACTATCGCCACCGCGATCATCGCCGAAGCGAGCCTGTCGTTTCTCGGGCTCGGGCAGTTGCCGCCGTCGCCGTCGTGGGGCTCGATGCTGAACACCGCGAAAGACTTCATCAGCCAGGCGCCGTGGCTGTCTGTCTTCCCCGGCATCGCAATCTTCCTTGCCGTGCTAGGTTTCAATCTGCTCGGCGACGGCTTGCGTGATGCGCTCGATCCGCGCGAGTCTTAATCACGATCAGTCATAACCCGTTGCCTCGACGGGTTTCACTTCTTTCTTTTGTTCGAGTTTCTCCATGACACGCTTCAACTGGCAGAACCCTTACCCGACGCAGCGCTTACCCGTGTTCGCGCGCAACATCGTTTCGACGTCGCAGCCGCTCGCCGCGCAGGCCGGTTTGCGGATGTTGTGGAAGGGTGGCAACGCGGTGGATGCGGCCATTGCCGCTGCTGCGGTCCTGACGGTCGTCGAACCGGTCTCGTGCGGACTGGGCGGCGACGCGTTCGCGCTCGTGTGGGACGGCAAGAAACTGCATGGGCTCAATGCGTCGGGCGTGTCGCCTGCGGCGTGGAACGTCGATTACTTCAAGCGCAAGTACGGCGAGGAAAACGGCCTCGCGAAGCAGCCTAAACGCGGCTGGGATGCGGTGACCGTGCCGGGCGTGATCGCCGGATGGGAAGAACTGCACAAGAAGTTCGGCACGCTGCCGTTCGCCGATCTGATGGAACCGGCTATCGAGATCGCAGAACGCGGCCATGCGGTCGCGAGCGTGGTCGCGCACAAATGGGCCGCTGCCGTTCCGGAACTGAAGGACCAGCCGGGCTATGCGCAGGCGTTCATGCCGCACGGCCGCGCGCCGGCGGTCAGCGAACTGGTGCGCATGCCCGGCCACGCGAAGACGCTGCGCCTGCTCGCGGAACAGGGTCCGCGTGCTTACTACGAAGGCGAGATCGCCGAGCGTATCGCCGCATTTGCTCGCGAAGGCGGCGGCGCGATGACGACGGCCGATCTGCGCGGTTATCGCGCCGACTGGGTCGAACCGATCGGCAAGGAATATCGCGGCTACACGGTTCATGAGATTCCGCCGAACGGGCAGGGTATCGCCGCGTTGATCGCGCTGGGCATTCTCGAGCAGTTCGACGTCGGTTCGCTCGCCGTCGACAAGGTCGAATCGCAACACCTGCAGATCGAAGCGATGAAGCTCGCGTTCGCCGATATCTACCGCTATGTCGCCGATCCGCGTTCGATGGAAGTGACGCCCGAGCAGATGCTCGACGACGCGTACCTGAAGTCGCGCGCCAAGCTGATCGACCCCAAGAAGGCGACTCACTTCGACTTCGGCATGCCGAAGGCAGGCGGCACAATCTACATGTCGGCAGCCGACGAGCGCGGCATGATGGTCAGCTTCATCCAGTCGAATTACATGGGCTTCGGTTCGGGCGTCGTGGTGCCGGATATGGGCATTTCGCTGCAGAACCGCGGCTTCGGTTTTTCGATGGATCCGAAGTCGCCGAATGTGGTTGAAGGCGGCAAGCGCCCGTTCCATACGATCATTCCGGCGTTCCTTACGCAGCAGGTCGACGGCCGTCAGGAAGCGGTGATGAGCTTCGGCGTGATGGGCGGCGATATGCAGCCGCAGGGCCATCTGCAGTCGATCGTGCGGATGCTCGACTACGGCCAGCAGCCGCAGGCTGCGTGCGATGCGCCGCGCTGGAAGGTCAACCGCGACTTCACGATCGATATCGAAGCCGCACTCGATGCGGACACGGCGCGCGAGCTCGAGAAACTGGGCCACAAGATCAAGTCGTTCGACGATCCGTATATGGACTTCGGTTCCGGCCAGTACATCTGGAAGCTCGATCGCAATGAACCGGAGCGCGGCTATGTTGCCGCGAGCGACAGCCGGCGTGACGGGCTGGCCGCGGGTTTCTGATCTGCCGCGCGCAGCACGTGTGCCGCAAGGTACGCGGGCGGGTAGCAACGTAAGCCTCGCAGGCGCCGAACAGGCGGCTGCGAGGCTTTTTCGCCTGGTACCTCGCTCGATACGGACGTGTCGCGCATGACGCTGTGCAATATGCTTTCGAAGACATGCGTGCTGCCTGTCATTGGCTAAACAATGGAAAGTAAAAAGAATGACCTTGTTTAGCTGCGTGTCAGTGCTAACAATGTAGAGGGTCTCGAGTCGTCTGCAGAGCGATCCATTCGCTCGATGGTGCCGCGCCGGCTGAGCATCGTTTCACTTGCAGACTGACCCCGGACGCCAGGGTATTTCCTTCCTACTTGCTCGCGCCCGGGCATACGTTCCGGGCGTAGCGTTTCGCGGAGAGTGAAATGGCAAAGATACTGGTCCTCTATTACTCAATGTATGGGCACATCGAAACGATGGCTGAAGCCGTGGCGGAGGGCGCGCGTTCTGCGGGCTCGATGACGGTCGACATCAAGCGCGTGCCGGAAACGATCCCGCAAGACAAAGCCGCCGAAATCGGCGTGAAGATGGACCAGAAAGCGCCCGTCGCCACACCGGACGATCTGGCGAACTACGACGCGATTATCTTCGGAACGCCCACGCGCTTCGGCAACATGGTTGGTCAAATGCGCTCGTTCCTCGATATGACC
>DASXXR010000449.1:0-1826 GCA_036502945.1 Paraburkholderia sp. | reverse complement strand
GGCGCCGCGGAACGCGCACGTTCGAGCAGAAGGAGCGCCGCGGGCGACATGACGACTGCCGCTGTCGTGACGGCGATGGCGACCGTCAGGTCGCTTTCCGGGCCGTACACGGCACGCAGCAGCGGCAGACCCACCGACGCGAAATTCGGCATGCCGATCGTGACGGCCCTCACGGCGGCGGTGGCGGGGTCCGACTTGAACACGAAGCGGGAAACCAGCAGGGACATAAAATAAGGCGCCAGCATCACGCCGACCAGCACCGCGATCAGCACGGCATGCTGGGCCAGGCTAGCCCGCTGCATCCTGGCGGTGTAAAGAAACAGCGCGAATGGCAGCGCATAGTCGACGAGCATCGTGTTGATCGACGATAGCGGCATCGCGCCTTGTTTGACTCTCCCGGCAAAGTATCCCGCTCCCATGGAGAACAGGAATGGGATCAGCGCACTTGCGATTCTGGAAATCATGATGGTCACCTCTGGGCAGGCCTCGCGAAGCGCTGCGACCACGCAATGGCTGGCGGTGGTCGCGGCCGATTCGCCTTAGCCTTTCCAACTTTTGAGAAAGTCGACCAGAAGTCGATTGACGATCTCCGGCTGCTCTTCATGCGGCAGATGCCCCGCACGCGCAATGGCATGGGTGACGACGTCGCGCGCCATGCCTTTCCACACACTCGCCATGTCGAACATCTTGCCTACCGCATAGAATTCCTCGCCCCACAGGGCGAGCGTCGGGGCCTGAATCAACACGTCTGCGTCTTCCATGTCCTGGGCGACATCGACCGCGTTGGCGCGGTAGTCCGCCAGCGCACCACGCACGGCGCCCGGTGCTTCGTAGGCGCGCACGTAGGTCTCGAAGGCGTCACCCGAGATCGCGTGCGGGTCGTAGCACCAGTCGGAGAAGAAGTGCCGCAACCACGCACGCTCCTTGCCCGCGATCAGGGTCTCCGGCAGATCGGGAACCTGGTGGAACAGGAAGAACCAGTAGGCGCGCGCGATCCGTGCGTCGATCGACTGGGCGACGACGCGCGTCGGCACGTTGTCCATGACGACGAGACGATCGACCACTTCAGGGTGGTCCTTCGCAAAGCGCGTTGCGACTCGCGCACCGCGATCGTGGCTTACGAGCGCAATACGTTCGATCGATAGTTCGCGCAGGAGCGCGCGCAGATCGTTCGCCATCGAGCGCTTGTCGTAGCCGCCGGCGGGCTTTTCCGTTTCGCCGTAGCCGCGCAGATCCGGCGCGATGACGCGGTAATGCTGCGCAAGCACGGGAATCTGATGCCGCCACGCGTAGTGCGTTTCCGGAAAGCCGTGCAGGAGCACCACGGGCGCGCCTTCGCCCGCTTCGACGTAATGCTGGCGAATGCCGTTCGCCGTAATCGTATGATGCGTGACCTCGAGATAGCTCATGATCAGCTCCCGAAATAGACGGACTGCAAACCGGGGATCGTGGGGGCTGCTGCGGTGCGGCTGCCAGACGCAGTCGAGCCGGACACCGGTGCGCCGTAGCCGCTGTCGGCTGGGCCGCCCGCGTGCGAGGCGTCGCGGGCCGCGACGCGCTGTTGTGCGGCGAGCAGTTCGGACGGATACGTGGCGTCGGACGTCGTGCCGCGATATCCCCCCTGTTGCAACTCGAGTAGCTGCGCCCGTACCTGCGTGCGCGTGACGCCGGATTGAGCGAAGGCGGCGACAGGCAGAGCCATCGTGGCCGTGAGCAGTGAAGCAATGAGGATGCGTTTCATGATCGATTCTCCAGTAAGGGATCCGGTCAGCGCGTTCGATGAGGTGAACGTCTACCGGTTGGGAATCAGTCTATCGAGCGGCATC
>DASXXR010000448.1:0-11273 GCA_036502945.1 Paraburkholderia sp. | reverse complement strand
TACCGATGAAGACCGGGCGCTCGGCGCCGCGGGCCTCGTCGTGCCGATCGCGAACCCGGCCGCGTTCGCGCAGGCGGTGCTGGAACTGCTCGGCGACGAGCCGCGCTGGCTCGCGGCGCAGCAGGCGGGCCTTGCGCGCGTACGCCGCTTCTATACGAAGGCGCAGATGATCGATCAATACCGCGTGCTGTATGAACGCCTTGCTGCTGCGCCGGATCGTACGGATCGTAAGGGCGGTGCGGCTGGGTGCCCAATGCATCTGGATGCACCGGCAACTGCATCCGGCGCACAGCACGCGCAATCGCAATCGCAGGAGAATCGCTGATGGCCGGGATCGGTTTCGAGCTGCGCAAGATACTCAAACACCAGACGCTGTTCGGGGTCGCACGCGGCTATGCGTACGCGGGACTCATCAGTTCCGGCCCGCTGATCCTGTCGATTTTCGGTATTTTGATCATCGGTGTGATGAGTCTTGCGTTCACCATTCCGAAGTACGCGATCGTGCAGTTTCAGGTGTCGGTCACGTATCTGATTGCGTGCAGCCTGATTCTGACCGGGCCGCTGCAACTGTCGTTTACGCGCTTTATTTCCGACCGCCTGTTCGAGAAACGCAACGACCTCGTGCTGTCGAACTACAACGGCGTTGTGCTGATATCGACCGCCGCGTCGGGTCTGCTCGGCTTTATCGCCATGTGGCTCGGCTTTCGCGACGAGCCGTTGATGTACCGGCTGCTGATGGTCGCGGGTTTCGTCGTGATGAGCAACATCTGGATTGCGGTGATTTTCCTGTCGAGCGTCAAGCAGTACCGGCAGATTCTGCTGGTGTTCTTCATCGGCTACGGATGCACGGTCGGATTCGCGCTGCTGCTGAACGGGCACGGCATTGCGGGGCTGCTGGGCGGCTTCGTCGCAGGGCATATCGTCCTGCTCGCGGGGTTGTCGGGGCTCATTTACCGCAACTACCGCAGCGAGCGCTTCATTTCGTTCGAATCGTTGCAAAGGCGCTATGCGTATCCAAGCCTTGCGCTCGTCGGGTTGCTGTTCAACCTCGGCGTGTGGCTCGACAAGTTCATGTTCTGGTATGCGCCGGGTACGGGTTCGACGGTGATCGGGCCGCTGCGTGCTTCGGTGATCTATGACATTCCGGTGTTCATTGCCTATGTCTGTGTGATGCCGGGGATGGCGACGTTTCTCGTGCGCATCGAAGCAGACTTCGTCGAATACTACGACGCGTTCTACGACGCCGTGCGCAGCGGCGCGACGCTGCGCCATATCAACGATATGCGCGACCTGATGGTGACGAGCGTACGCGCGGGGCTCTACGAGATCGTCAAGATCCAGACGGTAGTGCTGCTGCTGATTCTGGCATTCGGTCATCTGGTGCTTGACGCGCTGCATATTTCTTCGCTCTATATGCCGCTCCTGATCGTCGATGTGATTGCCGCGAGCTTGCAGGTGCTGCTGCTCGGGCTGCTGAACGTGTTCTTCTATCTCGACGCGCGGCGCGCGGTGTTGAAGCTCTGTATCGCATTCGTCGTGCTCAACGGCGTGCTGACCGGCATCACGCTACGGCTTTCGCCGGATACGTATGGGTATGGTTTTGCACTGGCGCTATTGATTCTCGTCGTCGCCGCGGTGCAGATGCTCGACCGCAGATTCAGCCGGCTCGAGTACGAAACTTACATGCTGCGCAATTGAGTATGACGACGATCACCAGGATGTTTGCGCGAATCGGCTTGCGGTGGGCCTCGATCGAGGTTGCATGCGCGGCAGTGGCGATCTTTCTGACGACCGCCGTCTGTGCGCGCCCCGCGATTGCCGCATGTCAGCGCGCGCCCGAAGGCGGCGTCGGCGCGGTGGCGCTTTTCTATGGCGAGCAGGTGCCGGTGGAACAACTGTCGCAGTTCGATACTGTCGTGCTCGAAGCGGACAGCGGATTCGATCCGCGTTCGTATGCAGCGCGGCCGTCGGCGGGAGATTCCGTACAAGGGTGCCCGACATGGTACGCGTACGTGAGCGTCGGCGAAGTCACGAAGGACCGCGGGTACTATGCGGCGATGCCGAAGCAGTGGCTTGTAGGGAAGAATGCGACCTGGGAGTCGGCCGTGGTCGACCAGAGCGCGCCCGGCTGGCCGCGGTTTTTTGTCGAGCACGTCGTCGCGCCGTTGTGGGCGCGAGGGTATCGCGGCTTCTTTCTGGATACGCTCGATTCGTGGCAACTGATCGCAAAGACCGATGCCGCCCGGGCGCAGCAGCAGGCCGGTCTTATCGCGGTGATTCGTGCGGTGAAGGCACGCTACCCCGGCGCGCAACTGATGCTGAATCGCGGCTTCGAAATTCTGCCGCAAGTGTATGGCGACGTGACGGCGGTCGCGTTCGAGTCGCTGTACGGAAACTGGGACCAGCGCAATCAGCGTTATGACGCGGTGCCGCCCGATGACCGCGCGTGGCTGCTGGGCCAGGCTCGCACGATCCGCGAGCGTTACCGCTTGCCGGTGATCTCGATCGACTACTGCGCCCCCGCCGACGAACCGTGCCGGCGCGACATTGTGGAGAAGATCTGCGCGGACGGCATCGTGCCTTACGTGACGGATGGCGCGCTGCAGACAGTGGGCATGGGCGCGGACGCCGCATGCCGTGCGCGAATCGATTCGATGGCGCCTGCTACGGGCGCGGTCCGTCGATAAGCGAAAAGAGAGGAGCGGCGACTGCGCCGCCCACGCATTTCACCGCAATTGCGTGACGGCGAGCAACAGCACCATGCTGCCGATCGCGCCGTCCAGAATCCGCCATGCGGTGGCGCGCCGGAACAGCGGTTCGAGCAGGCGCGCGCCGTAGCCGACCGCGGTGAACCATACCGCGCTGACAGTCATCGCGCCGAGCGCGAACGCGGCGCGCGCGCCCTCGGGTTCGCGTGCACCGGCCGTGCCGATCAGCAGGAACGTGTCGAGATACACGTGCGGATTGAGCCATGTGAAGGCGAGCGTCATCAGTACGATCGATACGGTGCGCGGTTCCGGTGGAGCGACACTGCCGGCCGCGTTCGGGTTGAGCACCGCATGATCGGGCCGCAGCGCGCGGCGGAGCGCATTGATGCCGAACCACGCGAGATAGGCGAGGCCGACATACAGCAGCACATGCACGAAGGTCGGATAGCGGACCGCCAGTACCGCGGCACCGCCCACGCCGGCACCGATCAGCAGGAAATCCGACAGCGTACAAAGCAGTACGATCTTGCCGACGTGCGAGCGCATGATGCCTTGCCTGAGGACGAACGCGTTCTGTGCGCCGATCGTCACGATCAGCGGTGCGCACAATGCGGCGCCATGCGAAAAAGAAAGCCAGTTCATGATAGTGCCCGTGGACTGTGAAGACGAATGACGCCAGTCTGCGGTATCGTATCGGCTAAGAGAAGCTAAATTAACTAACGCCAATTAAGGAACATTAATGCTCGACTATGCGTTGCTCGATGCACTCGCCGCCGTGGTTCGCCAAGGTTCGTTCGAGCGCGCCGCACGCGATCTGAACGTTACGCCTTCCGCGGTGTCGCAGCGCGTGAAGCTGCTGGAAGAGCGCGTTGGCAGCGTGCTCGTGAAGCGCGGCAACCCGTGCGTCGCGACCCCCGCCGGCGCATTGCTGTGCCGGCATACCGAACGCGTGCAACTGCTCGAGGCCGAACTGGCCGGCCCGCTGCCGACGCTGCCCGGCGCGCTGCTGCAGTCGTGGCCGACGTTGCGTGTCGCGGTGAACGACGATAGCGTCGGCACGTGGTTTATCGACGCCGTTGCGGATTTCTGCGCCGAGCGGGAGATGCTGCTCGACCTGGTCGTCGACGATCAGGACCACACCGCGCAGTTGATTCGCGACGGCAGCGTGCAAGGCGCAGTCACGACTCAGGCCGAGCCTGTGCAGGGTTGCCGCTCGACGCGGCTCGGGCGGATGCGCTATCTGGCGGTCTGTTCGCCCGCGTTTCACGCGCGGCATTTCGCCGGCGGCATCACGCGCGATTCGCTGCGCCGCGCGCCATGCGTCGATTTCAATCCAAAAGACCAGTTGCAAAAGCGTTTCATGCGCAAGATCACGCGCGCAGAGGTGGACCCGCCGCTGAACTGGATTCCGCATGTCGCCGGTTTCGAGCGCGCGTGTGTGACGGGGCTCGGCTGGGGGATGTGCCCGGAGCGGATGGTGTTGCCGCACCTCGAGCGCGGCGCGCTGATCGATATGCTGCCAGGCAAGCACCTCGACATCGATCTGTACTGGCAGAGCTGGCGGCTGTCGATCGGCTGGCTCGACGAGTTCGGCCAGATGTTGCGCAAGCGGGCAGCCGATTTGCTCGACTGACGGGCGAGCAGCAAAGATGGGCGAACGGGTGAGCGACCGTCAGCGCGCCTCAGGCACCGCTTCGGCCTTCTCTTCCCGATCCGCATCGCGCGTCTCCGGCATCGCGGCCCACACCAGCAGCACCGCGAGCGCGCCCGCACCGGCGAGACCAAAGAAGCTGGTCGCACTGCCGAAGCGGTCCGCAATGAAGCCCGCGACCGCCGTGCTTAGCGTTGCGCCGATACCGGCCGCAAGCCCGAAAAAGCCGATGCACAAGTTGTAGCGGCCTTTGCCGCCGGCAACATCCGCGGCTATCAGCGGCAGCATCACGCCGAACACCGCGGCGCTCAGACCGTCGAGCATCTGTACCGGCACGAGCAGATACGGGCTGCTCACGCCGGCAAACAGCAGCGCGCGCAGCGGCAATGCCGAGAAGCCGAGCAGCAGGATAGGCCGCCGGCCCCAGCGTTGCGCGGAACGCCCCACCCACGGCGACAGCATCGCGACGATCGCTTGCGGCACGATGATGCACGCGGCGATCACCAGTTGAACGTTGTCGCCCATGCCCGCCGTTACTTCACCGGCCGCGAGATTGAGCATCGCCGCGTTCGACAGATGGAACAGCACGATGCACCCGGCAAAGGTCAGCATCCGCTTGTCGCGCAGCAGTTCGAACAGCGATTCGCGACGTTCGCGCGCGGCTTGCTGAGCGAGTTTTTCGCGTGCTTCGAGCGCGGACCGCCGCGTGGCTTCGTCGTCTTCCACGGGCTCCGGCAAAGGCTTGTGCCGCGGCGCGGCGGCCTGCGGCATGTGGATCATCGCCAGTGCGACGAGCGCGGGCATCGCGAGCGCCGCGGTCAGCCAGAACACCGCGCGCGCGGAAAAGTATTCGCCGAAAAGGCCCATCAACCCGGCGGCGACCGCACTGCCGATCGACGCCCAGCGCGCATTGCGGCCGAGCCGGTCGCCGAGATCCTGGCGCCCGACGAGCGCGAACGAGATCGCCGCCATCGCGGGCACCAGCATGCAACTGGCGAAGCCGTGAAACACTTCGGCGGCCATTACCGGCAGCACCGTCGGGCTCGCCGCGAGCAGTACGGCGCTCGCGATGATCGCGATGATCGCCCACGCGGCGGCGGCCTTCTTGTTACGCAGCGCGTCGACGACGGCGCCGCCCGGCAGCTGGCTGACCATCGCGCTGATCGTGCCGACGCTGAGCGCGAGGCCGATTTCGCCCTGGGTCCATTTGTGGGTCGCGAGGTAAGACGCGATGAACGGCCCGAACCCCGTCTGCACATTGGCGACGAAGAAGTTGAGCCAGTCGAGGCCGCGCAGACTGCGTGCGTTGACCATGTCGCGGGCCGTCATCGGGAAGTCCGTGCGGCAGAGGCCGCAGCAGAAGACGCGGATGACGAAGCAGGCGTCGCAGTTGAAGCGGCCGGCGCAGCCGGCGAGGCCGCGGCCGCCGGTGCCGACGCGGCGCCTGGCGGCACGGCCGCTGCCGCGGCTGGCACTTGCGGCGGCGCGGGCGACACCGCGATGATCGGCTTGCCGCTCTCATAGCTCGGCGACGCTTTGATCTGCGCTTCGTTCAAGTCCATCTGCGCGTGCAGCGTCTTGTCCTTCGCGACGAAGACGAGGTGCAGCGCGGACCAGTTCGCCGCAATCGCGCGCCGGTCCAGATTGATGATGCCGCTTACGTCGAGCACGACGGCTTGCGGCTGTGCATTCCCGTCGATCAGCACATCGATCACGCGGCCCACCTTCGCGCCGTTCGGCCGCTCGACCGTCGCATCGAGCAGCGCCAGTTGCCCCGGCGGCACGGCGGGCGCGGCGGCGACGCCGGCGAGCGGCGTCGCGAGCGACGCGGATGGCTTCGAGCGGGTCACCGCGGCCATCTGGGCCGGCGGCATCGTGATCGTGATCGGCGCGGATCGGGCGGCCGGCGTGAAGCGAAACGCATTCCACGGGAAACTGGCCTTGCGGTCGCCGATGCCCATGAAACCCTGCAGGTTGACGATCAGCTCGCGCGGCGTGCCGGCGCCGTCGGCCGTCAGATCGACCGCGCGTCCGATCACCTTGCCGTCGGGCTTTTGCACTTCGGCGTCGAGCACGCCGCGCGCCGCGCTGCGCTCGATCGTGCGGGTCACGATGAGCGGCGCGGGCGGCGGTGGCGGCGGAGCCGGCGCGGGCGCGGGCGGCGGCGGTTCGACCTTGTGCGGCCGGACGATCACGCGTTTGGGCTTCTTCGGCTGCGACGGTCCAGCCGGCTCGTTATCTTCGGGCTCTGCTTCGACGACGGGCGGCGGCGGGGGCGGTTCGACGGTGCTCGACACTGCTTCGGTAATCGGGGCGGGCGATTGCTGCTGCGGGCCGAACAGGCTGCAGCCCGATAGCGCAAGGGCCGCAAGAACGGCCAGAAGCAAAAGACGGAAAACCGGACGTAGGAAACCGCCGCTCATCTACAAGAACTCCATGGCCAGTGGGGAAAGCTTGAGGGCATCGCTGCTGCTGCTGCAGTTAAATGCATGCGCGCGGACAGAGTGTAACCTGCGACGCCCGCGGCACGGGCATTACCGGTCGTTGTGCAGCCTGGAAAGCCGCTTCGTGCCGGTGCGGCGAATGCGGATTGACGTATGCCCATGTCGAAACACATCTTGACATCGGAGACTGCGCACCTAAGCTTAACCTTATGGTTAAGTTTAACGATACCGAGCTGGACCGTACCTTCGCCGCGCTGGCCGATCCCACACGGCGCGCGCTGCTTGCCCGCCTGTCGGACCATCACGACGTGTCCGTGAGCGAACTGGCGCAGCCTTTTGCGATGTCGCTGCCGGCCGTGATGAAGCATCTCGACGTGCTGTCGGATGCCGGCCTGATCACGCGCGCCAAAACGGGCCGGACTGTTGCATGCCGTTTGTCGGCAGGGCCGATGGAAGAAGCGATGGAATGGCTCGCCCGTTATCAGCGCTTCTGGTCCGAGCAGCTTGATCGCCTCGCCGCCTTTGTGGAGGAAGACCCATGTCGGCCCAACCCAGTCTCACGCTCCAGCGCCGCATCAACGCGTCGCCCGCGAAAATCTACCGCGCCTGGACGGACCCGCCGCAAATCGTGAAGTGGATGCATCCGCGCGGCACCGATGTGATTCACGCGGAAATGGACGTGCGGGTGGGTGGACGCTTTCGGATCATCATGCGTGAGCCGGATGGCGAAGAGCACGATGTCAGCGGCACGTTCCGCGAAGTCACGCCCGACGAGAAGCTGGTCTACACATGGGCGTGGCGCACGACGCCTGAGCGCGAATCGCTGGTCACGCTGACGCTGAAGCCGGAGGGCGAGCACACATTGCTTACGTTGAAGCACGAGCAGTTCTTCGATGAAGCCGCGCGCGGCAGCCACGAGGGCGGATGGACCGAGGCGCTCGGTGGGCTCGAACGGTATTTCGCCAGACGGCTTGACGAGCCGAGTGGCCGGAACTGAATCGAGCGGATTGCGCGGCCCGTGCCGCGCGTAACTGGAGGAGCAGATGGAACCGCACAAGATCGTTTCGCAGCAGGAATGGCTCGCGGCGCACCGCGCGCACGTCGCCGAAGAAAAGGCGCTGACCCGTGCCCGCGACGCACTCAGCAGCAAGCGTCGCGAGCTGCCGTGGGTCAAGGTGGACAAGACCTATACGTTCGATACGCCGCACGGCCGCAGGACGCTTGGCGAGCTCTTCGACGGACGCAGCCAGCTGATCGTCTATCACTTCATGATGGGCCCCGACTGGGAGCAGGGATGCCCGGGGTGTTCGCTTATTTCGGATCATGTCGACGGCGCGCTCGTGCATCTCGCGCATCGCGACGTAACGTACGTCGCCGTGTCGCGCGCGCCGCTTGCGAAGATCGAAGCGTTCAGGCAACGGATGGGCTGGCAGTTCCACTGGGTGTCGTCGAACGGCAGTGACTTCAACTACGACTATTACGTATCGTTTACCCCTGAACAGCAGCGTGAGGGCAAGGTCTTCTACAACTTCGAAACGGTCGATTTCGAATGCGATGAACTGCCGGGCTTGAGCGTGTTCTTCAAGGATGAAGCGGGCGACATCTTCCATACGTATTCCGCCTACGGCCGCGGCGGCGAGCCTTTGATCGGCACCTACACGTATCTCGATCTCACGCCGAAAGGGCGCGACGAAAAGCGCAACATGATGGAGTGGCTACGACATCACGACCGCTATGACGACGCGCAGACTCCGCCGCACGAAGTTGGACAGGGATGTCATTGATCGACGAAACGCAACAGCCGGCGCAGGTTAGCCGAACGCCGGCCGTTGCGTTTCTCGCGCCGCCTGTCATAACGACATTTCGAAAGCGGGCCGCAGAAACAGGTGAATCGCCATCACGATGAGGCCCATCGCGGCGGCGGATAGCGTAAGCGTTCCGTATTCGTCGTAGCGCATGTCGTAAAGGCAAGCGACGAAAAACAGAATCGCAAGCAGATTCGTAAGCCAATCGAAGTTGAGCGCAAGCAACATCGGTGGATCCGGGTTAGCCCGGATGGATCGTTGGTTAGGACAAACGATTCTATCGACGTGAGCTTACGGATTAGCAACGCTAAAAACGTCCTGCTGTAAGCAGTTATACAGCCGATGCGTTGCGCATCATTTCGTGCTTGATCCAGTCGATTACCGATGTGCGCCTGGGTTGCCAGCCGAGCAGTTCGCGTGCCCGCGTGCCGCGCACGCGGCTGTTCGAGCCGAGACCATACGACGCCATCTCGTAGCCCCATTCCTGTTTCGCCTCTTCAAGCGGCCAGTCTTGCGGCGCGCCGAGTTTGAGCGCATGCGCAATTGCCGTACTCATTTCGTGGAACGAAGCTTCCCCGCTTTCGACGAAATAAAACGTGCCGGCAGGGGTTTTATCGAGCGCCACGCGATAGAGCTCGACGACATCGTCGATATGCACGTTCGACCAGATGTTGCCGCCGCTGCCCACGTGCCGCACGATGCCGCTCTTTTGCGCCTGCCTGACGAGGCGCGGCAACTGCACGCTCGCGCTACCCGCGACTGCGCCGTGCCCATAGATCAGCGTATTGCACAACACAGCGGAGCGCACGCCGCGCTGCGCAGCGCCCAGCACGAGTTGATCGATCGCGACGCGCGCTGCCTTGTCGGGCGTTGGTTCGGGTAGCGCGTCTTCGCGACAGATCGCGGCGCTGCCGGCTTCGCCACCCGAAGCGTCGCCGACGATGCTCGAGCCGCTCGTATGCAGCAGCGGTTTGCCGGAGCCCGCGAGGCCTTCGATCAGCGCTTCGACCGCGCCGCGATGATCGCTGCTGGCGGCGTTGATGACGGCATCGGCGGCTTGCGCGTGCGCGATCAGCAACGCGCGGTCGTCGAGCGAACCGATGACGGGAATGATGCCGAGCCGCTCGAGTTCGGCCGCTTGTTCCGGTTGGCGAATGAGGCCGGTGACGCGATGACCCGCGCGCACGAGACCCGCGGCGATCGATCCGCCAATAAAGCCGCTGGCGCCAGTGATGAAAATGTTCAAGACGTTCTCCTGCTTGAAGGAAACACGATGTGAGCCCACAGTATCGGCCCGATCGATTTTCGCAAAAAGCGTGTTAGTCTCAAATCAATCTTGATTTGAAATCAACAATGAAGACTTCGACCGATGAGTTGCTCGTGTTCGTTACCGTGGTCGACAGCGGTTCGATTACGGCTGCGGCGGAAAAGCTTCAGCAGACGGTGTCGGGCGTGAGCCGCGCGTTGACGCGGCTCGAGAGGAAGCTCGATACGGCGCTTGTGCGGCGCACGACGCGGCGCCTGCAATTGACCGAAGAGGGCGAACTCTATCTGGCGCGTGCGCGGGCGATTCTCGATGCGATGGAGGAAGCGGAGCAATCGGTCGCGCGGCGGCGCGAGCGGCCTTCGGGACGGCTGCGGGTCGATGCGGCGTCGCCGTTCATGCTGCATTGCATCGCGCCGCATATGAAGGCGTTTTCCGCGCTCTATCCGGAGATACGGCTTGAGTTGACGAGCAACGAGCGGGTCGTCGATTTGCTCGAGCAGAAGGTGGATATCGCGATTCGCATCGGCGCGCTGCAGGATTCGACGATGCATGCGCGTGCGTTGGGCAGCAGCAGATTGCGCGTGGTGGCGAGTCCGGCTTATCTCGCGGAACACGGGGCGCCGCGCTCGGTTGAGGCGTTAAGTGAGCATCGGCTGATCGGGTTCACCGCGCCCGAGCATTTGAACCGCTGGCCGTTGCCGGATGGCAAGCGCGAGTCGTTGAAGATCGAGCCGGGGATCGCCGCTTCGAGCGGCGAGACGATACGGCGGCTTGTGATCGATGGATGGGGGATTGCGTGTCTTGCGGATTTCCTGATTGCCGATGATTTACGCGAAGGGCGGCTTGTGCCGGTGCTCGAGGCGGTGTTGCTCGATCAGCGGCAGCCGATTAATGCGGTGTTTTATCAGAGTGCTTCGCTTGTGGGGCGGGTGCAGTGTTTTCTGGAGTTTATTCAGGGGAGGGTGAGGCTTTGAGGGGGAGATTATGGGCTCCGTCTGATTTCTCATGGATGCCGGGAATAGTCGCGGATGATGGGCATTGTGGGCTCATGTAAGACATACCTCTATACCAGTTGCGTAGCTCCCGCGGCGGTCATTTTCGGGTGTATCCCGCTCCTGTTTCGTTTAGGACTGTCCATCGGAACGCTTCCGTTCTTATTTGTGGTGGTGACAGGTAATGACCGTCGACACAATAAGCGCAGAAGAGACCTGGAAACTGTCGAATATTCCCAAACGCGTGGCCGCAAGTTCTGCTTTGTCACGCAGCCGGTCCTTCAACCTATCTAATGGAAAATCCCGACCCTCTCCCCCACAAAAACAACTTGTATATACAACTCCGCCCCGCTAGACTCTCTCTAAATTGTCTAGACAGGAACACCCGCCATGATCCTCACGCCCG
>DASXXR010000447.1:0-2588 GCA_036502945.1 Paraburkholderia sp. | reverse complement strand
CTCGAAATGGGTCGCCGGCGAAGGCCCGGCGCTCGGCGAACTGAAGTCGCGCTATCCGACGGTGAACTACCTCGGCGTGCTGTCGCAGCCCGAGCTCGCGAAGGTCTATGCCGCCGCCGACGTGTTCGTGTTCCCGAGCCGCACCGATACGTTCGGTCTCGTGCTGCTCGAAGCACTCGCGTGCGGCACGCCGGTCGCGGCGTATCCGGTCACCGGTCCGATCGATGTGCTGGGCGACGGCGGCGCGGGCGCGATGCATGAAGATCTGCAGCAGGCCTGCCTGGAAGCGCTGAAGATCGATCGCGAACACGCGCGCGCGTGGGCGGAACGCTTCTCGTGGAAAGCGGCTTCCGAGCAGTTCGCCGCGCATCTGAAACCGTTGCCGCGCACCGCGTACCGCGAAGAAAGCGCTGCTGCGTGACGCGCTTCATGCGAGCCTGATATGCGAGCAAGAACCCTGAACGTGCTGCGCGCATCGCGCGATGCGCAGCACGACGATAGAGCCGCTGCATCCCAAGACGATCCGTTCGCCGACGTGCATGGCGGCGGGCCGGATGAACCGGCTCACGCGCAGCGGGATGCATCGCGCGACCCGCCTCCCGTCGATCATGAAACAAACGGTCAAACACCGATGAACGGTGCGGCCGTCGGTTCCGCGCACATGCGCTCTTCATCGCACGCCATGCCGCGCTCCTCGCCTTCCACGCACGCAGAATCCGCCGGGTCCGCCGAAGCACACGAACCGCTCGGCCCGGACGATCCTCTCGCTCCGCTGCCCTTCAATCCGTACAAGGGCAACCGCGGCGTCACCCGCGCATGGCACGCGATGAAGAATTCGCTGGCCGGTTTTCGTGTCGCGATCCGCGAAGAAAGTGCGTTCCGCCAGGAACTGACGCTTGCGGCGATCCTCGTGCCATGCGGGCTCGCCGTGCCGGTCGACCCGGTGTCGCGCGTGCTGCTGCTCGGCTCGGTGCTGCTCGTGCTGATCGTCGAGTTGCTGAACTCGAGCGTCGAAGCCGCGATCGACCGCATTTCGCTCGAACGGCACGAGCTTTCGCGACGAGCAAAAGACCTGGGCAGCGCGGCCGTGATGGTTGCCCTGTTCATGTGCGTAATGACGTGGGCGCTGATCGTCGGCCCGCTTGTGGTGCACTGGATAGGCATGCTGTACCAGACAACCTGAAACACATTGAAATCGCATACCGCTATTGGATATTTCGGTGGCAATTCACCGCACGTATACCCTGAATGGTGGGTTGGGAATTAGAACGGTCGGTTTATAATCCTCAGCGATTCTCACCTATATCGAAGCACCCAACCGCACCGGGCAGAGCGCGCCGCATCGTTATGCGGCGCGCTCGTCTTTCCGGTACAAATTCAGGGCTGGAGACATGGAAGCGAAACCTCCCCGCCGTACCCGCGAACGGATTCTTGAACTCTCGTTGAAGCTCTTCAACGAGATCGGCGAACCGAACGTCACGACCACGACGATCGCCGAAGAAATGGACATCAGTCCTGGCAACCTGTACTACCACTTCCGCAACAAAGACGACATCATCAACAGCATCTTCAGCCAGTTCGAGCAGGAGATCGAAAAGCGTCTGCGTTTTCCGGACGACCATCGCGTAACGATCGACGAGATGTGGTCGTATCTGCAATACATGGTCGAGTTCACGTGGCGCTACCGCTTCCTTTATCGCGACCTGAACGATCTGCTCGCGCGCAACCGGATGCTCGAGATGCACTTCAAGCAGATCATCAGCCACAAGGTGCGCTTTGCCGGGCAGTTCTGCGACCAGCTCGTCGAAGACGGCGAAATGGTCGCGACGCCCGCTGAAATCCAGGTGATCGCGACCAACATCGGTGTGATTGCCACCTACTGGCTGTCGTATCAGTTCGTGATGAATCCGCGCAAGTACAATGAACCGGACTCGATTCGCGTGGAGTTGCATCAGGTGAGCGTGCAGATCGTGTCGCTGATGGCGCCGTATCTGCGCGGCCGCTCGCGCGAACTGTTCGACGACCTGGTGTCGGGCAAGCTGCCAAAGCGCGAGTTCTACGACTATCTGCCGCCGAGAGACGGCGCGGCTACGCGCAGCGAAGCAAAAAGCTAGCGCAGGAAAGGATGTTCACAAAATGAAGGCAGTGTGTGTGTATTGCGGTTCCGCCGACGGAGCCAAACCCGTCTATGCGCAAGCCGCGCAGTCGTTCGGCCGCGCGCTGGTCGAGGCCGGTCTCGCGCTCGTCTACGGCGGCGGCAAGGTGGGGCTGATGGGCGTGATCGCCGATGCCGTGATGACCGCGGGCGGCCGCGCGATCGGCGTGATTCCGGCGCTGCTCGTCGACAAGGAAGTCGGCCACGGCGGGCTGACCGAACTGCATGTCGTCCCCGACATGCATCAGCGCAAGAAGATGATGGCGGACCTCGCCGATGCCTTCGTCGCGCTGCCCGGCGGCGCGGGCACGCTCGAAGAGCTGTTCGAGGCCTATACGTGGGCGCAGCTCGGCTATCACCAGAAGCCGGTTGCGCTGCTGAATATCGACGGCTACTACGATCCGCTCGTCGCGATGCTCGCGCATACGGTACA
>DASXXR010000446.1:0-2125 GCA_036502945.1 Paraburkholderia sp. | reverse complement strand
CGGCAGCAATCTCGTCAAGGCGCTCAACGAGCGCGGCGAACAGCGGATCATCGCAGTCGATAACCTCACGCATGCCGACAAGTTCAAGAACCTCGTCGATTGCGAAATCGACGACTATCTCGACAAGACCGAATTCGTCGAACGCTTCGCGCGCGGCGATTTCGGCAAGGTGCGGGCTGTGTTTCATGAAGGCGCGTGTTCCGACACGATGGAGCACAACGGCCGCTACATGATGGACAACAACTTCCGCTACAGCCGCGCGGTGCTCGACGCGTGTCTCGCGCAGGGCACGCAGTTTCTCTATGCGTCGTCGGCGGCCACTTACGGTGGGGCGAGCCGCTTCGTCGAAGAGCGCGAAGTCGAGCAGCCGCTCAACGTATATGGCTATTCGAAGTTTCTGTTCGATCAGGTGATTCGCCGCGTGCTGCCCACCGCGAAAAGCCAGATTGCGGGCTTTCGCTATTTCAACGTGTACGGGCCGCGCGAATCGCACAAGGCGCGCATGGCGTCGGTTGCGTTTCACAACTTCAACCAGTTCCGCGCCGAGGGCAAGGTCAAGCTGTTCGGCGAATACAACGGCTACGGCGCGGGGCAGCAGACGCGCGACTTCGTGTCGGTCGAAGATGTCGCGAAGGTCAATCTGTTCTTCTTCGATCATTCTGACAAGTCGGGCATCTTCAATCTCGGCACCGGCCGCGCGCAGCCGTTCAACGACATCGCGACGACCGTCGTCAATACGCTGCGTGGGTTGAATCAGGAGCCGGCGTTGGCGCTTGCGGAGCAGGTCCAGCGCGGTCTGATCGAGTACATTCCGTTTCCCGATGCGTTGCGCGGCAAGTACCAGTGCTTCACGCAGGCCGACCCGACGAAGCTGCGCGCGGCCGGCTACGATGCGCCGTTTCTCACGGTGCAGGAAGGCGTCGACCGCTACGTGCGTTGGCTGTTCGGCCAGGTGTAAATCATTCGCATGCCTCTCTAAACTGGAGTCTCTGGTCGGTGATCGTCACCGGCCGGTTGTTGAGGGAGGTTCAACATGATCCGAAAAATTCTCGTTACAGCGGCGATGCTCGCCGCTTTTGGTCACGCGTACGCGGCCGTCGATGTCAATTCGGCCAATGAGGATGCGCTACGCGGCATCAAAGGCATCGGTCCGGCCAAGGCCAAGTCGATTCTCGACGAACGCGAAGCGCGCGGGCCATACAAGGATGCGAGTGACCTGGCCAAGCGCGTCAAGGGCATGGGCGGCCATACCGTCGAGCGCTTGCAGGCGGAGGGGCTCGCGATCGGCGCTAGCGCACCGGCTGCTACTGCTGCTGGCGCTCAGACTGCGGCGTCTGCCAATGCGAAACCCACGCCCGCTGCGAAGACGGACGCGGCCGTGGTCGTGAAGAAATAGCCGCGTGCGGGGCATGCGTGCGGTTCGCCGCACGCTGCTTCGCGCGGGTGTGGACTCGTTTCTTTCTGGTCGGAGGCGGTACAGCGCACTCCTTCAGCCGTCGTTGTCAGATGACTGGCTCCCGCGGCTTTCGCCGCGGGCTTTTTGCGCAGCACGCGGCAGTCTGCGCAGGCGCCGTGCAGCACATACACCTCCATGTGCGCAGCATGGGCGCGCGGCGGGCATGCGCGCGGTGGTTTAGAATCGGTGCATTCCAGCACCGAGCGCACGATCTGCACGCAACCGACATGACTTACAAAACGATTGAAGACACGATCGGCAACACGCCCCTTGTGCAACTGGTCCGGCTTCCGGACGACGAAATCCGCAGTCGCAATAACGTCGTGCTCGGTAAGCTCGAGGGAGACAATCCCGCCGGCTCCGTGAAGGATCGTCCGGCGCTGTCGATGATCAAGAAGGCGGAAGCGCGCGGGCGCATCAAACCGGGCGACACGCTGATCGAAGCGACAAGCGGCAACACCGGCATTGCACTCGCGATGGCCGCGGCGATCCGCGGCTACAAGATGGTGTTGCTGATGCCGGAAGACCTGTCGATGGAACGCCGGCAGAGCATGGCCGCCTATGGCGCGGAAATCATGTTGACGCCGGTCACGGGCGGCATGGAATATGCGCGCGATCTGGCCGAGCAGATGCAGCGCGAAGGCAAGGGCATCATCCTCGATCAGTTCG
>DASXXR010000445.1:0-1693 GCA_036502945.1 Paraburkholderia sp. | reverse complement strand
ATTTGCCATCAGGAAGCGCAGCGTGTTGCGGATACGGCGGTAGCCTTCCGTAACACGCTTGAGGATTTCCTCGGAGATGGCCAGTTCGCCCGAGTAATCGGTCGAGGCGATCCACAGGCGGATGATTTCCGCGCCGAGGCGGTTCGCCACTTCATGCGGATCGATGCCGTTGCCGAGCGACTTGCTCATCTTGCGGCCTTCGCCGTCGACGGTGAAGCCGTGCGTGAGCAGCGCGTTGTACGGCGGGCGGCCGTCGAGCATCGAGGCGGTCAGCAGCGACGAATGGAACCAGCCGCGATGCTGGTCCGAGCCTTCCAGATACAGGTCGGCCGGGAATTGCAGTTCGTCTTTATGCGAGCCGCGCAGCACGTGCCAGTGCGTGGTGCCCGAATCGAACCACACGTCGAGCGTGTCGCGGTTCTTCTCGTACATGTTGGCGTCGTCGCCGATCAACTCGCGCGGGTCGAGCGTTTGCCATGCTTCGATGCCGGCCTTCTCGACGCGTTGCGCGACTTCTTCGAGCAATTCCTGGGTACGCGGATGCAGCTCGCCGGTTTCCTTGTGCACGAAGAACGCCATCGGCACGCCCCATTGGCGCTGGCGCGACAGCGTCCAGTCCGGGCGGTTGGCGATCATGCTGAACAGACGCTGCTTGCCCCACGCCGGATAGAACGCGGTGTTTTCGATGCCTTCGAGCGCGGTCTCGCGCAGGGTCTTGTCGGTGTCGTTCGGCTTCACGTCCATGCCGGCGAACCATTGCGACGTCGCGCGATAGATGATCGGCGTCTTGTGGCGCCAGCAGTGCATGTAGCTGTGCGTGTACTTCTCGGTGCGCATCAGCGAGCCGGCGCCTTGCAGCGCTTCGACGATCTGCGGATTGGCCGCCCAGATCGACAGACCGCCGAACAGCGCGAGCGATTCGATGTAGCGGCCGTCGCCCATCACCGGATTGATGATGTCGGAGTCGGCCATGCCGTGCGCCTTGCACGACACGAAGTCTTCCACGCCGTACGCCGGCGACGAGTGCACGATACCCGTACCGGTTTCGGTCGTCACGTAGTCGCCGAGATAGACCGGCGCGGTGCGCTTGTAGGCCGGATGCGCGGACGCCAGCGGGTGGTTGAAGCGCAGGTTGACGAGCTTCTCGCCCAGCGTGGTGGCGACGATCGTGCCATCCAGCCCGTATTGCTGCAGGCACGCTTCGACGCGCTCTTGCGCGAGGATCAGCAGGCCGCGCGGCGTATCGACCAGCGCGTAGACGATTTCCGGATTCAGGTTCAGCGCCTGGTTGGCGGGGATGGTCCATGGCGTGGTGGTCCAGATCACGATGCCGCCTTCGTTGCGCGGCAGCGCATTCAGGCCGAACGCCTGCGCGGTCTTTTCCGGCTCGGCGAAGCCGAACAGCACGTCGATGGTCGGATCGGTCTTGTCCTTGTACTCGACTTCCGCTTCAGCCAAAGCCGACCCGCAGTCGAAACACCAGTTGACCGGCTTCAGGCCGCGGAACACGTAGCCCTTTTCCATGATCTTCGCGAGCGCGCGGATTTCGCCGGCTTCGTTCGCGAAGTTCATCGTTTTGTACGGATTGTCCCAGTCGCCGAGCACGCCGAGACGCCGGAAGCCGACCTTCTGCTTTTCGATCTGCTCGGTTGCGTAGGCGCGCGCCTTCTGCATCACTTCGGCTGCCGGCAGC
>DASXXR010000444.1:0-3183 GCA_036502945.1 Paraburkholderia sp. | reverse complement strand
GGGCAATGGCAAGACGGCCCGCTGACGTGCGACTTCGTGTTCGTCACCGAAGACCTGCGCGGCAGGCTGCGCCGTTGTGAGATCGACGGTGAGACGCGCGCTTCGGATCATCAGCCGATCGTGCTGGATATCGATTGAGCGGCGTGAATGAGGAATGCGGCGCGGTACGGCGCGGCGTGCCGGCGGCCAGCCGCACCGCAGCGGATCAATCGCCGAACGCGGCCAGATACTCGGCCCAGTGCGGCGCAGGCTCCTGCGCGAGCGAATTCTTCACGAGAGCGATTTCGTCCGCATATTCGTCGGCTGAAAATCCGCCGCGCATCAACTGGAAGCGGCAGTACAGCAAATACGTATTGACGACATCGGTCTCGCAATAGCTGCGGATTTCGTCGATGCGCCCTTGCTGGAATGCTTGCCACACCTGACCGCCGTCCATCCCGAGCTTGCCCGGAAAGCCGCACAGCTTCGCGAGCGCATCGAGCGGCGCGTTCGCGCGCGCCTGATACATCGCCAGCACGTCCATCAGATCGGTGTGACGCGAATGATAGCGGGCAATGTAGTTGTTCCACTTGAACTCGCGGTCGTCTTCGCCGAGATCCCAGTAGCGGCTCGCGCTCACGCCGTTGACCAGCGCGCGGTAATGCAGCACGGGCAGATCGAAGCCGCCGCCGTTCCACGACACGAGCTGCGGCGTGTACTTTTCAATCACCCGGTAGAACGACTGTACAAGCGCCGCCTCGCCGTCGGCCGGTGCCCCGAGCGAACGCACGCGAAAGCCGTTGTTGTCACGAAACACGCACGAAATCGCCGCGACGCGCTGCAGGTGATGCGGCAGGAAATCGCTGCCGGTCTTCTCGCGGCGCGCCGCGAACGCGTGCTCGGCGACCTCGGCATCGGACAGTGTGGCGGGCAGATCTTCAAGCCGGCGAATGCCGGCGACATCGGGAATCGTCTCGATGTCGAATACGAGAATCGGTGTCATCAGGTTAGAGAACGGCGTCCTTGCGTACGCCGTTGGAAGCGAAGAAGCGCTTCAGACGAACCAGCGCCTCCTGCTGAATCTGCCGCACACGCTCGCGCGTGAGGCCCATTTCGTCGGCGAGCTCTTCGAGCGTGGCGGGTTCGATGTGGTTCAGGCCGAAGCGGCGCTCGATCACATGGCGATGCTTGTCCGACAATCGCGCAAGCCAGGCGCGCGTCAGCGTCTCCAGTTCGCGATGCTGAACCTCCGCGTCAGGCGACTGGCTCTGGTCGTCGGATAACAAATCGAGCAGGCTGCTTGCCGGATCGAGATCGAGCGGCGCATCGAGCGACGCGGTGTGCTCGTTCAGCGCGAGGATGTCGGTCACTTCGTCGCTGGTCTTGCCGGTGAGATAGGCGATGTCGTCGATGCTGGCGTCGCGGCGATCCGCCGCCTCGCCGGAATTCATCGAATTTTTTTCGAGATGCCGCTTCGCACGCAGAACCTGGTTCAGTTCGCGAATCACATGAACGGGCAGCCGAACCGTGCGCGCCTGGTTCATGATCGCGCGCTCGATACTCTGGCGAATCCACCAGGTGGCATACGTCGAAAAGCGGAAGCCGCGCGTCGGATCGAATTTTTCGATCGCATGCATGAGGCCGAGATTGCCCTCTTCGATCAGATCGAGCAGCGGCACGCCGCGGTTCAGATAACCCTTCGCGATGCTCACCACGAGCCGCAGATTGCGCTCGATCATGACCTGACGCGCCTCGAACTCGCCTGCCTTCGCGAGCCGCGAATAGCGCTGCTCTTCTTCGACAGTCAGCAACGGTTTGACGCTGATCCGGTTCAGATAATGCTGGATCGTGTCGGCCGTCAGCTCGGCCTGCAGCAACGCACGGAAATCGTCGGCATCGGGAGCGGTTTCGTTTGTGCTCTCGCGCGCGTCGCCCCCGCCCTCTTCGCTGCCCTGCTGGCGCTCGTCCAGCTCGGCAGACGTGTTATCGAGATCGTCGACGCTCTCGTCTTCGGCTTCCGAAGCGGCAGCCTCTTCCACCGAGACAGGCGTGGCGCGGCGCTTCGTCTCAGTCTCGGCTTGCGGTGGGCGGCGCTTCGATTTCGGCATGGTCGTAATCGCCTATTGCGGCGGCAGATACTTCAGTGGGTCGACAGGCTTGCCCTGCCGGCGAACTTCGAAATGCAACATCACACGGTCGGAATCGCTGTTGCCCATCTCGGCGATCTTTTGCCCCTTCGTCACCGCGTCACCCTCTTTTACCATCAAAGCGCGGTTGTGTGCATAGGCGGTGAGGTACGTTGCGTCATGTTTGATGATAATGAGATTGCCGTATCCGCGCAGCCCATTTCCAGCATAAACAACTCGACCGTCCGCGGAAGCCTTCACCGCTTCGCCCGCAGCGCCGCCGATATTCAAGCCTTTGTTGCTTGAATCGTCGAACGTGTTGAGCAGCGGGCCGCGCACCGGCCACGAAAACGCCACGGTGCCGTTTGCGGCCGTTGCATCGCTCGCGGTGAGCTGCGGCGGGATGGTCGTCGCCGTCGAGCCCGGTGCGGCTGCGCTGCTGCCCATGCCGTTTGCACCGCTCGCACCGTAAATGGGCGGCGCCGCGATGCCAGCCGCAGTGCCAGCCGCAGCGCCCGTCGGCGCGCCGGACGACCCGCCAAGCGGCGCGCTCTGCACCGCGCCGCCCGCGATCGGTGCAGTCGCTACGCCCGGTGTGATCGCCGCCACGTTCGCGCCCGGCGGCGCGACGCGCAGCACCTGGTCGACTTCGATCTGGTTCGGGTTCGCCAGATTGTTCCACGTCGCGATGTCGCGATAATTCTGCCCGCTTTCGAGTGCGATCCTATAGAGCGTATCGCCCGGCTTCACCCGGTAATAACCCGGAGGCGGCGGCCCGAGCGGCGCAGGCGGCTGCGCCGGTTGTTGTGTCTGCGCGCCGAGCGTGCCGGAGCGATCGACGACGGGCGCTTGATCAAGCCGTGTCGCACACGCGGCCAACAGCGAGAGCGCGACCGCACATACGCTACGCTGAGCCACGCTCAGATGAACATTCAGACTGGTTCTTTGCATCGTGCGCAACTTACTGATAGCCATCGGATTTAAATCACTCCGGATTTTAAGGGTACAAAGAAAACGCGATCAAGCCGCGACTCGCGCCATTGCGCGGGCCCCGTGCGCTCGACAAGCGTCAGCACCT
>DASXXR010000443.1:0-3503 GCA_036502945.1 Paraburkholderia sp. | reverse complement strand
GGACCGTTGCCCGTGTCGGGCGACAATTCGAGCGCGTTGCTGTCGTTCGACAGGCGCCAACAGGGGCTGTTCGTGCCGAAGCGGGCGTAGAGCACCTGATCGTATTGGTCGTCGTTCATGAATGCGGTATCCCGGGCAAAGTTGCCACCTCACACGCGGCGCCGGCTGCGACTACGACGAGCGGGCCGACAGGTGGCAAGCGGTCGTCTTGCGGAAAACTGGCCCCATTGTATCGAAGCGGCTGGATTTCGGGCTCCGAAAAGATTAACGGTTTTTCGTCGAATATTCTTTATAGCAATCCAAATCAAATTTGTTGGGATCGATTCGTGCTGACGCAATGCCGCATTTGTCCAAATGCGGGCGCGTTTATCAGAAATACTTGCCGGTTATATGCTATATGCATGCATGCCGCCTGCAAGGCGCGGATACGACGAGGCTGGTCAGCGACGCCGCGCGAGACACGCGCGCATCTGTTCCGTTGCGCCGCCATCCACGTCTTCCAGATACGTAAAATTGCCTGCTGCCAGCGTTGCCACCGGCACTCCGTCGCGAAACAGCACGCGGTTGCCTGCGACCGCCGGCACCTTGTCACCGGGCAACAGCGTACCGACAAGATTCAGCGGATCCGTAGCCGCGACACAAACGAAGCCGCCATCGTTTGCATGGCGACGCGTCTCGCGCAATAGCGGTATCGCTTCAGGTAACGCAAACTGTTCGCCGGCGAGCCCGTCGACGAAACGTCCGCCGCGCACCTGCCCGCGGGCTTCAAGTCGCTGATACACGCGCAACAGATCGCGCCAGGGCGGCAGCCATTCGGCCTCGCGCTCGAGCAGACGCCAGAACACGACGCCATAGCGGCGCAAAAGCGTCATCGCGATGTGCTCGGTCACCTCGGGCGCCAACTGCGGACGGCGTCCGGTTAGCGACGATGGCGGTTCGGCCGTTTGCGTGGCGGGGCGCCGCCGCACAAGCGCCCAGCGGCCCGCATCGTTCATCCCGCCGATCATTGCACCGGCGCGGCGGCGCCGGCTGCCATAAAACGCATTGCGCTTCGCGACAGGTTTCAGCAGCGCGCGCATGCCCGCAAAACTGTCCGAATTGACGAGGCCCGCAGCGACCAGTTCGCCCAAGGCATTTTCCAGTTCAACGGGCAACAGATGCACATCCGAAGCGAGTTCGTCGAAGAACATCGCGCCATGATTCGTCAATGCGTCATGCACGGGCTGCGCGCGCGCCGAAAGCTCCGGTTGCCGCGACGGGTCGATCAAAGCGTTCCACACCGCAAGATGGCGGCGCGGCAACAACACGATCGGTGTGCTGCGAACGGGTGCGCTTGCCGCGCGCGAACGTTCGGTCAAACGTGTCCACACGATCTTGCCCGAACGGCACAATTCGTCGAGCGACGTGAGCGAATAGTCGGTGAGCCGTGCGGGCAGAATGTCTTCTTCCCATGCGCCGGCCGCCGCCTGAAATCCTTCGAGCTGATCGAGCACGGCCGCAAGCGCGTCGCGTCCCGTGCCGCGCGTATCCGGCGTCAGGCGTTGCCACGCGAACAGGAAGCGCATGAAATCATGGCGATCGACGGGCTCGATCTCGCGCCGCAACCGCCTGACCGTATAGCGATGAATGCGCGCGAGCAGATGGCGTTCGCACCATTCGTCGGCGGCGGCGCCGGGCGTGAAGCGGCCGCGCATCACGTAGCCCTCCGCTTCGAGACGCGTCAGCGCCTGCGCGACGGCGGAAGCGGACAACGCGAGCGCGCGCGCGATTGCCGGAACGGGCAATGGGCCGAAGCCCGACAAGCGGGCTCGCACCACGTCGACCAGCGCGTCGTCTTCGGTCCATGCATCGGTGTAGCCGTTTGGGGCGTGCAGTTCAGGCTCGAGCGGCGCTTCGGGATAGATCGCGCGCAGACAGGTCAGCCGCTCGGCCGGCACCCACAACGCGTCGTGCTGTGCGATCTGCATTCGCGTCGCGTGACCCGATTGCGCGAGCATCGCAAGCCACGCGGGCCAGCCTTCGTTTTGTTGCGCCTCTGCGTCGGTGATGCAGGCAAGGGCCGTCAGCGCTTCATGCATTTCGTCGGCGTTGCGCACCTGCGGCCATGCTTCGCTGCGTACGCTCGCAATTGCATCGGCATCGAGTGCGCCGAGATCGTCGGCGGAGGCAGGGTCGGTCCAGCGGCGGTTCAGCACGGCCTGCGTGCGGCGCTCCTCGATCGGCGCATCGTCGAGGTATGCATACGGTTTCGCCGTCAGAATCTCGGCAGCGAGTGCGGATGGCGCGGGCAATTCGCGCGTGACGAGTTTCACTTCGCCTTGCTCGATGCGGCGCAGAACACGCAGCCATCCGTCGGTATCCATCGCGTCGTGCAAGCAGTCGTCGACAGTTTGGTCGACGAGCGGATGGCTCGGCAGTTCGCGTTCGCCGACGATGTTCTCGACACACGCCACCTGGTCCGGAAACACGGCCGCGAGCAGATCCTCGCTGCGCATCCGCTGCAGTTGCGGCGCGGTCTTGCGGCCACCCGTATAGCGCGGCAATGCCAGCGACGTCGTCGCATTCCAGCGCCAGCGTACGCCGAAGAGCGGCGCATCCAGCAACGCCTGGATCAGCATGTGCTCGGCGGTGTTCGAATGCAGATAGCGCCATACGTCGTCGAGCGCGAAGCTGTGGCTGGCGGTCAGCGACAGGATGATCGCGTCTTCGGTCGCCGCGGCCTGCAACTCGAAATTGAATGTCCGGCAAAAGCGTTTTCTCAACGCGAGGCCCCACGCGCGGTTCACGCGGCTGCCAAAGGGCGAGTGAATCACGAGCTGCGTGCCGCCCGACTCGTCGAAAAAGCGCTCCATCACGAGCGTGTCTTGCGTCGGCAACGCGGTCAGCGCGTGCCGCGCGCGGGCGAGATAGTCGACGATCTGGCGCGCCGCGGATTCCTCGAGGCCGACGTGTCCGGTGAGCCACCCGATCGCAACCTCGAGTGTGGACACGATCCTCGGGCGTTCCGCAACGGCAATCTCCTGTTGCCCGGATTGCAGCGCCTGCTGCGAAGCCGTTGCGCACGCAACTTCCGCATGCGGTGCGATGTCGCCGTCCAGCAGCCGGCCGATCTCCTCGCGCAGCCGCGCGACGCCGATCGACAATTCATCGCTGCGCCCGGGCGCTTCGCCGAGCCAGAATGGAATGTTCGGCGGCTGACCTTGCGCGTCTTCGACACGCACGCGCCCGCTTTCAATGCGCAGTATCCGGTACGCCGCGTTGCCGAGCTGGAATACATCGCCCGCGAGGCTTTCGACGGCGAAATCCTCATTGACCGTGCCGACCTGGACGCCTTGTGGTTCGAGCATCACCGCATAGTCGGCGTTCTCGGGAATCGTGCCGCCCGACGTGACCGCATACAGCTTGCCGCCGCGTCGTCCGCGCAGTGTGCCGTTGACGGCGTCGCGATGCACGTAGGCTGCACGCGGCCCATGACGGCTCGTGTAGCCATCGGCCAGCATGCG
>DASXXR010000442.1:0-4944 GCA_036502945.1 Paraburkholderia sp. | reverse complement strand
CTTGCGGCGTGAAGCGCAGCAGCAGGCCGGCGTCGTTTGCGCAGATCCAGTAGCAGCCGTCGGCGTCCACCGCCGCGCCGTCCGGACGCCCCGCGTAGTGATGCAGATCGGCAAACACACGCCGGTTGCGGGGTTCGCCCGACTCGATGTCGTAATCGAAGGCCCAGATCTGCCGGCGCGACGGATGCGAATCGGAGAGATACATCGTCGTCCCGTCGGGAGACCATGCGAGGCCGTTCTGCACGATCAGCCCGTCGACCACCGGCGCGGATAGCACGCCACGCGCATCGAAGCGATACAGCGCGCCCGCCGGCTGGGCCACCGCCATGTCCTGCACCATCGTGCCCGACCAGAAGCGCCCTTGCCGGTCGCAGCGGCCATCATTGAAACGCATATTCCCCGATGCGAACGCCGGCGCGGCGAGCTTCCTGCCCACCACTTTCACGGGTTCGCCGATGTGCTCGCCGCCGTGCTCAGGTTCCGGTAGCGCGAGCGCGAAAAGTCCGGTCTCGCAGCCGGCCAGCACCGTGCCGCGACGATCGAAGGCCACGCAGGCCACCTTTTCCGGCAACCGCCATTCGGTCCGCTCGCCCGCGTCGAGCCGCAAGCGCACGATCTTCTGCGCGGGAATATCCACCCAGTAGAGCGCCTGCTCAGCCGCGCGCCACACCGGGCTCTCGCCGACCAGCGCCGGCGCCTGCCCCGCAGCCCCGACGCGCTCGACGCGCGCCAACCCTTCCATCCGCACGCTCGCCGAAGCGCTCACCGCTTCGGCTCCATCGGGCCGGCGAGCACAAACGCGCCGCCCTGATAGCGTTGGGTCGGGTCGTCGAGATCGGCGGTGGGCGCACTGACTGGAAAGAGGTGCTCGAACTCGATCGAACTGTCCTGCGGACGAAAGCCGAGGAATGCCGCCCCGGTGTTATCCACCCACTTGGTCCGGTTGTCCGAGACGCCATAGACGATTGCGTGGCCCACGCGGTTGGTGAACAGCGAGCAGCGCACCAGCTCGATAAAGTCGCGATAGCTCAGATAGGTCACGAGCATGCGCGGATTCTTCGGCTGCTCGAACGACGAACCGATTCGCAGGCACACCGTTTCGAGCCCGAAGCGGTCGAAGTAATAGCGCGACAGCGATTCGCCGAAGCACTTCGTCACGCCATACAAGCTGTCCGGACGCAGCGGGGCGTCGACATCGACCACCGACGTCACCGGATGAAAACCCACCGCATGATTCGAGCTGGCATAGACGACGCGCTTCACGCGCTGCTTCTGCGCCGCCGAATAGAGGTTGTAGAGGCCGCGGATATTCGCTTCGAGCAGATCTTCGAACGGCGCCTCGACGGAAATGCCGCCGAGATGGACAACTGCGTCCACGCCTTCGAGCAGCGCGTGAACCGCGGCTTCATCCGCGAGGTCGACGCACGATGCTTCCTCGTGGGCCGCCACGTCGCCGAGCGGCGCGATATCGGTCACGCGTACGACATCGGCCCAGGCCGCAAGCGCGCCGCGCAGTTGCCGGCCCAGATTGCCGGCCGCGCCGGTGAGCAGCAGGCGCCGGAAGGGTTTGGGGGCCGCCGGGTGTTCAAGGTTCGAATCAAGGTTCGAATCGGTCATGTCTTTATCGGTTATGTGAAGGTGTTTGCCAGCAGCCGGTCGACAACGGCGCTCGGTCAGTGCTCAGGTCAGTGCTCAGGTCAGCACTCAGGTCACCGGCGCCGGATTGAACAGCGTCAACGCATTGTGCAGCTTGAGCTTCTCCGCGCAGGTCTCTTTGCGGCCGCTCGCCACGTCGAGCATCAGACGGAACAACTCCCAGCCCACGTCTTCGATGGTCGCCGCACCGGTGGCGATAGTGCCTGCGTCGACATCCATCAGGTCATGCCAGCGGCGCGCGAGATCCGAGCGCGTCGCCACCTTGATGACGGGCACTTCCGCGAGGCTATAAGGCGTGCCGCGGCCCGTCGTGAACACATGCAGATTAATGCCCGCTGCGAGCTGCAGCGTGCCGCAAATAAAGTCGCTCGCCGGCGTCGCCGCGTAAATAAGGCCTTTTTGCCGGACCTTTTCGCCGGGCGACAGCACGCCCGAGATCGCCGAGTTGCCCGACTTGATGATCGAACCCATCGCCTTTTCGACGATGTTCGACAAGCCACCCTTCTTGTTGCCCGGCGTGGTGTTGGCGCTGCGGTCAGCGCCACCGCGCTGCAAATAATCGTCGTACCACTGCATCTCGCGGATGATCGCCGCGGCAACGTCCGCATTGGCCGCGCGTGCGGTCAGTTGATCGACGCCGTCGCGCACCTCGGTGACTTCGGAAAACATCACCGTGGCCCCGGCGCGCACCAGCAGGTCGGTGGCGAAGCCCACCGCGGGGTTCGCGGTCAGCCCGGAGAACGCGTCGCTGCCGCCGCATTGCACGCCGACAACCAGCTCGGCGGCCGGGCACGTCTCGCGGCGCCGATTGTTCAGCCGCTTCAGATGACCATCAGCCATCCTGATGATCGACTCGATCATCGACTGAAAGCCCACATGCGCATCGTCCTGCAGCACGACTACGTCGCCGTTCGGCTCCCCTGCCAGGTCGCCGATATCGGCGACCTCGGCGACATTCGCCGCTGCGGCAATGGGAATCGTGCCCGGCGGCATCAGGCGTTCAGGCTGCAGCTTCTCGCACCCGAGGCTGACCATCATCACTTCGCCGCCGAAGTTCGGATTCAGACTGATGTTGCGCACCGTGCGGATCGGCACCATGGCGTCCGGCGCGTCGATTGCGACGCCGCAGCCATAGGTGTGCCCGAGGCTCACCACATCGTCGACATTCGGGTACTTCGGCAGCAACTCGGCCTTGATGCGCGTGACCGCATGCTGAACCACGTCGGCCACGCATTGCACGGTGGTCGTGATCGCCAGAATGTTGCGCGATCCGACCGAGCCGTCGGCGTTCCGAAAACCCTCAAAGGTGAAGCCCTCGAGCGGCGGCATGTCCGGCGCCTTGATCGTGGCGATCGGCAGACCTTCGAGTCCGGGCGGGCTCGGCATGCGGATCACGTGTTCGTTGATCCAGCTGCCTTTGGGCAACGCCTTGAGCGCATAGCCGATCACCACGTTGTAGCGGATCACCTTGTCGCCTTCGGCCAGATCGGCCAGCGCGACTTTGTGCCCCTGCGGCACGCGCTCGCGCAGCACGAGTCCGTCGGGAAATGCCGCGCCCTCACCCAGGCCGCCGTCGTTGACGACGATCGCGACGTTGTCGTTGGGGTGAACGCGGATGTAGAGCGGGGATTGTTCCATTGCATCGATCCTTATGGCGCCTTCAACACGTACTGCGCCAATTATTCATACGTCATCCTACAACACGAAGGCGAACGCAGACGTTCCGTATTTACCCTATGCCAAGCATTATGCCGTCAAATGGGCGTTGAGTTCGCCCATTCTATGTTGTACGATGACGTATAAGAAATGTCCTCTCTTACCTTTGACGCCCTGGATATCCATCATGACGACACCGCAGGAACTGAAGCAGATCGTTTCGGAAGGCCTTCTGTCCTTCCCCGTTACCGACTTCGACGAACAAGGCGAGTTTCGCGCCGATACCTATGCTGCGCGCCTCGAATGGCTCGCCCCTTATGGCGCTTCGGCGCTGTTCGTCGCCGGCGGCACGGGTGAGTTCTTCTCGCTCACGCATGACGATTACTCGGACGTCGTGCGCACCGCGATGGAAGTCTGCAAGGGCAAGGTGCCGATTCTCGCCGGCGCGGGCGGCCCGACGCGCGTGGCGATCGCTTACGCGCAGGAAGCGCAGCGCCACGGCGCGAACGGCATTTTGCTGATGCCGCATTACCTGACCGAAGCGTGCCAGGAAGGCATCGCCGCACACGCTGAAGAGGTGTGCAAGTCCGTGCCGGACATGGGCGTGATCATCTACAACCGCGCGAACTCGAAGCTTAATGCCGACATGCTCGAGGGCCTCGCCGAGCGCTGCCCCAACCTGATCGGCTTTAAGGACGGCGTGGGCGAGATCGAGAACATGGTATCGATCCGCCGGCGCCTGGGCGAGCGCTTCGCCTACCTCGGCGGTCTGCCGACCGCGGAGGTCTACGCCGCGGCGTACAAGGCGCTGGGCGTGCCGGTGTATTCGTCGGCGGTGTTCAACTTCATCCCGAAGACCGCGATGAACTTTTACCGCGCGATCGCCGCGGGCGACCACGCGACCACGGGCAAGCTGCTCGACGAATTCTTCCTGCCGTATCTGGCGATCCGCAACCGCCGCGCGGGTTACGCGGTCAGCATCGTGAAGGCCGGCGCGAAGCTGGTCGGCCATAGCGCCGGCCCGGTGCGCGCGCCGCTGACCGATCTGACCGAAGAAGAAATGAGCCAGCTCGACGCGCTGATCAAATCGCTCGGCCCGCAGTAACGCAGCAGGCGTCCGACGGCCGTGTGACCCGGGTCGTCGCAGGCTCGGCCACGGACCGCCGCGGCCGAGCGCGCCACACCTGCCAGGGATCTCGCATCCCTGCATAAGATTCAGGAGATGACGATGGAGATGAGCCGCATGGCGAACCCCGCCCATGTCGCGAAGCGCACCACAGTCCGCTACACGATTCTGCTGTTGATCTTTCTGATCACGACGTTCAACTACGCGGACCGCGCAACGCTGTCGGTGACCGGCTCCGCGATGCGCGCCGAGTTCGGCTTCGACGCGATCAGGATGGGTTACATCTTCTCCGCGTTCAGCTGGGCCTACGTGCTGTCGCAACTGCCGGCCGGCTGGCTGCTCGACCGCTTCGGCGCGCGGCGTGTCTACGCCGCGAGCATTTTCCTGTGGTCGCTCTTTACGCTGCTGCAAAGCTCAATTGGTTTGCTGGGCAGCGCGGCTACCGCTGTCACCGCGCTGTTCGTGCTGCGCTTCGCGATGGGCGCCGCCGAATCGCCGGCGTTTCC
>DASXXR010000441.1:0-3034 GCA_036502945.1 Paraburkholderia sp. | reverse complement strand
GGAAAATTTCTTCGTGTCCCACGCCCGTATGCTTCCAGAACCTCATGTCTTCCCCTCTCTGCTGCCTCTGGTGACATCGTCCGTCACTTGCAGCAACGGCGTTGAGCATGCCTGCATTTCTGTGGAGAACCGTATATGCCTGCGAGTCAAACCTATTTCTGGAATCCCGAAGCGCATCCCGCAGCGGACCAGCAGGTGACGCGCTTGCGGATCACGCGGGGCGACGGCTGCTACCTTTACGACGATAAAGGCAATCAACTGGTGGACGGATCATCGGGCTTGTGGAATGTCGCCGTCGGACACAACCGGCGCGAAATCAAGGATGCCATCAAGCAGCAACTCGACGAGCTCGAATACTCCACGCTGTTCGGCGGCGCGATCACGCATCCACGCGCGGAAGAACTCGCGAAGCGGCTGATCGACATGCTCGCGCCGGAACAGATGCGCAGCGTGTTCTTCAGCCTTGGCGGCTCGGATGCGGTTGAGACGGCATTGAAGCTGGCGCGCCAATACTGGAAAGTGGAACGGCAACCCGAGCGCACCAAGTTCATCTCGCTGAAGATGGGGTATCACGGCACCCATTTCGGCTCCGCCGCCGTGAACGGCTTCACCGTGTTCCGGCGCAACTATGAGCCCAATCTGCCGGGTTGCTTTCACGTAGAGACGCCTTGGCCTTATCGCAATCCGTTCACACAGGATCCGGAAGAACTGGGCAGGATCTGCGCGGCGATGCTCGAGCGGGAGATTCTCTTTCAGGGTCCGGATACGGTGGCGGCGTTTATCGCGGAACCTATCCTGGGCGGCGGCGGTGTGATCGTTCCGCCTGCCAACTATTGGCCGCTCATCCGCGAAGTGTGCGACCGGCACGCGGTGCTGCTGATCGCAGACGAGGTCGTCACCGGCTTCGGGCGCACCGGCGATATGTTCGGCAGCCGCGGCTGGGGCGTGAAGCCGGACATCATGTGTTTCGCCAAAGCCATCACGTCGGGCTATGCACCGCTTGGCGCGACGACGGTGAATGAACGCATCGAGCGCGCCTTCATGAAGAACGGCGATTTCACCGGCGCGATCATGCACGGTTACACGTGCTCCGGCCACCCGATCGCCTGCGCGGCGGCGCTCGCCAGCCTGGACATCGTGGCCCGCGAAAATCTCGTGGCCAACGCGGCGAAGCAAGGCGACTATCTGCTTCGCGCGCTGCGCCCGTTTGCCGAGCGCTACAAGACGGTGGGCGACGTGCGGGGTAAAGGCCTGCTGGTTGGGCTCGACCTCGTGAAAGACAAAGCGACGCGGGAGCCCATCGATATGATGTCCAGTTACGCGGCAGCGGTCTGCGAAGTCGCGTGCAAACACGGCGCGCTCGTTCGTCCGATGGGCTCGGTGATCGTTGTGGCACCGCCGTTCGTCGTCGAAACATCGCAGCTCGATGCGATCGTCGCAGCGCTTGCCGCCGGTTTCGAGCAGGTTCGGTTTCCTTGAACGCCGCTTGTCGTCGTTATCGCCGTTTGCCTGGGCGCAGTAAAGCTTGACTTCCCGCGCGAAGGAAAACGGCTCTCGAAGGCCGTGCCTTCAGCCACGTCAAATCGCGCCTGTTACACCGGGCCTCAGGCAGACCGCGCACGCTCCATCACGCGCCGCTGCCGCGCGCCACGCGCACGACAATCTGCGCCAACGCGTCCCGTTCGATCCTGACCAGTGCTGCACGCGCCTGCGCAAACTCGTCGGCGCTGCACATCTGATGGCCGAAGCGCGCGTGCAGCCGGCGCGTGATCTGGATAACGCGCGTCGCCGGATCGAACACGTAGTGCGACGCGAAATCGAAGAAGCGATCCTGTACCTGCGCGTCGTTCGGCAAATCGGCCACGCGCACGGTGTCGGGCAGCGTGATCTGCGCGGTTTCGTCGAAGTCGCCGCCGATGCACACCCACGGCTGCGTGCGTTCCGGTTCCGCCAGCCACGCCTGCACCTGGGTGGCGATGCCGCCTGACAAGCTCGTCAACGCGGGCAATGCGGTCATGCCGTCAGTCCATGTGAAATGCTCGAGCGTGCCTTCCATCGATGTCGCGAACGGGCCCGAGGTCGCGGCCAGTTCGCCCGGCTGCATCCGCACGACGCCGCGCAGCCCTGTCTGCCGTAGCCGTTCGGCGGCAATCTGCTGCCAGCGCAGCCGGGTCGCACGCCGAAAAACATTGCGCTCGAGTTCGGCCGGCGCGCCGCCGTCTTCGACGCGATAGGTGAAGCGGCCCGTGCCGGTGCGGTCCACGTCGATCTGCAAACGCGTATTGCGGGCGCGCGGCTGCAAGGGCGGCGTGCGCACCAGCACGCCGTCACCGACGAGCAGCACCGGCCGGTCCATCACACTCGCCGGCAGATAGCCGAAGCCGACACCGCCCGCCGTCGTATCCGCGAACAGCGACAACGAAGGAATCCATGTGATCGCATGATTGATCGCGCCCGCGCCGTAGCCCGGCACGTCGGGCAGCGTATAGAAAGGCCCGAGGTTCAGCAGCACCGCCTGGCTGTCGATGCCGGCCGCGGCGAGCAGCGCGCCATACAGCGCGACGTGGTCCTTGCAATCGCCGTAGCGGTTGCGCAGGATATCGGCGGCCTTGTGCGGCACCGCGGCGGTCTCGCCGAGAAAGAGCGCGACATAGCGGATGTTAAAGCGCACCCAGTCGTACAGGATCTGTGCCTTCGCACGCGGGTCGTCGGTTGCCGCGCTCAGCTGCTGCGCGAGCTCGACGATGGCCGGATCGTTCGTCGTCGCGTCCGCGGCGGCGTTGCGGTAGCGCTCGGCGAACGCGCCGAAACCGGGCGTGGTCGAGACCATCAGCCGGTCGCCCCACGTCACATAACCCACCGCGCCCGATTCGAGCGGTGCATAGGGCCCGTGCCGATAGTCGAACGTGTAGCGGGTGCGGCCGTTCTCCGTCACCGGCGGCTCGGCGACATAGCCGCGCGCGTCGCTGTAAAGCGGCACGTCGGCGGGCAGGTCGAAGATCAGTTGCTGCATGTCGACCGGCCCGCGCGTCGG